>DASWLN010000001.1:0-2110 GCA_036396115.1 Candidatus Zixiibacteriota bacterium
GCCACTCCCATCTTCTATCCTGTCGTCCTCAAACTCGGATTCGATCCTATATGGTTTGGTGTCATTCTGCATATTTTTGTAATGATCGGGGTGGTTATTCCTCCTGTGGCGGTTAATGTCTTTGTGGTCAAAAATATTACCAAGGAGCCATTTGGCGTGATTTATAGCGGTGTCTATCCTTTTATAATCGGTATGATCCTTTGTGCAGCTTTATTGTTTATGTTTCCACAGATCTGCCTTTATCTTCCCCATAAATTATCACTGATGTAGGGTTTGACTTGTCTGGAGCGAAAAGGAATATTTGGGAGAGATTACTATGAATATGGTGTCCATCATAGTCAAGAATGCTCGAATCTATCCTAATGAGATAGCGTTTGTTGAGGTAAAACCTGTCACCTATGTGAGAAGGGAAATCAGTTGGGCTCAATTTAGTGAGAGAGTCAATCGATTGGCCAATGCCCTTATAGATAGAGGAGTGAAAAAAGGCGAGAAGGTTTTTATTTATGGGAGAAATTCCATAAACTGGCTTGAAGCTTATTTTGCTGTCATGGCAACGGGAGCATGGGCCCTTCCTCTCAATTTTAGATTTACCGGTGATGATATAAAGTATTGTGCTGACGTAGCTCAGCCAGTGGCTTTTATTCTGGATGAAGAATATACAGAGATAATAAGCGCTATTCGTCCGGACTTAACTGCGGTAAGAAACTATGTTTGCATTGGCTCTTTTAAAGACATGGAGCGTATGGAGGATCTTATTGGAAAAAGCTCTCCCAAGCTCCCTAAGGTAGAGATAAAGGGTGAGGATGAGTGTGCACTTTATTTCACCTCAGGCACCACCGGTCCTCCCAAGCCGGTACTCCATGTCCACAAGAATATGGTTGGTGTTGCCATAAATGAAGTAATCAATGATCGGTGGGAGCACAGTGACACCCTTTTGATGATGCCCCCTTTCTATCATTTGGCCATAGGACATTTATTTGGATGCATGCTTGCGGGAGGAAGAGCCATCCTGTTGACAGAAAAGATTACGCCGCAGTACATATTTGAAAACATTTCGAAGGAGCAGATATCCATCGTATTTCTCCTGGTACCGTGGGCTTTAGACATTCTTGAGGCTTTAGATAAAGGAGAATTAAGGAAGGAGAATTATGATCTCAGACATTGGCGTCTGATGTTCATGGGTGCCCAGCCTATTCCTCCCAACTTAGTTCAAAGGTGGAAGAAATATTTCCCGGAGATGCAATTTGATAATACCTATGGGTTGAGTGAATCTGCAGGGCCAGGAACGGTTCACCTTGGGATTGGAAACGAGAGGAAAATTGGCGCTATTGGAAAACCAGGCTTATTGTGGGATGCTCGTATCGTCAATGACCATGGTGAAGATGTACGACTAGGAGAGATTGGCGAACTCATTATCAAAGGTCCTAGCGTCATGAAGGAATATTATAAAAATCCCCAATTAACCGCCCAGACTATACAAGACGATTGGCTATACACAGGTGATTTAGCCAAAATGGATGAAGAAGGATTTATTTACCTTGTCGATAGAAAAAAGGACTTAATCATTAGCGGTGGGGAAAACATTTATCCCATAGAGGTCGAAGAGGTAATTCAGAGGCACCCTAAGGTTCGTGATGTGGCAGCGATAGGGACTCCAGACGAGAGATTAGGCGAAGTCGTTACGGCTTTCATTGAGCTTAAGGCTGGGGAGGCTTTAACTGAAGAAGAAATGAAGTCATTCTGTGAACAGAACTTACCCCGTTACAAGCGCCCTCGCCGGATTATCTTTGACCAAATACCGCGAAGCTCCACTGGCAAGACAGAAAAGCGGAAGCTGAGAGAGAAATACCTTAAGCTAAAACAGTGATCAGGGATAGTGCCATTTTATTATATATATTTCCTCAGCGCCGCGTCGCCGCAACCAAATGAAAAGATGTCTCACGCAGAGACCGCGGAGAGTGAAATTTCTCTCCAATCGGTATCTCCCGATTGGAGGAAAAGGTTGCTTTTATCTGAGTTCTCTCTGGACTCGAGCGAAGCCCACGAACCTCTAACATGGTTCGGGGCAGGCGGGCGTGAGATAAAAAATAAAACATGCAAAGATATATCG
>DASWLN010000002.1:0-12621 GCA_036396115.1 Candidatus Zixiibacteriota bacterium
CTGGCAAGAGAGCACAACCTCGACCCGATTAACATCAAAGATATGGGAGAAATGGAGGAAAAGGCCTGGGGAGATATTTTCTCAAAAGGGGTGAATTTAGCCAATCAGGATAGCTCTGAGGAAGCCCTGAAATGGTTCAAATTGGCCATAAGTATTAAACCGGAAAAGTATGATGGTTATCTGAATTATTGCGTGACTAGTGCCAAGATGGACAAAATCACTGAAGCTTTGCCTTATTGCGATAAAGCTTACCAGCTTATGCCCGAAGATGGAAATGTGCAGAACATCTATGCCTTTGTCTTGGTGAACGCCAAGCAATATGATAAAGCTTTAGGTATCTATAATAAAATATTAGAGCGCGATCCCACTAACATAAATGCCTTGACCAACTTGGCAATGATTTATGGTCAGAAAGGTGACGACAGCAATGCAATGCAGGTCTACAATAAGATATTGCAGGTCGATCCGGAACAAAAAGATACTTATTTCAATCGTGGACTAGTTTTCATGAAGCAAGCCCAGGCGTATTATGAACAAATGAAGCAAGCCAATGACGCTCTGGCAGCTGACCCCCAAAATAAGACTTTAGAAGCCAAGGTGAGGCAGTTGTTAGCCGAACAGAAAGAGATCTACCACAAAGCGGAACTGGATTTCGCCAAAGCTATGGAGCTTGAGCCCAATGATAACGAAGCCAGAGGATATTTGGGAGGATCTCTTTTCCATCAGGAAAAATGGGATGAGGCGTTACAAGTATTTGAGAAACTTGTCAGCCTCGACCCGAATAACAAAGAGGCGTGGAATTATCTGGCTGTGCTCTATACCAAGAAGGGAATGAAGGAAAAGGGAGAAGAGGCGCTAAAGAAAGCGGGCATCACTCAATAGCTTGCTCGAGGCGACTGTTTTTAGTCCAAAAGGCAGTGGTACCCCACTGCCTTTTGATTGTCTAAAGGACGTTAAATGTATGTTGATTTAGCTTTACCCCTGCCCATTAAGAAGCTTTTCACCTACGGAGTTCCGGAGAGTCTAGTCGGGAAGGTATATTTGGGTCAAAGGGTCTTGGTTCAGTTGGGAAAAAGGTTAATGATGGGGGTAGTAGTCGGACTAAATGTTCCTGCTCCACAAATCAAGACCAAAAATATCCTGCTTGCACTTGAAACGTATCCCTGGTTCAGCAACACCGTGCTGGGTCTAACAAAATGGATGTCGGAGTATTACTCCGCCGATTGGGGAGAGTGTCTGAAATTCGCCTCACCTCAATACCCCGATATTTCCGGAAGGATATGGATAGAAAATGTGCCAGCCGATTTGGAAATGAAAGGCTTATCAGCTGAAGAGAAGGATACATTGGGACTTATTAAAAGCAAACAGAAAATGAAATTGAACAGATTAGTTCAGAGTTCAGGCATGGAAGATATCTACCAGCATCTGCAGCACCTCCAACAAAAGGGATTGGTCAGATTTGGATTGAGGCCGATCAAAACTGACCCAAAAGATCCAGCTTTGCCCCTGAGAATTCGTGCGAAATCAAGCTCAACCGAAATCAGTGGTCTGGGTTTGAAGGATGATGAACGAAAGATTGTGGATTTAATATCACAAGACATAGAAAAGAAAACATATTCCACTTTCTTATTGATGGGAAGAGATAGAATCACAAGAAGAATGGTTCATCTGGAATTAGCCAAAAAAGCAGTGCAAGCCCAGAAGCAAGTCCTGGTCATATTACCTGAAACCCATCTCTTAGATGAGACAGTTTCCAGTTGGCAGAGAACGTTCAATGAAAAAATGGCGGTTTTACATCCCCAAATTTCAATTAACCAGAAGATGGGCATTTGGGAAAAGATAAAGAGTAAAGAATTTTCTTTGGTTTTGGGCACGCGTTCAGCAGTCTTTGCCCCTTTGGATGATTTGGGGCTGATTGTGGTAGAAGAGGAGAATCACCCTTTACATAAGGAAGAAGCGTCTCCTCACTACAATGCCAGGGATGTGGCTGTGGTGAGGGGAAGATTGGAGAAAGCCACAGTTATTTTGTCCTGTAGCTTCCCCAGCTTGGAATCCTTTTACAATTGCCAAAGAGGGAAATATAGGTTGTGTGATATAAGGGTGGAAAGCAAAGCGAGGCCTGCTCTAAAGACGGAGATCATAGACAAGAAAAAGAGTGGGGCTAAAGCGATCATCTCACCCCCAGTCCTCGATATCCTGAGAAAGGAGACCAAGCCGGTTGTTCTGCTTTTGAATCGTCGTGGTTCTTCCAGATTAGTCATCTGCGAGGATTGTGGCTTGGTCTTCAGATGTCCGGATTGTGGTATAAGTCTGGCCTTGCATAAGGATGAGTCTGTGCTGCGATGCCGTTACTGCAATTATGAACAAAAGGGAGCGAATGTCTGTCCTCAGTGTGGTGGGTCTGATTTTTCCTATCGAGGATTAGGGACTCAAGACCTGGAACAATTCTTAAGCGAAAGCTTACCCCAAATCAAAAGCGTAAGATTGGATAAGGATGTAACAGATAAACCAGGAGGCGCCAAGAGGATCTTGTTCGAATTCTATCAGGGGAAATATCAGGTCCTTCTGGGTACACAGATGATCTTTGGGGGGTTGGACTTGTCAAAAGTAGGTTTGGTGATTATACTTTCAATAGATGAGCTTTTGACTTATCCTGATTTTAGAGCAAGGGAAAGAACCTTTCATTTTCTCTCTCAGATAGTGGATCGTATGATTGAGATGAATTCTCAAGCCAAATTGGTCCTCCAGACTTCCCGACCAAAAGATTGGGTCATCCGCTGTGCCCTGAGAGGCGACTTCGATTATTTCTACCAGAAAGAAATAGAACAGAGAAAAGAGCTTTTCTATCCCCCATTCAGCCACTTGATCTCCATCTGGTTTTCAGGCAGAATCCAAGAGAAGGCAATGAAATTCTCCAGCTCTTTTGTACAGAGCCTAAATCGGATAATTGAGCAAGGGAAAGTCAGCAAAACCAAGATATTGGGTCCGACTCCCATCTATCATGCTAAAAGAAAAAAGCCGAATCAGTGGCAACTTATCATAAAGACCACATCCCCAATGAAGGTAAACAATTTAACCAATTCCATCTTGAAGCGAGATGAATTCGCAAAGAATAGGTCAGTTCGAATTAAAGTAGAAGTTGACCCGTTAAGTCTGGTCTAAATATATGCAGATTTCCAAACTATTAAAGCCGGAACTTATCAAGTTGGAGATGAAAACTAAGGTGGAATTTCCAGCTGATTCATCCGTTCACCCTCAAAAGAGGATGATGTTCATAAAAAATGAGATTCTCAAAGAGTTAGTGGATTTATTGGACAAATCGGGCAGGGTGGTTAATAAGAAGAAGCTGCTTTTGGATTTCTTCAATCGTGAGAAAAAAGCCACCACCGGGATCGGTCAGGGAATAGCTATTCCCCATATCCGAAGCATGCAGGCGCGGGAGTTCATCCTCGGGTTTGCTCGCTCCAAGTCAGGGTATGAATTCGATTCTCTGGACAAAAAACCGGTTCACCTTTTTTTCGTAATGGCCGCACCACCCTACGAAGATAAGCTCTACCTAAAGATTTTTAAAGCCTTGGCGGGGATGCTGCAATATGATTATTTTATACAGAAGCTTTTGAAAGTCTCCACGGAATATGAGGTCATTCGTGCTATAGAAGAAATGGAATGAGATTACACAAAGAAGAAAAGGAGCTTTGTCGTATTAAGAATAAGTTTGCCAAGAGTAACTAATTTAATACAAACGCATTAGTTTATGTTCAATGAATCTCCCCTCGCCCCTCTTTTCCAAAGAGGGGGAAAAAGAGGTCTCCCCCTTTGAAAAAGGGGGACACCAGGGGGATTTTAAAATAGATTGCATATTGCTCTAATATGTAACAACATTTAATGCGTTTGCCATAGTTAACTTCGAAATTATAGAAAGGAGAAACTTTATGCGTAAAATGACCCAAGATAACCTGAATTCCGCTTTTGCTGGAGAAAGTAAGGCACATATGCGTTACCTGATCTTCTCCCAATGTGCCCAAAAGGAGGGGAAACCAAACACCTCGCGTCTTTTTAAAGCCATCGCCTTTGCCGAGCAAGTGCATGCAGCCAACCATTTCAAGGTCCTGGGGGAATTGGGCACAACCTCTCAGAATTTGGGGGCGGCTACTGATGGGGAGGATTTTGAAATTGAGGAGATGTATCCAGCTTATCTGGAAGTAGCCAAACTGCAAGACGAAAAAACAGCCCAAAAGAGCATGAATTATGCCTTGCAGGCGGAAAAAATTCATTGCGCTATGTATCAAAAAGCTAAGCAGTCAATAGATGAGGGCAAAGACGCCAGTTTAAAAGATATCTATATTTGTGGCGTGTGCGGCTACACCGTGGAGGGTGAAATACCAGAGGCCTGTCCGGTATGCAAAGCAACCACAGATAAATTCAAGAAATTTTAGTAGAGCCCACGAGCCCTAACCTTTAATCCTGAAGGGGGTGAAATAGATGCCGGCCAAAAAGAGAAAAACCGCCCGTAAGGCAAAATCCGCCTATGTCTGTGTTCCCTGCGGGGCGGAGATTACAGTTACCAAAGAGGGAATGGGGACAAGTACCCTGATGTGTTGCGGCCAGGTGATGAAGAGCAAGGCCAAGAAAAGATAACCAGTCTGGGGACACATTTCAAGAGGGTGACCGAGAATGTCATTGCGAGGAGCTTCCGATGAAATCGGAACGACGAAGTCCCGCCATTGGCGGGACCACGCCTTCGGCTCGCAATGACAGAAATGACGAAATAGAGGGTTCTCGGTCAGCCTATCAAGACCCATCTCAACACCTGAAAATTCGGGGAATTCGGGGAAGTCTGGACGGGAGAGTTGTTTTCCCGTCCAGACTTAAATTCAAAGCCATCATATCATTTAAAGTTTGCTGTTGAAAGGCCAAACCAATGGATAGTTGCGTTTTCAATGAGGTGATTGTTTTTGCCGCAAGAAAGGAAGCGGAGTCAGCCAATCTTTATCAGGTTTATGCTAATCTGGCTAGCGCTTCCAATGTCAAAAATATGTTTAAGGAGATGAGAAGGGAAGAGCTGAAGCATCAGAAACTATTAGAGAATATCAAATTGAAAGATATCTCCGCGTATAAGCTAAAGGATATTCCCGACTTGAAAATCGGTGATTATTCCACTCAAGGGGAATTCAGCCCGGATATGAAATATGCGGAGGCCTTAATGTTGGCGATTAAAAAAGAAGAGATGTCATATAAACTGTATCAGGATTTAGCTTTTAGCTCTAAAGATGAAGACCTTAAAAAGCTTTTCTTGGTTTTGGTTTCCGAGGAAGCCAAACATAAGTTGAAGTTGGAGGAAGAGTACGACAAAACGGTTACAAGCGAGAACTAGAGATGAGAAAGAGCAAGGAGTTTCTGAATATCTTGTTAGGTGCGATGGCGCGTGAGACCGAAGCGTTCAACTATTACAATGAAGCCAGCCAGAGTTCTCCCTACGACGAAACCAAAGCGCTTTTAGTACAGCTCTCTCTCGAAGAGAAGAGACATCGGGAGATATTGGCTGGAGAATATGGAAGAATAAAGAGGCTGATTTTCTCAAAAGGAAAAGAATATATAAAAAGGGAAAAGATTAGTTTTGCTATTCCCAATGAGCTTCCCTATCTTAGGGTACGCACCATACCTGGCATTAAGGCGGCGGCAATCGATTTGCCCTCTCGCTTTTTGGGTGGTGATTATGTTGATACTTTTCCGATCACTTTCGGCAAGAAAAGTCTTTTGGGCGTGGTCATCTACGATGTTATGGGTCATGGCATAGATGCTACTGGCTTGAAAGCGGTAACTCGAAAGACTCTGGATAGAATCAGGGAAGCCCTTAGAGAGGAAGAAATACTCAATCTGGCTAATCCGGCTTGGTTGGTTTCTCAAGTTAACAGTGAATTGTGGAGGGAGTGTAGGCAGAGGGGTTCGTTTGTTTCGCTGTTATATATGGTGATTGACCGAATAGGAAGAAAACTAACCTATACTTCAGCCGGGCACCAGCCAGCCGTACTTGTAAGAAGAAAGAATGGAGATTCCGAAACTCTGTCAGATTCGGAGCTCTTGGTCGGAGTGGAAGGGGAAAGAGAATATACTCAAAGCAGCTTAGATTTCTCTCGGGGGGATTTGGTTCTGCTTTTTACAGATGGAGTGGTTGAGACTCTGAATACAAAGCAGGAGGAATACGGCACAAAGCGTCTGGTTGAATTGTTGAAGAAAAATAGCCAATTGGATTTGGCTGAGCTTCTATTGGAGATATGCCAGGATTTGAAAAAATTCAATCGGGGAAAGAATTTCAAAGATGAGGTGAGCATGATCGCTCTGAAAATAGAAAAGGAGAAAAATAAATGAAGAAAGATAAGGAAAATCTTCCCAGCGAAGCCAGAGGTCAAGTACCGGAAAATATGACTCCTTTGGAGATTCTGAAATTAGCTATATATGATGAACAATCTGCTTGTGACTTCTACTCCTATCTGTCTGGTCAGATTAGAAACCAAAGTGGAAAGGAGAAATTCAAATTTCTAGCAGAAGACGAGAAAAGACACAGGAGCATATTAGAGAAAGAATATCAAAAAGAAAGCAAGGGAAGGAAGTTTGGGTTTGATCCCAAGAAGGCAAAAACTATAAGAGTCAAAGTGGACGGTGAGTCCAGCGCCAGCAGTGCTCTGGATTTAGCTATCCAGGCGGAAAGAGGAGCTTACAAATTCTATACCAGTGCAGCGGAGAAGGTGAAGAGTCAATCCAGCAAGAGCATGTTTTTGAGATTGGCTGAAGAGGAGGACAGGCATTACAATCTTCTGGCAGCGGAGCGTCAAGCCTTGAGCAGTAATTTTTACTGGTATGGATATGACGTTCCAGGAGTAATGGAGGAATAAAACAAGGAGGAGATATGGATAAGTGGCAATGTCAGGTGTGTGGCTATATCTATGACCCACACAAGGGAGACCCGGAAAACGGAATCGAGGTAGGAACATCATTCGAGAGATTACCGGATGAGTGGGTCTGTCCGGAGTGCGGAGCGGCTAAGGACCAGTTCGAGAAAATATAGAGTTTGAGTTCGCTTAACAGAAGGAGGTACAACAGTGGAAGCCCCAAGGGTTAAGGAGGGGGTGTGGTGGGTGGGAGCAGAGGATAAAGACTTACGAATTTTTGATATCGTAATCCCAACTGCCTACGGTACAACTTATAACTCCTATCTGATAAAGGGAGAAAAGATAGCTTTGGTGGAGGGAGTGAAGAAGGGGTTTCAGGAGCAGCTTTTCTCTCACATAAAAAGAGTTTGCAATCTTGAGGATATAAGATACTTAATCATCAACCACACTGAGCCGGATCACTCCGGCTGTATTGCGGAGTTAATCGATTTGGTTCCAAATATAACTTTGGTCTACTCTAAAACAGCCAAGACCTTTGTGGAAAACATCATCCATCGGGAAGCAGATTCGATTGTAGTTGAAGATGACGAAGAACTCGACCTGGGAGGTAAGACCCTGAAATTCATCTCTGCTCCATTTCTGCATTGGCCTGATACTATGTTCACCTATCTGGTGGAAGACGAGATTCTATTCCCCTGTGATTGTTTTGGAGCGCATTATTGCGGGGAGAATATTTTTAACGACCAGTTAAAATCACCTCAGAGCGCTTTTGGCTCTTTTAAGCATTATTATGACCACATCTTTCGTCCTTTCAAGAGTTATGTGCTAAGAGCTTTGGAGAAAATAGAACATCTGAAGATAGATATCATAGCTCCTTCGCACGGACCCATACTCAGGACCGATCCAAAAAGTTATCTGGAGTGGTACAAGAGATGGTCCGAATTTCCGACCAGTGACGATAAAAAAAGAATAACCATTGTCTACGTTAGCGCCTATGGCAACACCCAGAGAATGGCAAAACATATTGCCAATGGATTAAAGCAAAAAGGGGTAGAGGTATCTTTATTGGATGCCACGCAGATAGATATGGATACTATCATCAATAAGATAGAGGCTTCAGATGGAATCATCTTTGGCACCCCCACTTTGAATGCCAAAGCACCCAAGCCGATTCTGGATGTGGTTTCAAATTTAGTCTTGCTCAACATTCGGGGTAAGTCTGCTGCTGTTTTTGGAAGTTATGGCTGGAGTGGTGAGGCGGTTGGGATGGTGGAAGAGATATCGAAAAGCATCGGATTCAGAATCAGGGAGCCAGGTTTAAAAGTTAAATTGGTCCCTACGGCTCAAGATGATAAGATTTGCGAGGAGTTTGGGAGCAAGTTTGCGGAAAGCTTAACGGCAAAGTGATGATTTTTCGATCCTGAAACAAAGAAGCAGGGGCTTGATTTATAAGTTCTTGCCTCTTATAATCTAGAAATCTCCCCTTGCCCTCGCCTCGATTCGGCCCGCCTCGGCGAGACGGGCGAAGCAGGCCTCTTTTGCAAAGAGGGGAAAATATATGGATAAGAGATTTTTCCTAAGATTCCCCTTTGAGAAAGGGGGATTAAGGGGGATTTTAGAAGAGATGCTGAAATACAATAAGAATCTAAAATCACTTTCCCGAGAACTAAGAAATAATATGACAGATTCCGAAAAACTACTTTGGGGTAAGATTAGAAGAAAACAACTCAAAAGTTATCAGTTCTATAGGCAAAGAACCATAGGCGACTATATTGTTGATTTCTATTGTCCTAAAGCAGGCTTGATCATAGAAGTAGACGGAGGGCAACATTATAGCGACAAGGGCAAAAGGAAAGATAAAATAAGAGATGTCTGTATGGAAAGCCTTGGAATGAGGGTTTTAAGGTTTTCTGATAAGAAGATATTTGGGAATCTCGAAGGAGTTCTAAAAGAAATAGGGAGTTATCTGTAATTGGAAAAATCTCCCCTAACCCCTCTTTTGTAAAGAGGGGAAAATAAAAAATCATTTCGCTTGAAAATCTCTCTTTGGAAAAGGGGATTTGAAGAAGTCACCAAGCTCTTATTTGGTAGTGAAGTAATAAATATGGGAAAATAGACTCCTCAGTAGGAACAGAAGATGGTTCGGCTCTACTTGATTTAGCAGAAGGTTACTGCAGGCAACGTTCCAGATGGTGAGCATGTCGAACCACAGTCCCAACAGTTCGTTTCAGCGTCAGGAGTAGCTCCTGACGCAGCACAGAAATATGTAAGTAGGAATATTAGGTAGGGACAGAACATTGTTCTGTCCCTGTTTCTTTACATAGTGGAAAACTTTGGCAGGGGCGACCCGGTGGGGCACCCCCTACAATTTTGGGTCTTTCTTAAATATTGGGGAGTATTTTCTATAAGTCATTAGTGGAGAAGAAGAAATAGAAAAGCATCGATTATCCGAATTTGGATCCTGGCGACCAAAGGAAAACCTTAACATGGTTAGTTTAGGAAAGCCAATTGATGCAAATTTAGAGAATTTATTGTTGCTGGTCTGCCTTTGTAGGGGAGGCGCTCGTCGCCTCCCGTCTTTCGGGAGCCCACGCGGTTCGACAAACTCACCGTCCTGAGCGAAGTCGAAGGAAGGGGCTCCCTTACGAAATTCCCACATTAAATACGAAAGAACTACAATTTTTGGGTGTAGATAGCGAAACAAGTAATCTCGCAGGCGAGACTCCCAGTCTCTCCGTCATGAAATCAGAACGGTTCATGGCTCCATTATAACGTGTTGTGATATAATGTGATAGGTAAGAGTGATTTTGAGCGTAGAACAACAGTTTCTCCGAATTGTCTTCTTCCTAAGATAAAAATTATTCCAAGCAATAGATTTGGAAAAAACCTCTATATTGTATTCTTCTATTTGGATTATTTGTGGACACTCTTTGGACACCAGTGAGGGACAACTCATCCCTCCCATCCCCATTAATCTTCAAATTAGGGTTCCTTGCGAGAGAAAAACTGCAGAGAAGATAAGGGCAGTATACTAATTCACCATGCGATCTCGTGACCTAACTCTATCCTCATTCCATTACTTTAATAACGAATCCGGCGCTGTGTGCGGTCATGTCCGGAGAATACATTGATTGCAAGGTAGCAGCTCCCATGCGATAAACCCCAGGTTTTGTGGGTCTCATTCTGTAGCGCAAGATGTATTCACCTTGTGGAAGCCAGCTTATAAAGAAATTAGTAAGCGAACTCCTCGGCTCCTCGTAGAACCAAAGAGGATCGCGTCTCCAACCACTTAAAAGCGTTTCGGATTCAAAGCCAGCAGCTTTAGGATCTTTAAGATGCATATACTCGAATTGACTACGCGTGTTAATCTTAAGCTGTACCTCTATTTGATCACCAACAGAAACTTCCTCGCCGGATTTTATGGGTTTTAGATGATAAGCATCGCCTTCTTTTATTCTTCTGTAGAACTTGCGTTCAAGCTCGAGCATGCCTGGTCGAGATGCCTCCGGGACTTGATCGGTCGAGTATGTCCAGGTAAGACTGGCAAAAGTAATACCCGGTCCTTCTTTTTGAACCTGGGCGCTACTTTTCTCCGGAGTAATTTCGAAACCTCTTTCCTGCCAGCGAATTGGCCGGTCTAGCCAATCGTCCGCTTTTACAACTATAGAGTAAACGTTCTTGCCCCATTCTACTTTGAATGTTTCATTACTGGCCAAAGCGCCTCGTCGATCCAGATAATCAAGAAGGGCGTAGACAGCTGCAGCTGAAGCCTTGGTAGATTTCCAAACCGTGCCTTTGCGGTTGAAAAGAAGCCATTGCACCATTCCCGGGATACGCTTATCTTCAGGGCGCAACTCTTGTAAAGTGCGCAAGAAAAAAGCATGTTTTTCAACATCATCAGAATACCACACCCAGGAGTATTTCTCCGGCGTCCAATAAACCCCAGCCACAGGATCTTCTCTTGCCCCATCCATCGCTAAATCCAGCACACTCTCAGCTTTCTTCCTGTTTCCCAGATGAAGATAGGTATAGGCAAGATAAGCTTTGCCCAGTGGTGTCAGGGAATGCATGTGTCGTTCTAAGAATATTACCCAAGAACCTGCTGCCTCATGTCCCTTTTTAGCTTCAGAATATTCCTTAGGCGAATAAGAGGTCACCACATAAGCCGCATAGGAAACAAGAGAAAGATCTCTTTGTTCAGGTTTCAATTTCAAAGGAATCTCTTTATTAACATACTCCAAGGCTTTCTGTATCATATCTGTGGGAACTTCTACTCCATGACGCCTGGCTTGGGCTAACCCTGAAAGAACATAAAGGGTCATATAGGGTTCAGGTTCTCCTCCGGGCCACCAGGGAAAGGCACCATTTGCTAGCTGAGCCGATCTTAGTTTATTGAAGGTTATTTCTTTTTGTGCCTTGACTATTTCTGGATCAAGTAAGTCAATTATTGGCCAAATAGTTGGTCGTCCTTCTGATTCCCAAACCCAAGGTGTCTCCATTAGAGCAAGAAGCCGATTGGGATCCTCTTTTTCCCAGGCTGGGGTCGGGGTCTTGCGATCTGGAATTTTGCTTACTGCTCTTCCAATAGCAGGGTATTTTTTATAAATCTCATTGGTTATGCCTAAAGGCACATACTTATTTAATACCTGTTCAACGCATTCATAAGGATAGTCAATGAGGAATGGTATGGTGTTTAGTATGCTTAAGGCAAGCTGAGGATCAATCTGAAGGACCATAGATTCACTCACCCTGGTCGGGTCATCTTTAAGGGAAATTTCCAATTTCTTTGATTGGCTTCCTGAAAGTGTAACGAATGCGGATTCAATCAGTCTTTGTCTTGAAGGGAGAATGGGAAGCTCTCTTTCCTCAGCATCAGAGAGTTTATCCGCTGTTGCTGTTAGGTGGACCTTGTAGGTGCTTATGCCTTGTGGTATCTCTATCATCCAGTTGAAACTAGTTAAGCCGTGAGGTTGTATGGCAAAACCTTTTTTGTTACCTTCGAGTTTTAGTTTTTGATTGATTGATTTGCCATCTTCAGTTATATTAATAAACAATTCACCTTCAAGTGGATGTTCTGATTCATTGTGCACAATAGCAGTTATTGTGCCCTTGTCTTTTTCGCGGAAAAACCTCGGTAGATCTGCCCGCACCATAAGTTCTTTTTTAGTAACCACCTCTTCGGTCAAGGTGCCTTGTTTTGCATCCTTGGTGAAAGCAAGTACTTTTATCCTCCAGCTGGTGAGTTGTTCAGGAGAGACAAAAGAAAATCGTCCGTTACCCAATATATTCGTAACAATATGCGGCTTGAAAAAAGCTGTATCGGCAAATTTCCTTCTTGTTTTTATTCCTGCGCCAGCTTCTTGGTGTTCAAATTCGGATTTATCTTTTTTCTCCGAAACAGAGGATATCGCATCCGCAGCAGGGGCATATCCATTGTACGCAAAACCTACCTGTTCTTTCAGTAGTTTTCCACCCCCTCCTCCACGATAATCTCCATTTGCCCAGGTCTCCCATGTGCGAAGTCCCGGAAGTTTAGGCTCGCCTGATGGCTGACGAAAAGCTTTAAGTAGTTTCTCAAGTAAACCCTCTGTAATGGGTAGACTATAGACATTAGGGTTAAATACAGAATATTGCCAATAAATTGGTGTAGTTCGCAAAGCATAAAGGTCGTCCAACCAGAGATTGTCGGACTTTGCATAATATTCAAGAGAACGGTCGTACATCAGTGCAA
>DASWLN010000003.1:0-1573 GCA_036396115.1 Candidatus Zixiibacteriota bacterium
TTTTCTGGCGACCCATACCAGTTGACCCCTTTCTCACTATAATGTTCTGGCAAGCCGAAATCTGAAAGCTTAACCACATCCTTTTCATCCAAGAGGATATTTGATGGCCTCAAGTTCCCGTGAATTATGTTATTATTGTGAGCATGGTATAAACCACGAGCCGCTTGCTTAACAATCTTTAAAGCTTTTTCCCAAAGATATTGTCTCAGCATCCTGTCACCCAAGCATCCGCCCAAGGCATAATCCATAACAAAGATCAGCTGGTGTTTGCTCTCTCCTGCACCATAGATATTGAGAATATGCTTGAATCTAAGACCACAGAGGATTTTAGCCTCTTTCAGTCCACCGACTCGGTTGATGAGTCTTTTTATTACCACTAGCTGCTTGGTTTCAACATTTTTAACTAGATATGTCGCACCGTAAGGATGCTGTTTTATTGTATCCAGGAAAACGCACTTGCCGATTAAATCCTCAACTCCGGGAACAAGGGCCGGCTCTTCCGTTTTGGGCTTCTTTGATACGGATAGAGTCTCCAGAAGTCTATTCTTCAATTCAACCGCACTTTTAAATCGGTCTTTTGGATCAGGCTGTAAGCAGGTGACTACAATATTATCCAGCTCCTTCGGCATTTCTGCAACTAACTCGGACGGGGGTATATATCTGCCTTTTGGTTTCTTTCCAGTTAGAATCTCATACAGAATCACTCCCACCGCATAAATGTCAGTCCTCAGGTCAATATTGGGCGAGCCACTTTTTTGCTCCGGGGACATATAGGATGGTGTGCCCACAATCCAGCCGTCTTCTGATATACCTCTTTTGTCCTTGGCAATCATCTGGGCAATGCCAAAATCTGCCACCAAGACATTTCCCCCTTTGTCAATCAGGATATTGGCTGGTTTGACGTCCCGGTGAATGATATTGTTCTTATGAGCATAATCTAAAGCTTTGCAAAGTTGAATGACTACGTCCATCTTCTGCTCGAGGTTGTATTGTCCTCGTGAAAGAATGGTCTCAAAATCTGTTCCATCCACATATTCCATCACAAAGTAATAGTTGTCATCTTTCTTTCCTTTGTCTATCACATGGATTATATTGGGATGGCGTAAGCCGGCAACAATTAAAGATTCCTGGTCGAACCGCTTCACCACATCCGGGTCATCGCTAAGTTTCTTGGAAAGTATCTTTATGGCGACTTCACGCTTGAGTGAAGGTTGAATCCCTTTAAAGATTTCTGCGATTCCGCCTTCACCAATTTTTTCCAAAAGCTCGTATTCTCCAATTTTTCTAATTGATTCTATGGCAGTGGATATTGTCATTTTCACATTCTCCATCTATTCTGGTATCGTCAGAAAAAGATAATTTTTGAAGTAGCGGAGACCCTTAGGTTTCCAAAATTGGAGGGCTAAAACCTTCCACTACATAATAAAAATCCTATCTTTTTGTAGGCGACATTGGCCAATATCGCCTTCTTCTTTTCCAATCCTCTCCCTAACCCTCTCCTTTCTAAGGAGAGGGAATGGGTGAGGATGTATTCTTTTTAGTTTGTCATTCCCGCGAAGGCGGGAATCCAGTT
>DASWLN010000004.1:0-2939 GCA_036396115.1 Candidatus Zixiibacteriota bacterium
TTCGGATTACACCGTTTTTGCCAAATTAGGGGATTGCTATTTCAATCTAGGTGCTTTACAGTCAGCCAGTTTGGGATACAGGACTGCTTTGAAGTTGAATCCGAACTTTTCTCTAGCACGCGATAGGTTACTAGAGATTGAAGAATATTTGAAAAAGTAATTCTCAATCCAGAGAAAAAATAATAAAGCAAAAATGCCCCATTTTGTTCTGGGGCATTTTTGGTGATTTGAACTTACCTCTATAGTTGCAATTAGGCAACTATTTGGAACTAGTTAACTAAATTAGGAACTGTCATTGCCTTGCATCGCAGAACATGGTTTATGTAAATGCAGCAAATCTCGACATACTGCCCGCATCTGGGACCAGGACAACTGTACCATTCCTTGAAGCAAATGCTACCGTCTCTTGCATTGACTGGTGCAGGTGCAAAAATCTGACCAACGAAAACCAAAGCCAAAACTACGACCAGAAGAATAAGAATCTTCTTCTTCATCTGTCTCACCCCCTTCTTTTGTTTTAAGTGAGCATTTATTCTAGTTTATAGTTATAGCAAAATCTTTGCCAGTTTGATTCGAGAAAACTATTTTAAAAAAACCACATAAGTTTAATATTGACAATTGATTGCAGAGCTGTTCAGTAGTTGGATTTTGAACAGACAGAAATTTCGTGCTTCAATTCTGCAAGAGATTGCAGATTATATGACTTATCCTGCTTGTTGATTGAAGTTCCTTTGCGGAGGGATGCCCGCTGCCCGTGGTCGGTAAAAAAGCCAAGAAACACGTAGCCGTCAGGTCACAGTGAAAAATCAAAATGCCCCATTTTGTCTGGGACACTTTGGATAAAACTATTTCGTACTCACATCCGCAATTGCAGATAGCCCGCTATTTAAAGCTGTTGAGCAACATCCTTAAGCCAACATGGGCCACGGTCGTTCAGCATACAGCAGACCCAAACATACTCCCAACGATAATGATTAGGGCAGAAATACCACTCTTTGAAGCAACCATAACCGGGCTTTGCATCGGCGCTTGGAGTTGTGAAAGCCTGCACACAGAAAGTCAAAGCTAAAACTACCAACAGAAGAATAAGAATCTTCTTTTTCATCTGTCTCACCTCCTCTTTGTTTTGATTTTTTAGTTTTCAAAACTGAATTTCAATATCTTTTCAATCCAGATGGATGAACTCTTAACTTCCCGGCTCAGATAAACGCAGGTGGTTCGGTTCCATCACATACCCCACAAACCCAGATGCATGTTCTACATGTACCACTACCGCATTGCCAAACGTAACACACAAGTTTACAGCACATTCCAGGTCTGGCCTGAGTGGGTGTGGTAAAAAGCTGGGCACAGAAAGTTAGGACTAAGAATAGTAATAGGATAATAAGGATTTTTCTTTTCATCTATTGTACCTCTTTTTTGTCAGTCAGGCATTGGGTTCAATTTCATAATCTATTACTTTATTTGTTTAACTTATATTACTGCCTGTGCATCCCATTTACATTTAGTATAACTGTACCTATCTCCGCAGTAGTAAGTTATGCAACAGCCGTTAGCGCTAATATCATAACCGTGAACTCCCGTATACCCTTGACAAGCATTGGAGGTATCTAAATTGTTAGCCGCCCATTGACCGCAATTCGGGCCAGCTGGTTTTGGTTTATCCACTGCTGAGGCAATATGAAGCTGGAACACAAAAAGTAAAGTTGAGATCGATAAGATTACCATTAAGGTTTTTCTTTTCATCTATCTCACCTCTATTCTTTTGCTTTAAGTGGAGATTCAGTCTAATTCAATTCATAGAAAGCAAAATCTCTGCCAAGTGGGATTGGAATAATCGACTTGGCTTGATATCTATAAGTTGCTTGTCGTTAATGACTTGCGAGATGTTCAGAATTTAATCATTCCTTAAAGACGGAGATTTTAGACATCACGAACGCAGAAAGTTGCGGGATATGTGAATAGGTTTACGTTATGATTAGATTAATATATTGTTATCAAATGACTTAGACAATCCGCCATTTTTGGCGGATAAGAGAATAATTTTGCGGGTATTATATACTTGTTTAAGAAAATTAGATAGAGATAAGAATGGCGGCTATATCCTGCAAGGAGTGGGCGACTATTCCCGGAAATAGGGATTTTCTCCAGATGAAAAGAAGACAGAACAAAAACCCATAAATTCCAGTTAGTACAAAACCAGTGAAGCCTTGATAAAGATGCCCTAAACCAAAAAACACAGATGAAATTAGGGCAGTTGGCCACCACCTTTTAACCCAGAAGTTAAGCTTGGTCAAAACGAAACCCCTGAAAGCAGCTTCCTCACATATTCCCGCTACCAAGGACATCATTATCCAGAGGGATTTATCAATTATGGTATGAGGCATAAGGAAGGAGATATTCTCCTGCGATTTAGGCGTGTAGAGTTGTAAAAGAAAGGAGACGCCCGAAAGAAAAAGATAAGCCAAGCCCAAAAAGCCGATGCCAATTAATAGGTTTTTCAAATTGAATCCGACGAAACCTATGTTCTTGAGATTCTCCTTTCCTCGGCGCAGGACAAGAATTATCAAAAGCAAAACCAAAAGCTCAATCAAAATCGTGGGAAGATAAATCTGCATAGCTCGGCTTGTGATTTGAGTTTTCAGTTCAGCTTGACTTGAGTTCATAACCAGGTAAGATAAGAGGGGCCAAATAATCAAGAGAAAAACAAGAAGAAGGATGGTCAAAAGTTTGTTTTTCATAATAAAAGAAAAGACTTCTGTTCGGGTGGGACGAGTTTCCTGCCCTTACAGAAACATGTCAGGAGTAGCTCCTGACATAACCCAGAAATCTCACCCTTAACAGTTTTTCAAAAGTCTATAGGTCTAAAAACCTGTAGGGGCTCGATTCATGGTTCGACTGGGTCCCTTCGACCTTGCTCAGGGACAGTGAGCGAAGTC
>DASWLN010000005.1:0-5311 GCA_036396115.1 Candidatus Zixiibacteriota bacterium
GTCTCCCCCTTTGAAAAAGGGGGATTTGATGGTTCGATATGGGCTTCGACTGAGTCCTTCGACGGTGAGCCGCTCAGGACGGTCGAACCGCTCAGCCGAATGTCCTCACCATCTCTTCGAGCCTGAGCCTTCCTTCGACACTGAGCCTCAGGACGAAGTGCAGAGCCGAAGGCCTGAGCAAAGTCGAAGGGAGGGGGATTTTAAAATAGATTGCATATTGTTCTAATATGTAACAACATTTAATGCGTTTGCTATAGTTGACAGAACACTATAGCAAACAATAAGACAGGCAACTTCACAGAATGTATCTGCTCAAGTCCTCATCCTCCACAATACTCTTCAATGTATCTTTCACCATAGCGGGAGTTACCTTGACCTTCTTACCTTTAAGCTCTGATGCTTCGAACATTATATCCTCTAACAAGGCGGTCATTACCGTATGTAAGCGCCGAGCGCCGATATTCTCCATCCTCTGGTTGACTAAATTGGCGATCTTGGCTATCTCCTCAATGGCTTCTTTGGAAAAAGACAACTCAACCCCTTCGGTTGCCAAAAGCGCCGTATATTGTTTTATAAGGGCGTTTTGTGGCTCGGTTAGAATGCGAATGAAATCCTTGGTGCTTAAGCTGTCCAGTTCCACCCTTATGGGAAAGCGACCCTGCAGTTCCGGGATTAGGTCAGATGGCTTGGAAATATGAAAAGCTCCTGCCGCAATGAAAAGTACATGCTGGGTTCTGACCATTCCATATTTGGTCATAACATTGGTCCCCTCAACTATGGGCAGGATATCCCTCTGCACTCCTTCGCGTGACACGTCGATCTGCCCCTTTGCCTTCTCCCCGGCTATCTTATCTATTTCGTCCACAAAGATTATACCAGAATTCTCAACTCGCTTGATCGACTCAGACATCACTTCTTCCACATCCACCAGCTTATTTATCTCCTCCTGAGTTAATATCCTTTGTGCCTCCTCTACTGTGACCTTTCTTCTCCTGGTTTTGTGGGGCATCATTCCGCTGAACATCTCTTGAATATTTATGCCCAACTCCTCGACTCCGGTTGGCGAAAATATCTCCACTACCGGAAACCTCTCCTCCGCAGTTTTGACTTCCACATATCTTTGATTTAGTTTCCCGCTGCGCAACTGCTCCCTTAGTTTCTCTCTGGTCCTCTCTCTTTTTTCTTCTGTTTCCTCCTCCATTCCGACTAGCTCTCCTGGCTTGACGGGCAACTTCTTGGGGATAGGTAAAAGCAGATCCAAGATTCTCTCTTCAGCTAATACCTCCACCTTTTGGCTGACTGCTTCGGATTTCTCCTTTTTCACCATATTCACCGCTAAATCCACCAGGTCTCTGACCATCGATTCCACATCCCGGCCTACGTAACCGACTTCGGTATACTTTGAAGCTTCCACTTTGATGAAAGGAGCGCCGGCTAAACCGGCCAATCTTCTGGCGATTTCAGTTTTACCCACACCAGTTGGGCCAATCATTATTATGTTGTTGGGCAGAATCTCGTCGCGCAGGTCCTCACTCACCTGCTGCCTTCTCCAACGATTGCGCAGAGCAATAGCTACCGACTTCTTGGCTTTGTCCTGACCGATTATGTATTTGTCCAATTCTTGAACTATCTGCTTGGGAGTAAGCTCATTTGCGTTCAATTATAACTCCTCCACCATTATTTGATTGTTAGTATAAACGCAGATGGATGAGGCTATTTCAATCGACTTTTCAACTATCGATTTCGCATCCAATTTGGAATACGTTTTTAAGGCTCGAGCTGCTGCCAGAGCATAAGCTCCGCCTGACCCGATGGCTACTATTCCATCATCCGGCTCAATCACGTCCCCGTTTCCGGAGATGATTAGACCATGTTCTTTATCCAAGACCGCCAGGAGCGCTTCCAATCTTCTCAAATACTTATCCATTCTCCAATCCTTGGCTAATTCCACTGCCGCTTTGGGAAGATTGCCGTGATATTTTTCGATCTTCCCTTCAAATCTCTCAAAAAGAGTTAAGGCATCAGCCGCCCCACCGGCAAAACCAGCCAGAATCGTATTTTTGTATAGTTTCCTCAGTTTCTTGGCTTTTTGTTTCATTATGGCGTTATCAACTGTAACCTGTCCGTCTCCGCCTAATGCCACTTGTCCTTTATGTATCAAACCTAATATGGTTGTTGAACGTATGTTTTGCATAATAATCACCTCTCTTTTTCTGCCCGGGGATGAGCCTTTTGATAGACTTTCTTTAAATGCTGAAGCGTGACATGGGTATAGATCTGAGTGGTGGATAAATCCTTATGACCTAAGAGCTCCTTGACTGCCATCAGGTCAGCTTCATGATCCAGAAGGTGAGTGGCAAAAGTGTGACGCAAGGTATGGGTACTCACTTTCTTGTCTTCCGATATCTTGAGCAGATGTTTCTTGACCAATCTCTCTATGCCTCGACTTGAAAGTCTATCCCCGAATTTATTTACGAATACTGTATCTTGTTCCTTTATATCTTTATCTCTAAGCCACTTTTTTCTCTCATCCAAATACTCTCTCAATGATTGAATTGCTCTTTGTCCAATGGGAACTACTCTTTCCTTTTTGCCTTTGCCCAGAACTCTTATGCATTCCCCTCTGAAATCGATATCTGACACGCCAAGTCCCTTAAGCTCAGATAATCTTATGCCGCTGCTGTAGAAAACCTCCAAAATCGCCTTATCCCTTTTTCCCCACAAAGTCTCATCAAAAGATGAGTCCAGGATTTTTCTCATCTGTTCCTCGCTCAAGAAACGGGGTAGCTCCTGCTTGGACCTGGGCAGAGTCAATTGCTTGACCACATTCTCCTTCAGCTTACCCTTTCTTTCAAGAAATTTGAAAAATGAACTCAAGCTTGAAATCTTCCTGCGTATGGACCGATGGGTTATCCTTCTCCTCTTAAGCCAGATTAGATAATTGCGCAAAAGCTTAAGGTCAATATCGGAAAAAGGTGAATTCGTGTCCTTTTTTTCGCTCTCTAAAAATCGGGAAAAATCTTCAAGGTCGAGCCGGTAAGATGAAACGGTGTGGGTGGAGTAATCTTTGCCATCAAGCTCAGCCAAAAACAGCTGAAACTGCTTCTCTAAATCTTGCATAGACTATTCTTTTTATTATTGAGTTTCGTAAATTAGATTGATAATTTTTCTTCCTCTCCCTTTGGGGGAGAGGATATTGAAAACTTAAAAATTCGTTACGAATTTTAAAGTTTTCATTAAAGGTGAGGGGGCGCAAACTCTATCTCACCCTCATCCTAACCTTCTCCCTCAAGGGAGAAGGAAAATGAACTGCTTCGTCACTGAATTATGCGATTTCCAATAAGATCGCACCTGAAAAACCCCTTCCTTTAGACGGCGATAAGAGGTGCATCTCAGAGATGCTGAAACGAGTTCCCTTCGACTTTGCCCAGGGACGGTGAGCGTAGTCGAACCGTCAGCATGACAACCGGGTCTGGTTTTACGGTTTTTGTCATCCCGAACTTGGTTCGGGATCTCGGTTTTGAATTTTGGGTTTTAAAGCCCCGCCCTCGGGCGGGGGTTCTTTATTCCAGGGTTTTGCTTCCTCTGGGGATTTCTCTTTTTTATAATCACATCGAATGCACTTAAGGTAGCTTCCCTTGGACCTATCGATTTTCTCAACCAAAATCGGACTGCCACAGGTTGGACAGACTTGGTTTATCGGTTTGTCCCAAACCGCAAACTTGCACTTGGGATAATTAGAACAACCATAAAATATTCTTCCTTTTTTGGTCCTTTTCTCGACGATCTCTCCACCACAGTTTCGCTCTGGGCATTTTATGCCTATGGAAATCGGCCTGGTGCTCTTGCATTCAGGATATTTGGAGCAAGCCAGAAACCTTCCGAATCTTCCAAATTTCACTTCCATGGGCGAGCCACAGATCTCGCACTTCTCGGACAGAGCGATCTTTTCGTTTTCCTTATAATTAAGGGGCTTGGTGTTCTTGCAGTTGGGATAATTAGAGCATGCTAAGAACTTGCCGTGCCTTCCCCATTTCACTATCATCTTGCTATTGCATTTATCACAAACCTCATCCGTCTCTTCCTGCGTCATATTCTTCATATCTTCTTTTCTCTTTTCCACTTCTTTGAGCACACGTTGAAAGGGAACGTAAAAATCGTTCAGCACCTTCACCCAATCATCCTTTCCCTCTTCCACCTTATCTAACTCCTCTTCCATCTTAGCAGTGAATTTAACCTCAAATATATCAGGGAAATTATCCACTAATATCTTCTTTATCATTTTGCCTAATTCCGTGGGAAAGATTCTCTTTCCGTCCAGGTCTACGTACTTTCTTTGCCTGACGGTGGTCAATATCTGAGCGTAGGTGCTCGGTCGTCCGATTCCGTTTGCTTCCAGCTCCTTTATCAAGCTCGCCTCGGTGAATCTGGGAGCAGGTTTGGTGAAATGCTGTTTGGGGTCCAGTTTAGAAAGTTCCAATAGTTCGCCACTCGCCAGCTCGGGTAGCTTAAACTCTTCTTCTTCCTCATCATTCTCTTCCTTTATTTCCCTGTAAACCCTGAGGAAACCATCAAACAGCACCTCTGAGCTGGTAGCCCTGAAAAGGTGACTGCCGGCATTTATATCCACTGAGGTCAGGCTGAATTCCGCACTGCGCATCTGAGAGGCGATGAAACGATTCCAGATCAGCTCATAAAGTCTGTACTGCTCTTTACTTAAATAGCGCACTATTTTGTCTGGAGAATACTCCACATAGGTAGGCCTTATGGCTTCGTGTGCCTCCTGTGCTCCCTTTCTTGATTTATAACTCGGGGTTATGGACGGAACGTATTTTGAACCAAAATTGTCTTTTATGAAATTTTTAGCTTCCTCTTTGGCTATGTCCGCTACTCTAACTGAATCAGTGCGCATATAGGTGATTAGCCCAACGTTTCCCACCTCGCCCAATTCCACTCCCTCATACAATTGTTGAGCTATCTTCATCGTCCTGTAAGATGAGAAGTTCAATCTTCGAGCGGCATCCTGCTGTAAGGTACTGGTTATATAGGGAGGATAAGGGTGTCTTTTCCGAACTTCCTTTCTTATATCAGCTACTCTAAACTTCTGCCTTTCTAAATCCTGAATTATCTTTTCAACTTCTTTCTGACTGCCGATCTTGGCTTCCGCATCATTTATTTTGACCAGCTTAGCCGGGAAGGATTCTTTTCTTTTGGTTTCCAACCACGCAACCAGACTCCAGTATTCCTGTGGGACGAATTTCTCTATCTCCTCTTCTCTCTCACAAATCATTCTCAGCGCTACTGACTGCAC
>DASWLN010000006.1:0-6470 GCA_036396115.1 Candidatus Zixiibacteriota bacterium
CCTTTTTACGATTCAATGATAGCTAAACTTATAACTTATGGCAAAACAAGGGAGGAAGCAATACTTAAGATGAGGCGGGCATTGGAGGAATTTATCATCGAGGGAGTGAAGACCACAATTCCCTTTCATCAAAAAATCTTATCTGATAGCCAGTTCATCAGTGGAAATTTTGACACCTCCTTTGTGGAGAGCGTTTTAAAACAAAAGGAAAATCAAACTTAAAAAGGAGATAGGGTGAATATACCAGCGGACTTAAAATACACCAAAGAGCATGAATGGTTAAAAGTGGAAGGACAACTTGCCACTATGGGCATCACTGATTACGCTCAAGGGGAATTGGGTGATATCGTCTTTACAGAGTTGCCCAAGGTTGGCACCAGGCTCGAACAGATGAAACCTTTTGGGGTAATTGAAGCAGTTAAGGCAGTGTCCGAGATTTTCTCTCCTATTACTGGAGAAGTGACCGAAGTCAACTCCAAACTTGAATCAGAGCCAACCACCATGAACTCCGACCCATACGGAGCGGGGTGGATTATCAAAATCAAAGTTGCCAACCACAAGGAGTTAAATAACCTTCTTTCAGCTGAAGAGTACAAGAAACTTTTGGAAGAGCATTAATTATAAATCCTCATGAAGAGAAAGTGCTGTATTCTTCCTCTCTTTACGATCTTAATCTGCCTACTTGGTTGCTCCGCTACAGATAGGTACTTGAGAAGAGCTACTCCTGAAATCAGAGATACCTATTACGAGCTCAGACCTCTCTTAACGGATGAGGAAGCACTTGAGTTTCTAAAGCTTTCTCGTGTAGAAAGGGAGGAATGGTTAAGAAAATTCTGGAAATCGAAGGATCCAACTCCCACAACTGAAAGAAATGAGTTCAAAGAGGAACACGAAAGAAGAGTAGAATATACCAAAGCTAAGTTCGGGTCGAATTTCACTATGCGTCCCTGGGATGATAGAGGTGAGGTATATATCAAGTATGGTGAACCGGATGAAAGGGAACCCGGAATATATGAAATAAGCGATAGGAAAGGTTATATAGGTCGTAAAAATACAAGGTGTTTATTAGCAGCAGAGGACGCACGTAATAGAGGTGAAGTTTGGCACTATTACCAGTACAATTTGAGTCTTCAGTTCGAAGATTATCGTAAGATAGGGTATCTGTATTTGGTCCCATATATAAGTGAAATTGAAGCCAATAGAGTGAAACCATTACCCCACGAGGCTATGGATAGACAGCAGAGTTTCTATGCCACTAAAGCCGAGAAAATAGATATGCAGAAGGAAATCTATACGCACGACTACGAAGGAGAGCCTTTGGATTATGCTCTGGATGTAGCCAGCTTCAGGTTCAAAAAAGACCTGTATGACGTGGATGTCAATATTGGAGTTCCTACTGATAAGTTAGGACAAAGTGAAAATGATACTACTGCACAAGGCGGCTTGATGCGCAGGATTTCAGTTTTCGATCAAAATTTAGTTGAAGTAGCTAAAGATAGCACGACTACTTATTATTCCGCCACTTCCAACAAAGGTTTGCTCTTAGTTGACCAAAAGACTTTTCATTTAACTCCGGGGGAATACACTATTGCAGTGGAAGTGAAGGATTTAGCCACAAATCGTATTGGAATCTACAAAAAAGAGATAGTCCTGCCAGCACACACTGACCCCAAGGAACAGTATATAAGCCAGATAATTATGGCAGCGGAAATTAGACCTCCCCAGCCAAACGAGAGGAAATATATCAAGCATGATTTAGCAGTAGTTCCTTTGCCCAGTAAGACCTATTATGCTGACCAGATGATTAAGTTTTACTATGAGGTGTACAATCTGAAATTAGACAACGAAGGAGAAGTTCATTACTTAGTGAATTATGATTTGGTCAATACCAAAGAGAAGAAAGAAGAGAATATATTTAACTCTTTTGTCTTGATGGCCAAATCTGCGGACATCTATGAGGTAGGATATATTGACCCAGCCGAGATTTCAGCCGGAGATTATATCTTGGTGGCAAGAGTTCAGGATGCTTTAAGTGGAAAAATAATGAAGAGCGTTTCACCTTTTCGTGTATTGGAGACCAAGAAGGAAGGAGAAAAACGGTAATGCCCTACGTTCCGCATACGAATGATGATGAAAAGAAAATGTTAGAGAAAATCGGAGTCAAGGATTTTTCTGGACTTTTGGAGCCGATTCCTCAGTCATTGCGATTGAAAAACAAACTCAATTTACCTGAGCCACTTTCCGAGATGGAGTTGGTTAAACTCTTAAGTCAGATGGCAGAGGAGAATAAGAATTTAAATCGGGTAATCAGTTTCCTGGGCGCAGGAGCTTATGACCATTTCATCCCTTCAGTGGTAAATCATATTATATCCCGCTCGGAATTTTATACCGCCTACACCCCTTATCAAGCGGAGGTCAGCCAAGGAACTTTGCAGACGATATATGAATTTCAGTCGCTGATTTGTCAACTGACCGGAATGGATGTAGCCAACGCATCGATGTATGATGGAGCTTCAGCTGTGGCTGAAGCAGCGTTGATGGCACATGCGCATACCAATAGAGAAGTCATTTTGGTTTCGGATTCAATCAATCATCATTACCGCGTAGTTTTGGATACATACGCCAATGCCCTGCCAATCGAGATTAAGACTATTCCTTTAGAAGACGGGTTAGTTGACATAAATTATTTGGAAAAGAGAATGGACGAGAAGGTGGCTGGTCTTATTGTGCAATCTCCTAATCTTTTTGGCTTACTGGAAAACATTGAGAAGATAGAGCCGATTGTTCATTCCAAAGGCGGGCTCCTGATAATGGTTTGTGACCCCATTTCCTTGGGAATCCTTAAATCCCCGGGAGATTACAATGTGGATATCGCTTTAGGAGAAGGGCAGGGAATGGGAATTCCACTTTCCTTTGGCGGACCGTATCTCGGATTTTTTGCAGCCAAGCAGGAACTCATCCGTAGGATGCCTGGAAGAATCGTTGGCGAGACAGTTGACAGCCAAGATAGGAGAGGATATGTTTTGACTTTGCAGACCAGAGAGCAACATATACGGAGAGAAAAGGCAACTTCAAATATCTGCACGAATGAAGCACTCTGCGCTTTGGCTTCGGCAGTATATCTCTCTCTTATGGGAAAAGAGGGTTTAAGAAAGGTAGCGGAGTTGTGTTTACAGAAAAGCCATTATGCTTTTGAGCAGATTTGCGAGATTAAAGGATTTAAGCCAACTTTCACTGCTTCATTTTTTAAGGAATTTGTAATCCAAACCCCCATCCCTCCAAGAGAGATAATAGATTCGTTGTCCGGCAAGAATATATTCGCAGGTGTGGATTTGAATCGCTTTAGTATTGAAATGGGAAATGCCCTTTTAGTCTGTGTTACCGAGAAGAGAACCAAAGAGGAGATAGATTATTTTGTGTCCGAACTCAAAAGGTTGGTGTAAAGATGCCATTTTGTCCTAAATGTAAATACGAATACAAGCCGGGAATAGAAATTTGTCCGGATTGCGATGAAAAATTAGTTGATAGCTTGCCGGAAGAAGAATCAGATGAAGAGCCGGAATTAGATGAGGAAATTGAATTGGCTTTACTTTGCACTACCGCCAGCTTAGTTCATACTAATTTCTTGAAAGAGGCATTAAAGGATAATGACATCCCTTGTTTGGTAAAAAGAGAAGGTCCGAGCATATATGGCTCCGGCGTTGTAGGTTATGCTTTCTTTGGTTCTAAAATTTACGTTCCCAGGGACAAGCTGGAAGAAGCCAAGAGAATAAAGGACCAAACCATCGATAATCTTTAAATTCTAAATCTATGCCTTTTTGTCCCTTGTGTAAAGCAGAATATGCGGCTGGGGTTAAAAGATGCGTGGGGTGTGAGTGCGATTTGATGGAGGATTTGTCTGAAGAGGAAGGTCTGGATGAGGAAGGGGAATGGGTTCTGCTTTATTCGACAACTAATCGGGTCTATGCCGAGTTCCTGAAAGAAACATTGGAGGAGTCTAATATTCGTGCTATCATACGTTCGAGCGGCTCCTTTCTTGAACACGGATTAGGTTATGTTAGCAAGGGTCAAACGGGTTATAAGATTTATGTGCAGGAGGAGTATTACGAGGAAAGCTCGGCTATTAAAGACCAAACCGTGGGAAACCTGTAAACTTTTTACAAGGAGGAGGTATGAGATTCTTTAGAGGAGTGGTTGGATTGTTAGTTGCGATGTTCGTGCTTTCGGGTTGCGCCAAGAAGGTTCCGGAGAAAATAGGATGGGTTTACAAATTGGAAGAGGGGAAAAAGTTAGCACAAAAAGAGCATAAGGGTTTAATCGTCGAGTTCTTTAAGGATGATTGTCCGTGGTGTAAGCGCATGGACGATTCCACCTTTGTAGCGGAAAATGTAAGAAAATTGAATTGGAATTATGTTTTTGTGAAGATAGATGGCAAGGCGGAAACAACCTTAGTTAGTCAATATGGAATAACCGGATATCCGACTTCCATCGTCTTCAGCTCTCCAGATAAGGAGCTGGACAGGATTATAGGATACCTGCCAGCAGACAGTTTTGAAGTCTATGTGCGCAACTACGAGAAGGGAATAGGAACTTTGGAATACTATGAGAAAAAAGTGGCAGCGGATTCTTCGAATGTTGAGCTTATCTATGAATTGGCGGAGAAATACAAGTGGCACAACAGGCCCCAGGAAGCTCTGACTTATTTCTACAAAATAGTTGCTTTAGACCCGCCAAACGTCAAGAAGTACTCTGACCGTGCGGTGTATGAAGCAGCAGACCTCTATTTCAGAAATAAGGATTATAAAGGAGCATTGGGTGAGTTTGATAATCTTCTGGAAAAATATCCCGAATCAAAATATAAATTAGATGCAGAATTAATGGTGGCTTATTGCTACGCCAAACTGGACAATAAAACGACTGCTTTGGGGCTCTACAAGAAATTCCTAAAAGAGCATCCGGGCAAAGAAGGCGAATGGGTGCAGGAACAGATAGATAAACTGGAAGGAAAAGTGAAATGAGCGAGAGATTAATATTCGAACTTAGCTCCAAGGGAAGAAAAGGGTATTCACTTCCGGAACTCGATGTTCCCGCCAAGAAAACAGAAGAGCTTGTTCCATTGGAGAAGCTAAGAAACCAAGCCCCGCCACTTCCTGAGCTGAGCGAGGTGGATGTGGTCAGGCATTTCGTCAGACTCTCGATTTTGAATCACCACGTGGATAAAGGTTTTTATCCTCTCGGCTCCTGCACCATGAAATACAATCCCAAAGTAAATGAGGATATCTCCCGTCTTAGTGGCTTTTCGCAGATTCACCCTTTCCAACCAGAGGAGAGCGTGCAGGGGACTCTAAAATTGATGTATCAATTGGGAGAGTATCTTAAGGAGATATCCGGTTTAGATGGGATAACCCTTCAGCCAGCTGCTGGGGCACATGGGGAACTGACCGGGCTTTTGATAATCCATGCCTATCACAAGAAAGCTGGCAACCCCAGGAGTAAAATCATAATTCCGGACTCAGCCCATGGCACCAATCCAGCCTCGGTCATCACTGCAGGATACAGGACCGTTCAGGTTAAATCTAATCCAAAAGGATTAGTGGATTTAGAGGAGCTGAAGAAAGAGTTGGATGACGAAGTGGCAGCAGTGATGTTGACCAATCCTAATACTCTGGGTCTGTTTGAGTCGCAGATTTCTGAGATATCGAAGATAGTTCATTCCCACGGGGCGTTGCTCTATATGGATGGTGCTAACTTGAATGCTATGCTGGGAATCGCTCGGCCCGGGGATATGGGATTCGACGTAGTTCATTTTAATCTGCATAAGAGTTTTTCTACCCCGCATGGTGGTGGTGGACCCGGCTCTGGTCCAGTCGGAGTGAAAAAGGATTTAATAAAGTTCTTACCGGTTCCGATTGTGGAAAAACTAATCTCAAGACGCGGAATTCGTGAAGACGAGGAAAAATATCATCTGAATTACAATTTACCAGACACCATTGGCAAGATTCACGGCTTCTATGGAAACTTTGGAGTGATGGTCAAGGCTTACTCTTATATTCGTCATCTGGGCGCAGACGGGTTAAGAGAGGTGAGCGAGGGGGCTATTCTCAACGCTAATTATCTAAAGGAGAGCTTGAAGGATATTTATCACCTTCCTTATGACTTCATCTGCCAACACGAGTTTGTGTTTTCTGGGAAGAATCAGAAAGCCAAAGGAGTCAAGACCCTGGACATCGCCAAAAGAATTCTGGATTTCGGCATGCATGCGCCAACCGTCTATTTTCCTCTAATTGTTTCCGAGGCGTTGATGATAGAGCCAACTGAAACTGAAAGCAAAGAGAGCTTAGATGGATTCATCTCAGTGATGAGGCAGATCGCCAGAGAAGTAGAGGAGAATCCGGAAATAGTCAAATCCGCCCCGCATAACACGCCGGTCAGTCGGTTGGACGAGGTCAAGGCGGCAAGGGATTTGAACG
>DASWLN010000007.1:0-2979 GCA_036396115.1 Candidatus Zixiibacteriota bacterium
AAGCTTTCTGATACAAATTTGAACTGCGGTGTGAATAGATTTTTGTTGATTTTGAGAAATAGAATGTTAATTTAGATAAACAGGCATTCACTGGAGCGAGGAGAGCTTTCAAAACTCAAAACTGAACACTTAAAACTGAATTAATCGGGGCGTGGCTCAGCCTGGCAGAGCGCTTGGTTCGGGACCAAGATGTCGGAGGTTCAAATCCTCTCGCCCCGACATGCACCAGAACGGTGCATGTCCCCGAGGTGAACCAGAACGGTTCACCTCCCCGAAGTAATTCAGTTCACAGTTCACAGTAGGTGGTTCATAGTAAAAACATCCATAGTCTCTATTATTAACTGTGAATCAGGAAGCATCAGCCAAAAACAGTATTTCAAGAAACGAGTTTTGAGTTCTAAGACTCTTCTCGAAACTCAAAACTCGAAACTCAAAACTGAATTATGATGAATCAAAAAATCTTTATTGGAGTGATAGGCGGTGGTTTCTGCTCAAAAAAAGTATATGACCTTGCTCTTGAAGTAGGTAGGGAAGTGGCAAAAAATGATGCAGTCTTGGTCTGTGGCGGTCTGGGTGGAGTAATGGAGGGTGCGGCTTGTGGTGCCAAGGAAAATGGTGGTATAACCATAGGGATTTTGCCGACGAGCAAGAGAAGCGATGCTAATCCTTACATCGATTACCCTATTCCTACTGGCTTAGGCGAAGCAAGAAATATACTGGTGGTAAAATCATCCGACGTGGTCATCTCCCTGCCGGGAAGATACGGCACTCTCTCCGAGATGGCTTTCTGTCTAAAACTCAGGAAACCCCTGGTCAGTTTATCCGATTGGGATTTGGCCCCTGAAATAGTCAAAGCCAAAAATCCACGAGAGGCAGTCAAGCTGGCACTAAGTATGGTAGAATGAATGAGTGACTTAGTCTGCGCCAAGATAATAATAAGTGGAGCGGTGCAGGGAGTGGGATATCGCTATTTTGCTGTGAGGAAGGCAAACGAATATGGCCTCTTTGGCTATACGAGAAACTTATATAATGGCGATGTCAAAGTTGAAGTGGAAGGGGAGAGGGGACTCGTGAGTGACTTCATTGAGGAACTGAAAATCGGACCAGCTTCAAGTAGCGTCACAAACTTAAGCATCGAATGGAAGAATCACCAGAGTAAATACACGAGCTTTAACATAGAATTCCAACCTTAACTATTCGGAGATAAAGATGACCGAGAATTTAAAAAAACTAATTCGAGATGTGAACGACTATCCCAAGAAGGGAATTATTTTTAGAGACATAACTACGCTCATAAAAAACGGTGATGCATTTAATCAGGTGGTTGATATCTTCTGCGAAAAATGCAAGAATGAAAAGGTTGATTTGGTGGCGGCTATCGAATCCAGAGGTTTTATCTTTGGCGGCGCGCTGGCTCAAAAATTGGGAGCTGGATTTGTGCCCATACGAAAATTCGGAAAGCTCCCGGCAGATACAGAAGTGGAAAGTTATGATTTGGAATATGGAACCGACTCTTTGGAAATTCATAAGGACGCAGTTAAGAAAGGCCAGAAGGTGATTTTGATAGACGACCTTTTAGCTACCGGTGGAACGATGCAGGCAGCATGCAAGTTAGTTGAGAAATTGGGTGGTGAGGTAGTGAAGATATTGGTTATGATAGAGTTGTCCTTTCTGAAAGGTAGAGATCGGTTCAAAAATTACGACTATTTTTCTTTGATACAATATAAGGACGAATAGACTGGATTGTGCTATGAACTCCGAACCGTGAACTGTGAACTGAAAGTGCCCCCGTAGCTCAGTTTGGATAGAGCAGAGGTTTCCTAAACCTTTGGCCGCCCGTTCAAGTCGGGCCGGGGGTATGAAGACAGTTTAATAGTTTATTAAGATCGCACCTGAAAACCCCTCTCCTGTGGACGGCAATGAAAGGTGCATCTTGCTGGAAGCAGAAAAAAACAGACCAGATGCAAACAAAACAAGCCTGTCCTGGTATCAGACCAGAGATGCTGAAACGAGTAGATGCTGAAACAAGTTCAGCATGACAACGGGGTTTGGTTCCCGTCTTTGTCATCCCGAACTTGATTCGGGATCTCGGTTTGATTCGGTTTGGTTTTGAATTTTGGGTTTTTACTTGTAGAACTGCAATATAAAAAGTTGCAAATAGAGTCAAATTCTCCTTGACAAGATATTTGGAAAGGTTATATAATATGTAGTTAAATATATGATTTGGGCGACCTTAAAACTCGAAACTTAAAACTGAATCAAAAAGGAGCCGTGTCAGATGAAGCTAAGAGTTTCATTTTCCTTAGTGATTTTTGCCCTCCTGTTTACCAATTTGTGTTATGCCCAGGTAATCGATTATAATTTTCTCGGGGGTGGAGCAAGGGCGCGAGCTATGGGCGGCGCGTTTTTTGCTGTTTCGGACGACCCGTCAGCTGGCTCGTGGAATCCTGCCGGATTAGCACAATTAGATCTACCTCAAACAAACCTCACCTTATATAGCGGAAGAGTAAAGATTGAACACGGTTTGGGTAGCCTTTCCACAGAAGCTAAGATGTCAAATGACTTGATATTGTCCGGAGGTGTGGCAATTCCGTTCAAGGTGAGTGGGTATCAGATGGTTGGTTGCGTTTCCTATGAAAGACTATCGATCTTTTCAGATCAATCTTATTATGCAAGTATCGATAGGTCTGAGGAAACAAATGGAAATGTGAACGCGGTGACTGTATCCCTTGGAAGAGAGCTTATCAAAGGACTTTCCCTTGGAATGGCAGTAAACATCTATTCAGGCGGATATACTTTTAAGGCATTTCAAGCGGACCGTCCGTTTAAAATTGGTGTAAGCGACACAGTTTGGAGTGATACAGTTTTTTCCTATCATCCCTTAATGGAAGCAAACTATTCCGGTTTCAATCTGCAATTCGGGGCAATGTATAAGATCCAGGGACTATCATTTGGTGCGGTGGTCAAAACCCCGCTCAC
>DASWLN010000008.1:0-8437 GCA_036396115.1 Candidatus Zixiibacteriota bacterium
AAACTGTAACCTATGTCCCCAGTCTAAAATGTAACCTATGTCTCAGTTGCACAGAGATTTCTGCTCTTTGTGGAGGTTATCCCTCTAATTCATCAACCAAGGAGGATTGATGTTCAAAGAATTCAAAGAATTTGCTATGCGGGGGAATGTGCTGGATATGGCAATTGGAATCATCATCGGTGCGGCTTTTGGCAAAATCATCACTTCGCTAGTGAATGATATTCTGATGCCGCCCATTGGACTGCTTTTGGGAAAATTGGATTTCGCCAATTTGTATTTTAACCTCTCCGGTGGAAAATTTGCCTCTTTAATACAAGCTAAGGCAGCTGGAGCGGTTACCATCAGCTATGGTGTATTCGTCAACATGGTAATTGATTTTGTCATCGTGGCTTTTGTTATTTTCCTTCTGGTAAGGCAAGTAAATAGGTTTAAGCGTCAGCCAGCACCAGTTGAGCCAACCACAAAAGAATGTCCATATTGTTTTTCGGCTATTCCTATTAAAGCCACGCGCTGTCCGTTCTGCACCTCTCAGTTGGAGAAAGCTAAAGTCTGATCGGACAACTGCTGGCCACTTCACAGAAACAAAAATAAGGGCTGAGCCAATTGACAAGAAAGGACCGTCAGTCATGTGTCCGAGGATAAGTCTACCTCCAAGGTCAACTTGATGGCGGCAAGCTGATATGAAAATACACGATTTTTCTGGGTCTCACTTCGAAGTTGGAGTGGCCATAGGAAAAACTTTTGCCGAACGAATTCGAAAAACTCTGGCGGATAATATCACTTTACAACAAATCTATCTCCCATTTCACCGCTCACCGGAAGGCAAACGCGCATACCAAAGATTGATTCAATTGCACAACTCCCGATTTCCACAATTTGTTTCTGAACTGGAAGGGATTTCCGAAGGAGCTGGGGTATCCCTTGAAGAACTGTTCCTCGTCAACTTACGTGGGGAGTACAAAAGCTTTGCAAAAAGGTCGGCGGATTTCGGGTGTTCCACCTGCTCGCTTCTCACCTCCGATAAAGCCATCTTTGCCCACAATGAAGACGGGGCATCTATCTATGATGGGCAAATGTATTTGATTCGGCTTCAGATTGTTGAGGAGCTTGCTTTCACAGCAGTCTGTTATCCAGGATTTCTTCCAGGAAACTCTTGTGGTTTTAACAGTGAAGGCATTTGTTTTTCGGTCAACAATGTCACGCCCAAGGGAATTACTGTTGGTTTAGGCAAGCATTTCATCGCGCGATCTTTGTTTGAGGCAAGATCCATCGGAGAAGCAATCCAGCTTATAACTGCCTCGGGACGCGCTTCGGGCTTCAACCATACAATCGGTTCTATCAAAGAGCGCCGCATCGTAAATGTAGAGGTTTCTCCGACAGATTATCACGTCTTGGAGATCAAAGGACATTTGTTTCACGCAAATCACTACATAATGCTCCGCCAAGAGGACCAACTAATTTCGCCTTCCAGCCAGGCCAGACAAAACCGAGGGGAATCGCTTTTAGCAAAAGGAGTGGCTCAAGATCAAGCCGGCATATTAAATTTGCTAAGAGATAGCCAGGTGCAGGATTATCCGATACTTCGGGATGGGAAGTCGCCAGACAATGGCATAACCCTTCTAACTGCTGTCTTCGACCTTGATTCCAAAAGATTCATACTATATCCAGGAGCTACTGAAGGAAAGAAACGTGGGTTTGAACCGCTAACCCAGATCTCCATGGCGCCACGATAGCGGACTACGATAACTACGTACATATTTCTGGTCTCCAATGGCAAGCGCAACCCTCTCCCCTACTTCAGCTTGTCAAAACTATCCAGAAATGACTTGACTTTTGAACCAAAGCAATTAAAATTAAGGCAATAGATTCTAACCTATATTCTTTTACGCCGCTTCGCAAACTTTACAGTTTGCGATAAGTTTTTATCCCGATAAATCCGAATATGAAGTCAAAAGGTATATTTTAGGGGTGATTTTGTGCAAATGGAAAATAAACCCACTTTTATTCAGAAGCTAAAGACTCTTTTCATCGGTGGCTCGCGCAGTCTTAATGACCCCGGCTTATTTCACAAGATTTCTTTAATTGCTTTCTTCGCCTGGGTGGGATTGGGAGCTGATGGCATCACCTCCTCCTGTTATGGACCACAGGAGGCTTTTCTTGCGCTCGGAGGACACCATTATTTAGCTATCTTTGTGGCTCTGGGCACAGCCATCACCATCTTTGTCATCAGTACCAGCTACTCCCAGATAGTCGAGCTTTTCCCCACAGGCGGTGGTGGATATTTAGTCGCCAGCAAGCTTTTATCTCCAAACCTTGGTATGCTTTCAGGGTGTGCCCTTTTAATTGACTATGTGCTCACCATCACGGTTTCAATTGCCAGCGGTGCGGATGCTCTTTTCAGTTTTCTTCCTGCAGGATGGTATCCATTCAGACTTGAAGTTGCGATTCTGGTAGTTTTGATGCTTATTCTTTTGAACTTGCGAGGGGTTAAGGAGTCTGTGGTTCCTTTAGTGCCTATCTTTTTGATTTTTATTCTCACCCATGTTTTCGTCATCCTATATGGTCTGGTGATCAATTTGAACAACATTCCCACAGCGGTGCAGGCAACAGCAAACCAAGTTCAAAGCGTCCAATCTGAAATCGGTTTTCTTGGAATGCTTTTCTTGATTCTGCGTGCCTATAGTATGGGTGCTGGAACGTTTACCGGAATCGAAGCAGTCAGCAACGGCCTCCCCATACTAAGAGAGCCAAAAGTTCAAACCGCCAAACGCACAATGCGTTATATGGCATTTTCCTTGGCTTTCATTGTGCTGGGTTTGATGATTGGGTATCTTTTGTATGGGGTCGAATTTGCACCGGGAAAGACTTTAAATGCTGTTCTCTTCCAGAAAATGACGACCAATTGGGGAGATGCTGGTTATGTTTTTGTGTTGGTGACTTTGCTTTCCGAGGCGGTTTTGCTCTTTGTGGCAGCTCAGACAGGTTTTCTTGGTGGTCCACGGGTATTGGGAAATATGGCTTTGGACCGTTGGTTTCCTACAAGATTTGCCACCCTAAGTGACCGCTTGGTTACCCAGAATGGAATCCTTTTGATGGGTGGCGCAGCAGTCATCTTGATGCTCCTCACCGGCGGCTCGGTTAGATTTCTGGTAGTGCTTTACAGTATCAACGTCTTCATTACTTTCTTCTTATCACAATTGGGAATGGTTAGGCATTGGTGGAACGACCGTGCCAATGTCAAGGGTTGGAGGAGAAAACTTTTGGTCAATGGCATAGGGTTAGTGCTTACCGGTTTCATTCTGGTATCAGTCGTGGTTCTTAAGTTTCACCAAGGTGGCTGGATCACCTTGCTAGTTACTGGAAGTCTGGTCGGGATAGCAGTCATCATCAAGCGCCATTATATATATAATGTTCGCCTCTTGGGTAGATTAGATGAGTTGGTCGTGGCAACTTCTTCCCCTGCCGCAAAAGAAGAGATGACAAAAGCTCCGCAATTTGACCCCAAAGCCAAGACCGCAGTCCTCTTGGTTAATGGATTTAACGGCTTAGGGCTTCATACTCTTTTCAGCATTATCCGTTTGTTTGGAGCAACATATAGAAACTTCGTTTTCCTTCAGGTAGGCACAGTGGATGCCGGAAACTTCAAAGGAAAAGCTGAAATAGGAAGTCTGGAGAATTACATAAAAAGTGAGCTGGACCGTTATGTTGATTTCGTAAAAAGAAAAGGTTTTTATGCTGAAGGGATTCATTCTATTGGGACTGAAGTAGTAGACGAGATTGCCCTGATCGCACCTAAAGTTTTGGAGCGTTTTCCCAATGCGGTTTTCTTTGGCGGACAATTGGTTTTCCCCAAAGATACCATTCTCTCACGTTGGCTTCATAACTACACTGCCTTTGCGGTGCAGAGAAAACTTTACCACGAAGGGATTCCGGTAGTAATATTGCCAATTAGAGTGTAAGTTTATTAAATAAGAATTTCTTTCTAATGTCATTCCCGCGAAAGCGGGAATCCAGTCTTAAAACCAAATGGATTCCTGCCTACGCAGGAATGATAAAAAAGTTGTATCGCGCAGGAGCGGAGAATCGAATAGTGCAGGGCTAAATGCCCTGCACTACGAAATTCATAGTGTGTTTACGTAGGGATGGGAATTTCCTTCGACCTTGCTCAGGACAGTGAAGACGTTCGGCTGAGCGGTTCGACCGTCCCGAGCGGCTCACCGTCGAAGGACTCAGTCGAAGCCCTCGTCGAACCGTTGAACCATATTCCACCCTTATTTCCCCTTTCCTAATGTGTGATTTGTATGTAGAATCCATATGTCTCTGTTGAAAACCTCTTGACTTTCGTAAAAGAATAAGCGAGATTGAAACAAAACCTTAACTTGACCTTACCCGAATTTTTGAAAGGTAACGTAAAAGTTAGGCCAAATCACAAAATAAATCTTTAAATCAAAAAGGAGGTGAGAATGAATATTTACGTGGGCAATCTATCGCAAGACACTACGGATGAGGATTTGAAGCAAGCTTTTGGAGCTTTCGGCCAGGTAACATCCGCCAGCATTATCAAGGATAAATACAGTGGTGAACCGAGAGGATTCGGATTCGTGGAGATGCCGGTTAAGACCGAAGCGCAATCCGCCCTTACCGAAATGAATGGCAAGGAGCTTAAAGGAAGGTCGCTTAGCGTCAACGAAGCCCATCCTCGCACTGAAGGAGGAAGGCAGGGCGGAGGAAGGCGAGGAGGCGGAGGCGGCAGAAGGCGATATTAAAAAGCCAGATTCGGATTTAACGAAATCGCAATAAAAGTTTTACTATAACGATATATCTATAGTCGTCCCGCTGAGAACGGAGCTTACCCAAGTTCCGCTTTTGGCGGGACTTTGTAAATCTCACAAGAAAATGAAAACCACAATAACTAAAGACAAAACCGATAAGTTCGTATCCGAATACGAAGCGGTGTTTGAGCCAAAGGATTATCTTTACTTCTATGAGAAAATGACAGCTCCTAAGATAACTCAGAAGCAAATAAAGTTCTTGGTAAGAGAGCTTGGACTTGATAAACCCAAAAAGATTCTGGATATGCCTTGTGGCTTCGGAAGACATAGCAACTGTTTGGCAAAATTAGGACATAAAGTTACGGGTGTGGACCTTATGCCCGGCTTTCTGGAAATGGCTAAAGCTTGTGCCAAGAAGATGAAGGTGAAAGTTGATTACATTCAAGCCGACATGCGTAAAATTCACTTGAGGGAAAAGTTTGACAGAATTGTTATTCTTTTCACTTCGTTCGGATATTACACGGATGAAGAAAATTTCAAAGTTATGAAAAATATGTCCAATCTTCTCAAGATTGATGGCTTATTGTGTTTTGATACTTTTAACCGCGATGCTTTCTTGAGAGGCTTTCTTCCCTCTTTCGTCACACAAAAGGGAGACGATTTCATGATAGACCAAAACTCTTTCGACAGCATCACCGGCCGGCTTAATGTCAAAAGGGTTGTGATTCGAGACGGACTGCGCAAGGATAAGCCTTTTTCTTTGCGGCTCTACAGTCCTACGGAAATGAAAGAACTATTGAAGCGGGCAGGATTCAAACTTCACCAAATATATTCAGATTGGAATGCCAATCCATTTACCAGCGATTCCAGAAGAATGATTATAATTGCCAAGAAGGTAAGGTGAACTTCTCCGCCTAAAGGCCGCGCATCCAAAGCATCTCCTCCCCCTTGAGGGGGGATTAAGTTGAAAATCCCGCCAAAGGCGGAGAGAGGGTGAGAATTGTGTTCGCTATCCCCCTCACCCCTTCGCTTCGCCCTGCACCAGACTGGTGCAGGGCTTCGCTCAGGGCAGGCTCTAACTCTCTCCCCTAAGGGGAGAGGAAACTTATAGATATGTCATTTGTCCCCCTACGGGGATATTCTGACATATCTTTTATAAATATTAACCAGCAGGTTATGATTATGGAAAAAAATGAAGCCACAAAAACAATCAGGACTTTTGCCTTAGCTTCATTTCTGAACGACATGGGGTCAGATATGATTTATCCCATCTGGCCATTGTTTGTAACCACGGTCTTAGGTGCCAATATGACCATACTGGGTTTAATAGATGGTCTGGGTGAGGCAGTGGTATCTATATCCCAAGCCGTCTCCGGTTATCTATCTGACCGCATAAGAAAAAGGAAAATATTCATTTGGTCAGGTTATCTATGCGCCTTCTTGTCTCGCATAGGTTATGCTATCTCGACCACTTGGCAATATTTGATTCCCTTTAAGATCCTGGACCGGGCCGGTAAAATAAGGGCTGCCCCCAGAGATGCCATCGTGGCTGATGTGTGCACAAGAGAAAACAGATGTGAGAAGTTTGGACTACTGGGGGCAATGGACAGTCTCGGTGCAGTATGCGGTATTGTAATCTGCATCCTATTCTACAGATTATTGGGCTATACAAACCTGTTTCTCATTGCGGCAATACCATCCGCCATTGGAGCCATACTGATTCTCTCCCTAATAAAGGAAAGGAAGCCCACAGATGTTAAAACCTACAGAGGAATGAGTCTGAAAGATGTAGACGCTAATCTCAAGCTGTTTTTCCTGTTGAGTTCGATTTTTGCCTTCGGTTCTTTCAGTTATTCTTTTCTTTTGATATATGCCAAGCATTTCGGTTTTGGAGTAACTTTTGTGCCGGTGTTGTATCTGGTATTTACTGCTGTGGCCTCTATTGTTTCTCTGCCCGTGGGCAAACTCTCAGACAAAATAGGCAGAAAGCCGTTGCTTGTGCTCTCTTTTGTCCTCTGGGGACTGGTATGTTTGAGTTTTATTTTGCTTCAAAGTCATCTGGTGGTGATTGTGACCTTTGTCCTCTACGGTTTGCATAAGGGGTCACTGGACCCTGTCCAGAAGACGCTCGTTTCAGAGCTTTCTCCGACCCAGTTCCGGGCTAGCACTTTGGGTGGACTTAAGATGGTAACCGGCATTTGTGCTCTGCCCGCTTCGCTGATTGCCGGCTTGCTCTGGGATAAAATCGGAATATTCGCTCCTTTCTATTTTTCGCTGGGATTGACTTCTCTATCTGTGGTTATGTTGCTTTTTGTCAAAGAAAAATAAAAAGCCAAATTTATGAGGAAGCGTAAACTGCTCATTTCCGGCTTGAAGTTCTATCCACTGACTCCCCGAAGATGGAAAGACTTCGAAGAACTTTTTGGGGGAAGGGGTGCTTGTGGTGGATGCTGGTGTATGTGGTGGAGACTTGGCAGGTCGCAATTTGAAAAGCAAAAAGGAAAGCAAAATAAATTAGCTATGAGAAAACTTGTCAAGTCAGGTCAAGTTCCGGGAATCTTGGCTTATGCTGGGAATAAACCTATTGGCTGGTGTTCAATTGGTCCAAGGGAAGTATATCTCTCACTTATAGGGTCGCGATTCCTCACAAAAATTCTAGAGGAAGAAAACGATAAACCGATCTGGTCAATTGTTTGCTTTTTCGTTGACAGAAAGTTTAGAAATCAAGGCATCTCCATCAAACTGATTCAGGCAGCTCTCCAGTTTGCCAAAAAGAAAGGGGCACGAATCGTGGAAGCATATCCCAAGCAGCCAAAAAAACAAAGATGGCCTGATGCTTTTGTCTGGACTGGTCATATATCCGCTTTCAAAAAGTGTGGCTTTGTGGAAACTGATCGTCCTTCACCCAGCCGACCGATAATGAGATATTTCATTTCAAGGAAAACAAAATAAAATGGAGGAACAAGTTTATGGAAAAGCTAATTTCCTTTTGTGGAATTAACTGCTCTGCCTGCCCGGCTTATATAGCTACTCAAAAAGATGATGACGATGAAAGGAAAAAAGTGGCAGAGACGTGGTCCAAGCAATACGAGCACGAGTTCAAGCCGGAAGAAATTAACTGCGATGGATGTGTCGTCGTAGAGGGACGGCATATCAGTTATTGCAATGACTGCGAGATAAGAAAATGCGGTTTGGAGAAGAAAGTCGAGAATTGTGCTTGGTGTAATGATTATGTTTGCGAGAAATTAAGCAAATTTATCGAGAAAGCACCGGACTTGAAAAAGAATCTGGAGGAGATCAGGAAGAGTTTGTAATGGAAATGAAAACGTTGGGTAGGGAACGGCTGCGCCGTTCCCGAAAAAGTAATGGCAGCAGCCATTACTTACCCGGTTTAGAAAAGCAACCTCCTCTCCCTTGAGGGAGAGGATAAAGGTGAGGGTGAAGGTTTTTTCTTTTCTCCCCCTCACCCCTTCGCTTCGCCCTGCATCAATCTGGTGCAGGGCTTCGGTCAGGGCAAGCTCTATACCTCTCCCCGATGGGGAGAGGGAACTAAAAGAACGCTATTCATCCCTGTGCAAAGCACCGGGCATTCTGGCATATTTTCGTAAATCATAGGCGACCCAGACGGGTCGCCTTCTTCATTTGAAGGGGTTGGTTCATCCAAG
>DASWLN010000009.1:0-6200 GCA_036396115.1 Candidatus Zixiibacteriota bacterium
CCTTGGCCCATCTTGCCTGCCCGGCCAGGGAGGACAAGATGGGCTTACCGTTCGCCTGCAAAAAAATAAACCCTTCGTAGTGCGGGGAATTTATCCCCGCACGGTCTGGGATGAATTCCCAGCCCTACAAGACAAATGGAAATGTAGAGGCGTATCACAGTATCACAATACGTCTCTACTAATTTACCAACCATCGCCTCTAACAGCAATAAAAAATTGGAGGCCTTCTTTGTTAATCTCTTTACACCTTTCTGCCGAATTAAAGGAATAGCGGCGGGTGGCCCACAGCTCTGCTGTGGGGCACCTGATTGACATATTTACAATTCAATTGAGTATATAGACTTTGCTCTTCAATTACGTAGAGGATATTAGCTAATGTCCCCTACTTTTCTCTTCGTAACAAACCTTCCATAGAAGTTCCGGCCATCAGGGGTAGCTCCTCACAGAATAGTTAGCTTCCTGAAACTGGAAACTGCTTTTAAAATTAATCTATTTACACCTATCTGCCGAATTAAAGGAATAGCGGGAAAATAGATTTCCGCCAAGGGGATATTTTTTCTTTGAGGTGAAAATGGCTGAAGGACCGGATATTCTGCAGAGAAAAATGAATTACTTAGTCCAGTCTAATCAGGAACTTAAGCGTCGGCTCTTCGACCTAAACACGGTCTTCGAGATAAGCCGGAGTCTGAACTCCATCCTGGATGTGGACACGCTCTTGGAGAATGTGCTGGATGCCTGTGTCGCCCAACTGGAAATAGATGGTGCCGCCATTGTTATTCAAAGGAGGAATGGAAAAGAACACCTCAGTTTAATCAAGACAAAAAACTTGGAGACCAATGAAAAATTAGACCTCCGGTTCGACTGCGAGGGCGAATTGGTAAGGTTATTGAAATCAAGTGGCAAACATATGTCTAAAAACCAGATCGCCAAGCATCTGGATTTTTCCAGCTCGGATTTCAAGAAGTTGGAAGCATTAGGTTGCCAGATTTGCGTCCCCTTGATATGCAAAAATCAAATGAGAGGGGTTTTGTTTCTTTCCAAGAAAATTGAGGGCAAGGAATTCGAGGAGAAAGATTTGGAATTCATAACTATGTTGACCGAACAGATGGCTGCGGCTATTGAGAACGCAGTGCTTTATGAAAGCGAAAGGAAAAGTTTAGAACAGTTGAAGAATGCCCAGAGGCAACTCATTCGGTCAGAGAAATTGGTTGCCATAGGACAGCTTTCCGCCAGCTTGGCGCATGAGATAAACAATCCCTTAGGAATAATCAAAAATTATCTTGCTTTAACGCAAAATTCGCTTTCGCCCCAAGATAAAAACCGTGCCAATCTCGGAATCATTGAGGAAGAGCTTGACCGCATAGCTCGAATAGTCAGGCAGCTTTTGGACCTTTGTCAGCCGAGAAACGAAAAGATGCTGCCAGCGGATTTGCCTGCTATAGTCGAACAAACTATATCTTTGGTGGAAAAGCAATTCGAGAAAAACAAGATTTCCATTGTCCGGCAATTTCACGAAAATCTGCCGACACTAGAGGGTTACTCTGACCAGCTCAAACAGCTTTTTCTGAATTTGCTTATGAATGCTCAGGATTCTATGCCGCAGGGTGGAAAGATTCATATTGCTGTTTCAAAAAATGAAGACCAAATCAGAATATGTTTCAGCGATACCGGCTGTGGTATTCCCAAAGAGAACATCTCCAGAGTCTTTGAACCTTTTTTTACAACTAAGGCCGACAAGAAAGGTACTGGGCTGGGACTTTGGATATGTTTGGAAATTATCAATCAACACAATGGGACTATCTCTCTAGAGAATAGAAGTGAGGGAACAGGGTTTATTATAAACCTTCCAATAAAACAACGGTAGCTTGATTATGTCAAAAGATAGACCTAAAATTCTAGTCATAGATGATGAGACACGAATGTGCCAAAGTCTGGAATCGCTCCTAGCTAATGACGGCTACCACGTGATTGTGGCTGATGCTGGCAACAAGGGCATAGACTGTATCAGGGAAAACCAGCTGGACCTCGTTATAAGTGACATCAAACTGCCGGATGTGGACGGCATAGAGATATTAAGGGTGGCTAAAACTAAAGATGAGAACCTGCCAGTCATCCTAATGACCGGATATGCTTCCTTGGAAACAGCTATCGAGGCGGTGGAGCAAGGCGCTTATGACTACTTGATGAAACCGATTGAATTTTCTCATCTGCAGCTTGTCATCAAAAGGGGGCTGGAAAAAAGAGAGTTGAATTTAGCTAAAACCATTCTTCTGACGCAACTGCAATTGAGAAACGAACAGCTTCAAAAGAAAGTGGAAGAGCTGAATGCTCTCTACCAGGCTGGGAAATCGCTCAGCACAACTGATAGTCTGGATAATTTGCTCGACCAGATAATCCATTTGGCTACCGCAGTCATAGGAGCAAAGATTGGCTCAATTATGCTTTTTCAACCACCGGAAAATCATTTAGTGATAAAAGCCGCTATTGGACTGGAAGAGGAGGTAATCAAAACTACCCGCTTGGGTCCGGGACAAGGTATAGCCGGGTACGTAGCTGAAAAGGGTATTCCTCTTCTGGTCAGAGATATTGAAGAGGATATTCGATTTAAGAGAATCAATAAGCAGAAATATGAAACTAAATCCTTGCTTTCCGTGCCCCTACAGGTTAAAGATAGAGTCCTGGGTGTGATAAACCTGAGCAATAAACAAGATAAGAAACTGTTTACCCGTGAAGACCTAAGACTCCTTGCCACCTTTGCCTCCCAAGCCGCCATAGCCATAGATGACGCTTACCATTTTGAGGAAAAACTGCAGAGAATAGGAGAATTGTCAGCCTTATACGAAATAGCAACTCATCTTTCTGTTACAGAGCAAACCAGCCAGGTGGCAGACTTTGTCTTTGAACAGCTAAGACGGGTTATGCCGATTGATTTCTGTCTATGGTTTGATTTTGACCAGAAAGGGAAGCTCTTGCGCTTCGCCTTTCAAAAAGGATGCAAAAAGGAGACAATAGATGCTTTAAGAACTATTGAATTCGGTCTTGAGAAAAGCGATATTCTCAATTCAGATAAGCTTAACAAGAAAGTCAAGGCGGAACTGAAATCTCTGCCCCACTTGGAGGAGTATCTTGATTCCATTCATTCAACTGGCATATTGGCGGAAGATACTGTGCATGGCATCCTCTGTATCGGCAATTATCAACATAAGCCTATCTCCAAACAACAGGCGGATTTAATCTCCATTGTGGCTTCCCAGATTTCCATCATCTATGAAAGACAGAGGGCTGTCCTGAATGCCAGCCGATTGGTGACTATGGGGAATATGCTTTCTGAAATATCGCATGATTTGAAAAAACCTCTAACTAATATCAAAGGAGCTTTACAGCTTTTGAGGGAAAAGAAAAAGGAGAAATACCTTCTTCAGGCTGAAGAGGAGATAAAGCACTTGACCGATTTGGTGAAGGAGATGGTCGATTTCTCAAATCCTAACAAGTACGAGTTAGTTCAAGTGGATATAAAATCGATTGTAGAAAAAGCTTTGAGTCTGGTTAAGAACGACCTGGAAACAGGTGGAATCAAATTCGAAGCCAACTATGGTGATGACCTGCCTTTAGTTTTCGCTAACCGGAACGAAATTCTGGAGATGATTTTAAACATAATCCTTAATGCTCTTGAGAGTATGCCCCAAGGAGGAAGCCTAAAAATAGAGACAAACAAACAATATCTGTCGGAAAAACAGGAAGAGTTTTTGAAAATCGCCATCAGGGACACGGGATGTGGCATCCCGCGGGAAAACCTGAACAAGATCTTCACTCGATATTTCACTACTAAGAAGGAAGGAACTGGTTTGGGTTTGGCTATTGTGGATAGGGCCATCAAAGCTCACGGTGGCTTTGTGGAAGTGGAAAGTGAACTCGGCAAGGGGACTACGGTTATGCTTTACTTGCCCTTAAGCCATACATAATTAAAACAAAGTGTAATCCTGCCGATACAGACAAGGAAGTGGCACAACCTAGATATATCCTTAAGGTCAGGTATGATAAAAGACAAAACAAAGCTTTTAGTTATTGATGACGACCCTAAAGTTTCCTGGATTCTGAATGAAGGGTTGGGCGAAAATTACGAGATCATCTCGGCCAAAGATGGACAAACCGGCTTAGAAATATTATCACAGAATAGGCCGGATTTGGTTCTTCTGGATATAAAGATGCCTGGAATGGAAGGGTTGGAAGTTCTGGAAAAGATAAGATCTTTCGACCATTTAGTCGATGTGATAATGCTTTCTGGTCACGGCGAGACCAAAAATGTTGTGGAGTCAATAAAACTGGGGGCGGCTGAATTTATCAACAAACCCTTCGATGTAAAAGAGCTAGAAATCCACATTCAAAATGTCTTAGAGAAAAGCAGGCTGAAAAAGGAGCTCACTCAACTACGGTCTGAGCTCAGAGCTAAGAACGCCTACGATAGTTTGGTTGGAGATAGTCCGGTGATGCTGCAGATAAGAAGCATTGTAGAGCAAGTGGCGGACAGCGAATTAACCGTCTTAATACGAGGAAATAGCGGAACCGGCAAGGAAATCGTAGCGCGACTTCTTCATTCACTCTCCAGCCGAAAAAATGAGCCCTTCATCAAAGTCAATTGCGCCGCCATTCCGCGAGAGCTTTTGGAGGCGGAGTTGTTTGGATATGAAAAAGGGGCTTTCACCGGCGCTCATAAAACCAAACCGGGAAGATTTGAAATCGCCAGCAAAGGGACAATTTTTCTGGACGAGATTGGAGATATGCCCCTGGAGTTACAGTCCAAACTTCTGCAGGTTTTGGAGCAATGCGAATTTATGCGAGTGGGTGGGATAAAGACCATCAGGGTGGACGTGAGAATCGTCTGCGCAACTAACCGTGACTTAGAGCAAGCTCTCAAAAGAAAAGCTTTAAGGGAAGATCTTTTCTATCGACTTAACGAAGTAACCATCACTCTTCCTCTATTAAAGGACCGGAAATCGGATATTCCCTTGCTGATGGAACATTTCCTTCAAAAATATAATTCGCTCTACAACAAGAAGTATGGCCAGATATCCACTGCCAATATGAAGCTCATTCACGAGCATGATTGGCCCGGAAATGTGAGGCAACTCGAGAACTTGATTAAGCAAGTAGTGGTTAGAGGGGATGAGGAAATAATCCATGAGATAATCAAGAGCACGCCTTCAGAGCATAATGCAGAAGTGATTTTGGAGGAAAAGAATTCAGTGCAAAAGGAGACTTTTTCTTTGAAGGAAAAAGTGGCAACCACCATAACCAAAGAGGAAAAGAAACTCATTGCTGAGGTATTGAACAAGACTAACTGGAACAGAAGAAAAGCTGCAGAGCTCTTGGAGATAAGTTATCGTTCCCTTCTTTACAAGATAAAGGAATATCAACTCAATAATAGTTGAACTCTTTTTTCTTTTTTATGTAGGTTTGTGCAGTAATTGTGAACTATGTTGCATAAGGGCTTTTGCTTAAAGGACGTAGTTATCTTAATAGTAGTTTTAGTAGAACGGAACTTTTTTCTCAAGGAATTAGAAAAACCACAAACCGTTATGCTCAAGTTGTTGTTTGACAAATGAATAACCTTTAGTATATTTGATTAAGAATTAAACAATAGGGAAGCTGCTCGAATTGGTCAAATCGAGCTTTTTTGAGTGGCACGCATTTTGCTTGGGGAATAGATAGCTCAATAACCCTTCTATCTTTTCCCCAGCCAAATTTGGCTTCCTTTTGAACTTGTCTTTTTTAAAAGCAGGAGCAACCAATGAAAGAGAAAAAATGCGAAGCGACTGACCCATTAGTGGAGTTTCACCGACCACACAAGTTTTTTGGGCTAAGGACGTGGCAGGAACTGAAAAGGGCAGAAAGATACTGCGAGTTCCTCTCCCTGATGGTCATTGACATCTCAAGTTTATCCAAGTTCTCTCAAAAGAAGAACAAAACAGAGCAAAGTCCCAAAGAGCTGGAAGAAAGCTTGGAGAGAATAATAAGAAAAAATGTCAGGGAGACTGACATCGTTTCTAGATTTGAAAAGAACCGACTAGCTCTTCTTCTCTCCGAGACTCCTAAAGAAGGGGCAAGTTGTGTTTGTAGACGCTTGGAAGAGGAGATAAGAGCATACGCTTCAGATATACTTATGACCCCGCAGGATTGGAAAACCCATATCGAGATAGTCT
>DASWLN010000010.1:0-3257 GCA_036396115.1 Candidatus Zixiibacteriota bacterium
ATGTCAAAATCTTTTAAGGATGGAAGCGTAGGTGTGGGAATATTTCCAATATCCCCGGAAACCTGAATGGTCAAAGTTATCTGGTCATCTAAGCTCAGTTCGGTCCTGTCAACTGAAGCTGAGAAATTTATCTCTTTTGCCCAGGTCGAATTCAAACCTGCAATGATAAAAATGAATATCCAGACCAAACAACCTATTTTCCTTGCCATAAATCTACCAATCCTTTCCAACTCGCCCTGCTTTGATCTCACCAAATCTCTTCTGCTTTTCTAAAAGCTCTTTCTCCTGCTCCTTGACTGCGTTTAATACCCTCTCCGCCTCTTCCTTGCTCATTTTCGGCTGAGACTCAGAAAACTTCTGTTGTTGTTGCTTCTGTTCTTCTTTTTGTTTTTCGGTTTGTGAATTGGAACTTTTTTCCTCTTGCTTTTTTTCTTCTTCCTTCTTCTGTTCTTCCTTTTTCCTTTGATTTTCCTTTTGAGAGCTCTGTTTTTCTTTCTGCTGGGATTCTTGTTGTTCCTGCTCTTGATTCTGTTTTTGCATCCTCTTTATAAATTCGATATTATATTTGGCGTCTATATCGCTCGGATTAAGCTCCAGGCATTTCTGGTAAGATTGCAGGGCATTCTCCATCTGTCCCTGACGAAAATAGTTGTTTCCAAGATTGTAAACACTGTTAGCTAACTCCAGCCTGTTTGTATTCTCCATGGCGCGCTCGTAATACTTCTCTGCCTCCCTGAAATCTCCTTGTTGGTGAGCTACATTTCCCAGATTATTTGATATTGTTGGCGACTTCGGGTTATCCGCTTCAGCTTTCTTGTACATTTCCAAAGCTTTTTGATAATCTCCTTTCAGATAAAACTTGTTCCCTTTGTTGTTCAGGGAGGAAAAAGATTTGGATTGTACCAAGCTGGGCAATGTCAATAGTATTATTAGATATAATACAACTTTGTATTTTTTAAGTTTCAAGCCTATCCTCTCCTTCTTTCTGAAATGAAAGATTCTATTACCAGAAACAACAGTGAGAAAACCAAAAAGTACTGATACTTGTCCTGATAGAGAGTGAAGAGCTTATCTTGTAATTCCTTTTTCTCCATATGAGAAATCTCTTCATACATCCTCTCTATTTCCATTTCTCCTGCGCTGGCAATGAAGTATTTCCCTCCAGTATTCTCCGCTATTTCCCTCAAGGTTTGTGGATTCAATCTGCTTAAAACCATCTCCCCTTTCTCATCTTCCTTGTAACCAACTCTGCTGCCACCTTTGTCCGTCAGGGGTATGGGCTCTCCCTGGGTTGAACCGATTCCTATGGTGTAGATTATAACTCCTTCCTCCTTAGCTCTTTTCGCCGCTTCAACTGGCTCACTTCCATGATCCTCCCCATCTGTCAACAGAATCATAACCTTATATTTTTTCTCTCTTTTGTCAAATAGCTCAAGTCCTTTGTCAATAGCATCTGCGATGGCTGTCCCTGGTTTAGGGACCAATCCCACATTCGCCGCATCCAGGAACATCTGAGCGGCTGATAGATCCAGAGTTAAGGGACACTCTACATAAGCTTCACCTGCGAAAACCACAATTCCCACCCTATCTCCCTCCATCCGGCTAAAGAGATTAGCTAATTCCATTTTTGCCTTTTCTAAACGATTGGGCTTGAGGTCTTCGGATAACATCGAAAGTGACAGGTCTAAACAGACCACTATATCCACTCCCTTTCTTTTTACCATAACATCTTTCTTTCCGATTTGCGGTCGGGCTAAAGTCAAGCCCAGGAATATGATTGTAAGCAATATTAGAACCTTTTTCCACCTGGCCTTTTTTGGACTGAATGATACGGAAAGTTTATCAATTAGCTCCAAATCACCCAGTTTCTGTTTGGCTTTCTTCTTCAATTTGGACACCAGAACATAGAAAAGAAACAAAGCAATAACCAAGCCCAGAGTCACATATAGATACGTTGGTTGAGTGAATCTCATTTTTTCAAGGTATCCTGCGATAACGGGTGTTACTTAAAAAAATCTCACCTAGAACAAGAATTAAGCCGAACAGGGCGAAGTTGGAAAAGAGTTCATTGTATTCCACGTACTCTTTGATTTTTATCTTAGTTTTTTCCATCTGACTTATCTCTTTGTATATCTGGCTTAAACCTTTTTCGTCCTTTGCGCGAAAATACTCACCGCCGGTTATATTAGCTATCTCTTGCAGCATCTTCTCGTCTAATTCATTGGGAAGATAGACATATCTTTTGCCGAAGATTGGGTCTTCGACTGGATAAAGTGCCCTACCCGGTTTACCTGCACCAACGGTATAAATCTTTATGTTCATCGCCTGAGCTACTCGAGTTGCGGTTATAGGGTCAATCTCCCCGGAGTTGTTGATCCCATCTGTGAGAAGAATGGTTATTTTGCTTTTCCCTTTACCCAGCTGCAGGTGATCCACCGCATTAGCGATAGCCAATCCAATCGCCGTCCCATCTTCAATCATCCCGAAATCAACCTTTTCAACCAACTCCTTTAGTATCTTGTAGTCTAAAGTCAAAGGACATTGGAGAAAACTCTGCCGCGAAAATATCACCAAGCCGATGCGGTCGGTCTGCCTCTCAGATATGAATTCCTCAATCACCTGCTTGGCAGCATATAATCTGTTCTGTGCAGAGAAGTCTTCAGCCCTCATGCTTCCTGAAATGTCCAGAACCAGCATTATGTCAATTCCCTCCGAGGTGATTTCCTGGCTTTTCAGACCACTTTGCGGCCGAGCCAATGCCAAAACCAAAAAGAATACTGCCAAACCCCTGAATAGCGGAAGTATCTTTGTTTCTCTTGAGCGGGAGCTTTCTTTCAAATGATTGGTCAAACTCAAGTCAGAATATCTTATACTGGCAGGTCTCTGCCTTCTTAAGATTAAGTGATAGACTACTATGCCTATACTTAAGAGAGCCAAAATCAAAAATATGGGTTGTGCCAATCTGAACATATCTATTTTGCGATTATGCTAATACAAACGCATTGATTTACGTTCAATGAATCTCCCCTCGCCCTCGCCTCGATTCGGCCCGCCTCGGCGAGCCATCGGCGAGACGGGCGAAGCGGGCCTCTTTTTCGAAGAGGGGAAAAAGAGGTCTCCCCCTTTGAAAAAGGGGGATTTGATGGTTCGATATGGGCTTCGACTGAGTCCTTCGACGGTGAGCCGCTCAGGACGGTCGAACCGCTCAGCCGAATGTCCTCACCATCCTGAGCAAAGTCGAAGGGAGGGGGATTTTA
>DASWLN010000011.1:0-8113 GCA_036396115.1 Candidatus Zixiibacteriota bacterium
TAAAATAGACAATAGCGACCTTCTCAGAAACCGGGGAGGTAGCCATGATTCCAGTACCTAACCTGCATCTATCAAATTGATAGCAGAGCTTATTGGGAGCAAGCTTGGTATCCTTATTAATGGTTAAGGTAGTTCCCCAACCAGGAGACTCACATATCAGTGTCCCGCTCCCACCTTTATAGCAGCGGACATAGTACATAGACTTGTCTACGGTGCCTGAGGTTTGACCTTCAGCACTGGTGATATGGATATAGTTTTTTCCATCAACTGTTGACTTGGCAGAAGCCACGGTAGGCCATTCTCCCTTTAAAGTTGGAGGCTGTCCCGAAACTGAATCAGGAATATCATAACTCTCGAAGGTTCCGACTCCGGGATCATCTGTCTCTATGGAAATAGCGCTTGCCCAGAAAGCACCCGTGCTTGGCTGGGTGCGGTGATAACACAAGACCTCCCTTTGATCCGGAAGTAAATCCAGCCCGGTATATCCTCCCCTATACGCCGCATTGGTTACGGTCACCGCGCCGGACCAGCCTGATCCCTCAACATATGAGTTATAACTTACCCAGCGGTCCTCCAACAATGCATCCGGCGAGTTCATCCAGACAACGTGTATATTGTTAGACGCATCCGTGCCATTGGCTATCATCCGGCGCATACAGTCGTTATGCTGGTAGTCGTAATAGGTAAACCCAACAACGCTGCTCGACAGTGGACCTAAGAGCTTGGGTGCTGGGGTGGTGATATACCTGGGTACTATGTTCTCGTTTGGATAGTCAGCATTCTCCATACTTTTCAACCGCTCGAGCATTATCTGGTCTGCAGCATTTTTCTTTTCAGCCCCAAAAGCACTAATGCCAAATGTCAGAAGCAAAATCAAGGTCGAAATCAAAACTTTCCTTGGCATTCCTTCCTCCTTTCTTGAGTTTAGTTTTAGTTTCTTTATCTGTAAAACAACTACTTAAGGTTTAAAATCACCTCCTCGCATTGATAAATATTTAAGAGCAAACTTTGAGTTCAAGACCTCTTTACTTGACCAATACCATCTTCTTGGCGTCGAGTTTCTGGCCGTTTGCAGTTACCTGGTAAAAATACGTGCCGCTGGCAACTTGCTTACCACTGTAATCTGTGCCATCCCATACTACGCTTGCGGTCCCCTGGGGAAGATTCTGGTCGAAAACTTTGACCTTCTGTCCCCTGGCGTTATAAATAACTAAGTGGACTGGACCACCCTTTGGCAAATTAAACTCTATGGTGGTAGCAGGGTTGAAGGGATTAGGATAGTTCTGATATAGCCTGAACTCCGTTGGAAGAGCACTTCCACCAACATCTCCAGAATTACCCCCTTCGTTCACCTTAAAGGTAGGGAGCAAGACATGGCCGTCCTTGTCGGACACCTCTGCTGCACCAGGAGGGTCAAGCTTATCGGTCAAATCAATTGGCAACCTAACCGTAGGATCCCAGTTAGGTCCGGTGCTGAAATACAAATTGCAGATCGGACCGCTTTCTTTTGGCAACCCCTCGCCATACCACACTGCCCAAATTACTGCTGCCATAACACCACTTTCGTTGTGAAGATAGCTCATATCCCCAGCTTGTCCAGCATACATAGTTGGCTTGCTGTTCAAGAATGTGCTGGTCCACTGAATAGAATCACAACGAATGTCATTGTTGGTATTGTGGAAAAAGCTAAGAGGAATCTGAAAACCGCTTGAGACCTGATTACTGTTAACCGAAACCTGGACTATAAATTCGCTGCTGCGTTCAATGACTGCCGGCTTCTGGATTCCTACTACAACGTCTGCTGCTAAAACAATTGAGCTGCCAAACAAGAGGACAATCGCAATAAGACAAACTACGAGCAATGCCTTTCTCACTGTAAACCTCCCTTCCAAAGGTTTTAGATTTTTTTTATTTCCCTCCCTCTGTCTTTTTAGGATTGGTACAGACAAAACAAAAACCACCTCCTTGGAAGCTAGAAAAATTAAGGAGATGTTGCCTTAGCTCGCGCTTACTTACGAAGAACTCTGATTAACTTGTCAAGAAAAAATGTAGGTTGCACAACCGAAGAAAAACTACCGATAAAACTTTAGAAGAAAAAGAACATCAAGTGTAAACAGCTCAATTGAGAAAATAACGTATCAAACCCTTGTTTGCCACCTGTAGTTAATCTTCCGAGAAATGATTTGTCAAGTCTTTTTTGATATTTATCAAGTAAATTCTCGACCAGGTGAAAAAATTCTGAAAGCCAGCCAAAGAGCTACCGCGAAAAATTATCAGTTTGTTGTTGAAGAATAGTAGGGGAAAAGGAGTTCAAAAGAAGATTTAAATTATCCTGATTAGTCTTTAAGTAGTGGATTATCTTTATGTTACTGAAATCAACTAATCCCATCCACGAGAAATCAGTTTAAAAAGCAGTAGTTTCACTTCAGGGGAAAAGAATGTCTCAAGGGAAAGGCCCCACCGAAGGCTGACCCTTTTTTTCGATGAATAAAACGATTCTAATCCAAAAACCCCTGCTCTTTCATCCATTTATCAGAATAAATCTTGCTTAGATACCTTGAGCCGCTGTCGGGAAGGATGGTTACCACTAACTTTCCTTTACCCAGCTCCTCCGCTATCTTCTTTGCACCAACCATTGCGGCTCCGGAGGAGCCTCCAGCAAACAGACCTTCTTCCTTCAGCAGTCTCCTGGCCATCAAAAATGCTTCTTTATCACTTACCCGAAGCACGTCATCTATAACTTTGAGATCCAATGCTTGAGTCATGGTGTCGCTTCCAATTCCCTCGACCATATACGCCTTAGGCGCAGTTATCGGGTTGTTTTTTATTACATCGTAAAAGACTGAACCGATTGAGTCGACGGCGACAATTCTTATATTTTTATTTTTTTCCTTCAAGAATCTCCCTATGCCGGAGAGAGTGCCTCCAGTCCCAATTCCAGCCACAACGCAGTTGACTTTTCCTTTGGTTTGTTTCCAGATTTCCGGGCCGGTGGTGAGATAATGCGCCTGGGCGTTCTGGAGATTATCATGCTGGTTTAAATAGAATGCATCTTTTCTTTCCCCAGCTATGCGCTTGGCGACATTATGGGAGTTTTCCGGGGAATCGGAAGGCGCATCCGCTGGGGTGATTATTATCTCTGCTCCCAGAGCCCTGAGTAAATTGATCTTTTCCTGGCTCTGCTTGTTGGGTATGGTAAAAAGCGACCTGTATCCTTTGAGTGAAGCTACCAATGCAACACCTATGCCGGTATTCCCCGAGGTGCAATCTACAATCACATCCCCTTTTTTTATTTTCCCTTCCTTTTCAGCTTGAGAGATGATATGATAAGCCATCCGCTCCTTGATGCTTCCCAATGGATTCAAAAACTCAAGCTTGGCTAAAACCGTCGCACAATTCTCATCCACGACTTTGTTCAACTTCACCAGAGGCGTGTTGCCAATCAGTTCCAGGATATTGTTATGATATTTCATATTTTATTTCTCGTTAAAGAGGCCGATTTGATTTCCATCCGTATCAGAGAAAATTCCATAAAAGCCCACATTTGGAATTTCGTTTTTTTCCTGAATCACTTTTCCGCCCAATTGCTTGACTTTGTTTAGAGTTTGCTGAATATCATCCACTTTAAAATAAATTAAAACTCCTTTTCCCTCCTGGGTTTTCCATAAGCCGCCAAACGGCTCCTGTGATGTCTTTATGGTCTCATAAGTCCCTTCTGTTCCCCAAGAGCTCATCTCCCAGTTGAAAAGCTGGGTGTAAAAAGATTTTGCCTTTTTTAGATTGGAAGTACAAATCTCAAAATGGCACAGGAAATTTGACATCTTTACCTCCTAAGGATTGAATTATGATTTATGGGAAAATTAATTCATTTATCGAGAAAGTCAATTGAAAAATGGATTCCTGCTCTTTTGTTATCATACATGGGTAACACTTTGGTATAATCTTGAGGGTAGTGAATTACCCCAAGTAACCCAGAACATTTTAAGGAGGTGTTACCCATGCCCAAGCACTTCTTGTGGTCAACTATCAAAACCAGGCTCAACTGGTTTGAAATGGCTAAGGAGAAGAACATCACCTATGCCTGTAAGTACTTTGGGATCTCCAGAAAGACCTTCTACAAGTGGTATAGGCGCTACCAAGGAAGTGGCGAGAATCCCAAAAGCCTCCAAGACCAGTCCAGAAGGCCAAAGACGCACCCTAAACTCACTTCTCCGGAGGTAGCTTCCTTGATCATCAAACTCAGAGGTGAGACCAAATATGGACCAAGACGATTGCAGTTCTATCTTAAAAGAGACTATGCTATCAGCCTTAGCCTTTGTGGTATCTGGAAGGTACTATCCCGAGCTGGACTGATTGCTCACTACAAAAGACGAAGGAAACGCTACCAGTCCTATGGAAAATATGTGCGTTATCTTGGACATAAAGTCCAGATGGATACCAAACCCTTGCCCCGAAGGAAAGGACAGTTCGATTCAAGGGATTATCAATATGTCGCTAAGGATGTGTTTACCAAGTTACGCTTCATCAAAGTATATCAAGAGCTTTCGGTAAATAATACCGTGGATTTCACCCGGAGAGCTATCTTGTTCTTTCCCTTTAAGATAAAACGCATCCAGACTGACCATGGGACAGAGTTTACCTATGATATGCTAAGTAGTACGCGCATCCATCCTTTAGATAAGCTCTTAAAGGAGCAAAAGATCAAACACGTTCTCTCTCCGGTTGCTACTCCTCGCTACAATGGTCAGGTGGAAAGATCCATCAGGACTGACTTAGAAGAGTTCTATCGCCCTTTAGGTGTTGTCAAAGATCATGCTACTCTATCCAAGAAACTTCTTTCCTATCTGGAGTATTATAATCAATCTCGTCCTCATATGACCTTGAATATGCTCACTCCGTTAGAGAAACTACATTCCACTCCTGGATATGAGAATGCCAAACTTAACTGGAGGTGTTACCTATGATTGACAACAATACAAAAATGGATTCCTGCTTGCGATATGAATCATACGGCTCGTAAAGGACAGAACAATGTTCTGTCCCTACAACTAGACTGCCTGCTGCCCCCAAATACAAACAATTATAACTTAACTATATTTTTTAATTTTTCATTGGAGAGAACCAGTCTCAACAGGGGATAACCCAGAACGTAGCAGGCGATGACCTCACCTACGGCGATGGACAAAACGCAAATTAGATAAGATAGCTGGAAAAGTTTATGCAGGTAGATGCTCACGCCAAAGGCATTGATTAAAACCGGTGGCAGGGGAGCGAGGATAGGTTTTTTTGTTTTCGATACAAAATAAGTCAAGAACGCAGCCAGCAGGGTGAACAAGCTGCCAAAGATGATATCTATTATTCCTGCGGGGCTGACAAGATTGGCTGCAATACAGCCAATAAAAAGTCCGGGTATGGCGGCTGGAGTAATATATGGCAATACAGTTAAAACTTCAGCCACCCTTATCTGCATTGGATTATAACTAATAGGTGAAAAGACCAGAATGGTCAAGGCCGCGTATAGAGCAGCAATGATGGATGCCTGGGCGATGAATTTATTGGAAAATTTCATAAATTACCTTTTGATAACCTCACCCCTTCGCTTCGCTCAGGGCAGACTCTAACCCTCTCCTTAAAAAGGAGAGGGAATTCAAAGATTCGTAATTACCAAAAAACACTTGTTCTGTCATTACGAGAAGTCCTAAAGCTTTCGTCGAAGGGCGACGAAGCAATCTCCCACTTGTCATTCTGAACGGAGCCCTGCACCGTTATGGTGCAAGGCGGAGTGAAGAATCTCCTCAAAGTGAGATCCTTCCCCCGCTAAGGCGGGGTCAGGATGACGCTTGCGCTTTAGGTTGTTTCGTCCCCTCCCTTCGACTTCGCTCAGGGACGGTGAGCAGTTCGACCCTGAGCTCACTGCCGAAGGGCAAAGACGAACCGTATGGGGACTCGCCCTGAACCAGAACGGTTCGGGACTCGCAATGACAGTTAAGAGTATATTTAAAAGGCAAAGCCACTTCACATTAAAAAGTATTCAAAACGATTTGTCAATAAAAAAACCTTGTCAGAGTAATTGGGCAGGTATATATTAAATAATTCAGGAGTAAGTTTTTAACCTCACCCTTGCCCTCTCCTTGAAAAGGAGAGGGGAGAGAAGGGGTTTATAAAAGGAGATAGTATGAGAGTTCTGGTTGTGGGTAGCGGAGGAAGAGAGCATGCTCTGGCCTGGAAACTTTCCCAAAGCCCTTTAATTAATAAGATCTATGCTGCACCGGGAAATGGAGGGCTCTCCATTTTGGCGGAGTGCGTTGACATCGCAGTGGATGACCTGGAGAAGCTGGTGGATTTCGCTCACAAGAACAATATCGATTTGACTGTAGTTGGTCCGGAACTTCCTTTGGTTTTGGGCATAGTGGACCTCTTCCAACAGAAGGGACTTAAGATATTTGGACCAACCAAGAAGGCGGCGCAGATTGAGGGAAGTAAGAGTTTTGCCAAAGAATTCATGAGAAAGTATCATATACCCACCGGCTCCTTTAGAATCTTCACAAATAAAGAAGAAGCTTCTGATTTCGTCAATTCCGCCACTTATCCTTTGGTTATCAAAGCAGATGGATTAGCTGCAGGCAAGGGAGTCATAGTGGCTGAAGAAAAAAATTCCGCCAGGGATGCGATTGAAAAGATAATGGTAGATAAGATATTCGCCGAAGCCGGGGCGAAGCTGGTCATTGAAGAGTTCCTGGTGGGAGAAGAGGTAACGGTCTTGGCTTTCACGGATGGCAAGAATATTGTTCCTATGGTTCCTTCACGTGACCACAAGAGAGTTTATGACGGAGATATTGGTCCCAACACTGGCGGAATGGGCGCAGTTGCTCCCACCACCATAGTTAGTGAGAGAAAGACACAGGAGATTTATGATGAGATATTGGAGCCAACCATTTCCGGCTTGGAGAGAGAAGGGTGTTCATTCAAGGGTATACTTTATGCGGGCTTGATGATGACCGAGGTGGGACCAAAAGTTCTGGAATACAACTGTCGTTTCGGAGATCCGGAAACTCAGGTGGTATTACCCTTACTGAAGAATGATTTGGCGGAGATACTCCTTTCCATAATTGATGGAGACCTGGATTTGGAGAAGATCGAATGGGAGCAGAAGTTTGCAGTTTGCGTGGCCCTGGCTTCGGGTGGATACCCGGACAAATATGAGAAGAATATAGAGATATTTGGCCTGAACAAATTGGATAAAGAGAAAAGCAGAGACCTTCAGATTTTCCATGCCGGCACCAGAAGGTCGGTTGACAGATTCTTCACTACCGGGGGAAGGGTTTTGGGAATTACCTGCGTGGATGAGAGTATGGAGAAAGCAATCAAGAGATGTTATGCGGCGATTGAATATATAAAATTCAACGGGATGCATTTTCGAAAAGACATCGGATATAAAGTGTCGGGGTTGAGGAAAGAGTATTATTGAAGTAGTTTAAAAATTTAACCTCACCCTAGCCCTCTCCTTGGCATGAACCATCAGCGTTCGCGCCTCGGAAAGGAGAGGGGATGTAGTTGGGCAAGGTGCCCAACCTACGATGAAAATAACAACTTTCGTAGTGCAGGGCATTTAGCCCTGCACGGTGTAGGGTAAATTTCTATCCCTACGGTATAAACCATATGTTTCATATTTATGGCAGGGCAACTTAGAAGCTTACCCTGAACCGTTATGGTTCAGGGCTTAGCAGTTTGAAATTTCAAGAAATTCGTAGGGGCTCAATTTGCGCAGCATCTTGACGATATCGAGTCCGTGTTACTAGTGGCAGATGCCACCGGGTTACCCATATAAAGCTAAAGCTTTATACTCCAATGAATCGGTTAAAAGGAGTTTAGAGATGATGAAACCTAAAGTTCTGATTATCGTTGGCAGCGAGTCAGATTTGGAGATAATGTCCAAATGCGAGGAGATGCTGGCTAAGTTTGGCATTTCTTACAAGCTGGAAATATCCTCGGCTCATCGAAATCCGCAAAAAACAATACAGCTCGCCAAGACAGCTGAAAACAAAGGATATAGCCTTATTATCTGTGGAGCAGGGATGGCGGCTCATTTGCCGGGAGTGGTTGCCTCCCATAC
>DASWLN010000012.1:0-2148 GCA_036396115.1 Candidatus Zixiibacteriota bacterium
ACTCTATCTGCGTTGCCATATCTGCCAGCTTGAATTGAATGGCTTGAAAATTACATATAGCTTGGCCGAATTGAACCCTTTCCTTTGAATATCTCAATGCTTCATCTAAAGCCGCCTGCGCAATTCCCAGAGCTTGGGCTGCAATGCCAATCCGACCGTTGTCTAATAGCGACAAAGCTATCTTGAATCCCTCGTTTTCCTTGCCCAGAAGGTTCTCTTTGGGAATCTTACAATCTTCAAACGATAGCTCGGTTGTGTCGGATGCTCTCAGCCCCATCTTTTTTTCCTTTGAGCCAATGGAAAGTCCTTCTGCACCCTTTTCGACCAAGAGGGCTGAAATCCCCCTGGAGCCAGCTGGTGGATTGGTCAGGCAGAAAAGGACAATCAAATTCGAAATCTTACCATTGCTCACAAACGATTTCGTGCCATTTATGACGTAGTTAGAGTCCTTAAGCACTGCAGTAGCTTTCAACTTGCCGGCATCTGTTCCAGCTTGTGGTTCAGTCAGAGAATAGGCACCTAATACTTCTCCCTTAGCTAATTTGGGAAGATATTTTTTCTTCTGCTCTTCGTTTCCGTATTGCAGGATAGCACCGCAAACCAACGAATTGTGCACTGAAAGCAAGACCCCCAAAGCGGCGCAACCTTTGCAAAATTCCTCCAAAGTGCAGGCATAACTGACGAAGTCCAAACCCGAGCCACCATACTGCTCCGGAAGGAGCATGCCGAAATACCCCAAGTTAGCCAACTCTTTGAGCAATTCCGGCGGGAACTCCTCTTTCTCTTCGAACTCCTGTGCTTTAGGAAAAAGCTTTTCCTTGGCGAACTCAGCTGCCGCATCTTTGAACATTCGCTGTTCTTCGCTTAACTCAAAATCCATTGTGCCTCCTGATTTCTATTGGTTATCCCCTAAATTAAGGATTATTCAGCCCTTTTGAATATCATTGCGGTTACAGTTCTATCATTTCCACCCATATTGATAAGCATGCCGTAAGGCCTATTGGGTTTTATCTTTACCTGACAATCTCCTGCTTTTCCGGTTAATTGATGGAGCAAATCGACCGCCTGCCTCACTCCGGTTCCTCCGGTGTAATGACCGAATCCAACTAATCCGCCAGTGGGATTGGTTGGCATTTCGGAATTCGTATTCGTTTTTCCTTCTGCCACAAAACCAGCTGCTTCACCGTATTTGGCTATACCCACCGCCTCCAAAGCCAGAATTCCACCAACGGTGAAACAATCGTGAACCTCTAATACTCCAAGGTTCTTGGGACCGATTCCTGCCATATCAAATGCTTTTTGAACTGCCTTTTGAGTTGTGGTCATTCTGGTTTTATCCTCTGGGTATTTTGAGATGTCCGCCACTGCTGTGCCGAAGCCCACAACCTCGACTGCATCTTTTTTGTCGATTCCTATTTTCTTCAGACCATCTTCTGAAGCAAAAATGATAGCCGACGCTCCGTCCGAAACCTTGGAGCAATCATAGACATTAAGGTGGTCAACGAAGGCTTTGGGATTGGGAGGGGTCATTCCAGCTGCCATTAAATCCTCTATGGTGTTGTGATATTCCTGCGCTTTGGGATTTTTCCGCGCATTCTCTATGGCAATTTTGTACCAAGTTGCCATACCTTTCCTCACATAATCGTACCCAAACTTATCATAGCATGCCCCGGCTCGTTGAGAAAATTGGTCCGGGAAAAAATAAACGTGCCCATTTTTTCGCTGGGTAAGATAATGTGCCGCGCCAGCCAGAATATCCGCACCGTAAATCGCCTTGTAGGTGTTCTGAACTTCTACTCCCACGGCTAAGGCAACATCTGAAATATCAGAGCAGATACTTTTGAGCGAAGTCAGAAGTCCTAAACCGCCGGACCCGCAAGCACCTTCAACTCTGGTGTGGGGCTTGTATTCCAACGAAGGATGAATCATCGGCATCATCGCTGCCAGATTTCCCTGTTTGTTGAATCTGGCTGCCATAAAGTTGGATATTATCCCCTCGTCAATATGATTGGGGTCATTTATTTGAGCGATTACTCCTTTTCCTGCTTCGGTTATATAATATTCCAAACCAGGTCTCTCTTTTTTGGGATGAAACTCCTTCCTGCCTGTGCCAAAGGAGATGGTATTAAATCCTGCGGTCAGGTAAAT
>DASWLN010000013.1:0-2764 GCA_036396115.1 Candidatus Zixiibacteriota bacterium
CGCTTCAATTTTATCTAAAAGAAAGAGCCAATTCAACCGATAATAGAAAGGGTTAGTGTAAGTAGAGGCATGCTCGAAATACGTGGGGATGGACTATGCTTAGATTACTACACACTGCCGATATTCACCTCGGAGCCAGATTCCCTGGATTGGGAAGAGCCGGGGATAGACTGAGAGTGATTACAAAGAGCACTTTCTCTCGCATCGTGGATTTGGCTCTGGAAAAGCAGGTGAATCTAGTGCTGGTGGCTGGGGATCTATTTGACTCCAATCATGTTTCCAGAACAACTGTAGATTTCGCAATAAATGAGCTTTCCCGTCTGGGGGAAATCCCAGTTTGTATTCTTCCTGGAACTCACGACTGCTATGATATCAGTTCAGTTTATAAGAATATGGAACAGCAAGATATTCCCAAAAACATCATATTATTCACAGATAGCCGTAAGCCTTATAAGTTGCTTGAAAACCTTGATTTGACAGTCTATGGCAAACCTAATACCTCCTCCAGCGGTCGCGAAAGACCTTTGGCTAACTTGGTCAAGATGGAGGGTCTTACCAAATATTACATCGCTATGGCACATGGCTCGGTTTTAGTACCTTCCAAAAGCGGGGAGGATGAATTCCCCATTCGATTGAAAGATATTGAGTCCTCTAATTTCGACTACGTAGCATTGGGCCATTGGCATTCGTTTTATGAGGTCTCCCAGGGAAGGACCAAGGCTTTCTACTGCGGTTCCCCAGAGCAGATTAAATTTGGCTCCAAGGATGCGGGGAGCGTGATCTTGGTGGAATTGGCAGAAAATATTAATGTGGAGAAGATACGTGTCGGTTCAACCGTGTGGAAAGAGATAGAGTTTTCCACTGAGAAGCTCAAATCGCAGCTTGAACTAAATAAGGAGATAGAGCAATATCAAGGTGAGATGGCTATTCTCAAAGCGAGGATAAGCGGCGTTTCTCCCACTGACTCTGATTTGAATGTCTCCAAAGTCGTGCAAGAACTACGAGATAAATTTCTTCACTTAGCAATTGAAGATAATACGGTGACTGTGCCTGAGGATTTCGTGAATCTGAAGCTACCCAAGAATACCATCTTAGGCCAATTTGTAGAGATAATGGAAGAGAAGATAAAGACCTCCCGCCCTCAGGAAAAGGAAAAAGTAGAGCAAGCCCTGAAAACAGGATATGCTTTGCTAACCGGCAAAGAGGTTTTTTGAAGAAGGGACAAGGTAGATGAAGCTCGACAAATTCATCGTAAAGAGATTCAGGAAATTATCTGATTTCAAAGGGAACTTCACCGACGGGATAAATTTGATTAAGGGACCAAATGAGGCGGGCAAGTCCACTTTGGTAGATGCCATAACTTGTGCATTCTTCGAGGATCCTAAATCCACTAAGAAGGGACTCAAAAGCAAGACCAGCTGGGGTATGGATAAAGGGTTTGAAGTGCAGGTTGATTTTACAGCCAATGGTTCAGCCTACACTCTCAAGAAAGATTTTGAAAGTGGAGAGATTAAGTTGACCAATAAATCCACCAACGAGAAATGGGACGACAAAAAGAGAGTAGAGGAGCTCATTTTTCGAGAAATGGGCTTTCCCTCCGAAGAGATATTTTTATCCACGGCCTGCATCCAGCAAGATGAGATGTCTCGTTTTGCCAGCAATGCTGATGCCATAAAGGATAGATTGGAAGCGCTGGTTACCGGCGGGAAAGAGTTAATACGCGCATCCGAAGTGTTGGACAAGTTGAATCTAAGGATAAGTCAGCTGAAGAAAGAAGGGACTAAGAACTTGGGCGAGATTCAAACCTACGAGAGAGTAAGGGATGAGCTAATGGAGGAATTGGACAAACTGAGAAGGGGCAACAGCGCTGTTTTTGAGAATCGAGCGAGCTTGGTGGAAATCAGTTCAAGCCTGGAGAAGTGGAATAAAGAGCATCAATTCAAGAAGGGGCGTTTAGAGAAAGCCAAGGAAGCGATCCAGCTGTATGAGAAGATAAAGGGAGTGGAGGGTAAGCATAATGAACTGACTGAACGGGTAAAGAAAGTGCAAGGGTCTGAGAGCAATGTGAGGAAATTGCGAGAGGAGTCCTCCAGGTTACCAAGTATAGATAGAAGCGATATGGCTAACTTGGAAGAGTTGGAGGTTAAGGTCAAGTATTTGGAGGGGAAAAGATCAGATGCCGAGATGGAACAACAGGAGCTGAAAAAGGATCTGGCTCTTAACAAGAGAAAAGCTAAGTTTGTGTGGATGGTGCCGGTCTTCTTCTTGCTGACAGTCGCAGGTATTGTCATGGGGTATCTCAAGTGGGAATTATACTTTTGGGTTGCGGGTATGTTTGCTGTTGTATTACTTACATTCCTAATTCCATCTGTCATCTACGTTAATCGCAAAAATTCTCTCAAGAAGCAACTTGGATTAAGAAAATCAAGGTTAGAGGAGATAGAGGCAGATATCTATCATGCTAACTTGGCACTCAATTCTATGATGGAGAAATACAAAGCTCCGAATATGTATGATCTAAGAGAACATTTTGATAACCTGAGGGACATTGAACGGCAGATCAAAAGTGAGATGTCTAAATATGAAGGTCTCTTGGGTGATAAAAATTTAAAGGAATTGGAGGAGGAGCTTAATGCTCTCACCCTGGAGTATACTGGATATCAGGAGAGATTCGAAAAAGTCAGGTTATACAATATGAGCGTGGAGGAACTGGATAGGCTTAGCCAGGAGATGGCAGAGGTGGAGGAAGAAAAAAAGAAATTAG
>DASWLN010000014.1:0-7473 GCA_036396115.1 Candidatus Zixiibacteriota bacterium
GAAGACCTCATCTGGGGATATATCCCGCATACAGCGAAAATGAATCTCCGGACAAGATTTTCTACCGTGAATTCCGCAGGGGCGACAATAAAGCTCTCTTTGAATAACAGTATGACCTTCTCCATATGGAGCAAATCCAAACTCCGGCAAGGTCGGACCGAAAATTGCCACAGTCGGCTTTTCTAAGGCAGTTGCCATATGCACTGGTGCGCTATCGTTAGACAGCACGACTGAGCATCTTGACATCAGAGCAACCGATTTCAAAAGAATAGATTGGCCAATCGGAATGATGGGTTTTCTGTTCATTAATGAGGAGATCTTTAGAAGTAGTCTTTCGTCAGTGTTTGAACCCAAAAGCAAGACCTCCACGTTGGATCCATTTGTCAATCTCTCTGCCACACAAGCATACCTTTCCAGCGGCCACCTTTTGGTTGCCCAGACCGAAGAGGGAGCGATCCCTACGATTTTTTTGTTTTTGTCTATTCCACATTCATTTAAGAACCTATCTGCCCAAATGAGATCCTCATCTTTTGGAAAAAGCTCTGGCTTTATATTATGAACATTATGTCCTAAAGGAGTAAGCAGGCTCAGGACCCTATCTATCTCATGCAGGCCCGACCTGTAGGTTACTTCGCTCGTATAGAGAAAAGAGCTTGAGCTAGTATGAAACCCTATCCTCTGAGGAATTCCGGAAAGATATGCCAAGAGCGCACTGCGCAAAGAACGGTGTGGAAGTAGAGCTAAATCGAATTTCTCTTTTTCAAGAAATCTGATCAGCCTGAAGAAACTTCTTATCCCCTTCTGTTTTCCCTTCTTATCGTAAAGGATGATTTGGTTTATGCCTGGATTGTTTTCAAAGACTTCTGCGGTTTGAGGAACAAGAAGGATTGAAATAAAAGCTTGAGGATAAAGTTCTCTCGTGGCTTTGACCAGAGGGGTAGTTAAAATCACATCCCCTAAGAATGCGGTCTGAATGATTAGTATTTTTTTGGGTTTATTTTTCATCAGATTCCGGAACCATCCCCCACATTTTATCTAATTCTATGCGGTATATCCTATAATCTAAAACTGCATTCAGATATTTGACTTCAGTTTCCAAAAAAGTTATCTGTGCATCTAACATCTGCCCTTCAGAAAGTAAACCCATCTGGTTTTTCTTTTGGGCATTAGTCCAGTCGTCTCCGGCTAACTTCAACTCTTCTTTTAAAAAGCCTACCTTTTCCCAGGCCGTGGAGAGCTTGCTCACAATGGCTTCAAGTTTGCTTTTCATCTGACTTTTGGTAAGCTCTGAGGCTTTCTTTGCTTCTTCTAAGGATAATTGAGAGCTTCTGATTGAGAAGGAATGGGCGCCCCCATCCCAGATGGGTAAGCTTAAAACAATGGAGACTCCCCATCGGTTCTTCTTAAAATCGTCTATGCTCTCCCTGGCAATTGGTCCCCTGCCCAGAAATCCATAGTAGAAGTTGACCCTGCCATCTATCCCCCCGCTCGCCTTAGCTTCCTTGAGCTCCAATTCCTTTTTTCTTGCCTCCCCTTGTGCTTTTAAGACCTCTGAACTCTGCCCGATGTTCTTATTTTTTTCCTGCTCCAGCGAAAACTGGCCTAATTCTATATTTTGATTTAGATTCAATTCCACTTCTTCTTCTATTTTCAGCATCTGCAGAAGTTTTGCCTGGTATTCCTCGAAATTCCTTTTACCATCCAATAGCTCTAATTTTCTATCCATCTTTTCTGTTCTCTTTTGAGCGAACTCCATATCGCTTATCAACCCCTCTTGGCTCTTCTTTTCAGCCGAAATGTAATCCAGGTCCGCATTCTGAACTTTAAGCTCAGCTATCTTTAGCTGTTTCTGACTGGTGAGATAGTGAATGTAATTCGTGGTTAGGTCGCTTATAACCTGATTGGTCTCCTCTGAGTACTTCAGTCTGGAGAGATCGTAATCCACCCTGGCTTTATCCAGCTCTATTTTGTGTCTATTCCAATTGAAGATTGGCTGCTCTATACTGAATTGCAGATTTGTCCGAACCTCATCGTAGTTGGTGAAGATGTTGGAGGTGCGACGATAAGAATTAAGCAGCCCGGAGACGGTCACATCTCCACCCGTGAAGAGCTTTTGAGAAAGGTCGAGCGAGCTGGTGTAATTATAATACTCTTCAACGAAGTAGACTCGGCCTGCTGCTCCATAGTAGTCTTGATAATCGCCGAACCAGGAATACTCCGGAGTATTGAAATTTAGAGTCAAATTTGGAACGTAGTAACTCAGTTTAGCGGAACTGTAACTTGCCTCCGCTGCCCGGTATCTCATCTGGGCAATCTTATATTCGCTGCTGTTCCTTATTACCGTCTTCAGACAATCATCCAAGTTCAAGGACAGAACCTTATCTGCTTTGGTTTGCTGCATCGACATAAACAGAACCAAAATCACTCCAAAAATTAAAGTTGTTTTCATCATTTTTGTAAACCCCTTAGAATTCGTTCGATAAATCAAACAACTACATTCTCGAAACTATGAATTTAAAACTGTTTTTCTGTAGTTGCCACATTTATGGGGCGAATTTGGAATTTATGTAGTTGCCCAATTTATTGGGCAGTTTTATATTTATTTTTCTAAAAACATGAAACCGCTCTACTCATACCTTAACGCCTCAATCGGGTCCAGGGTTGCCGCCTTCCTGGCAGGGTAATAGCCGAACCCAATCCCCACTGCGGCTGAAACCCCAACTGCCAGAAGGACCGAGCCAAAAGAGATTATGGTTCTCCATTGGGCATAGAAATTTATTCCTTTAGCCAGAACGAAACCTAAAATTACCCCTAAGATGCACCCCACAAAGCTGATTGCTACCGCTTCAAGCAAAAACTGCTGCATAACATCAATCTTCCTGGCACCCACTGCCCGACGCACACCAATCTCTCTGATTCTCTCCAAAACCGTAGCCAACATTATATTCATTATCCCGATTCCCCCAACCAAAAGGGATATGCCGGCAATGCATCCCATCACGATATTGAAAATCCGCTGCGTTCTTTGGCTTTGTCTTAGTAGGGCTTCGGGAATTATGATTTTATAATCCTCCACTCCTCTATGCCTTCGCTCTAATACCTTTTGCACAAGCCCAGCCACCTCCGCTATACCCCTTCCCTTTTTCACCTGCACTGCAATTTCGCTCAGCACGCCCTGAAAATCCTCCCCTTTTTCGTCTGTTAAAGGGTATTTGCCGATTTTCTTCAACATGAACTCCAGGGGGATATATATCTCTTCATTTATATCCCTTACCTCCACTCCCTCGATCTTTGATTTTCCTGTCTTTTTATATTCCAGAACTCCGATAACCGTAAAATAATAACCCACACCTGTTTTTATTGACTTGCCAATGGCATTGGAAAAGGCGAAAAGCTCCTTCTTCATATTGTAGCCCAAAACGCAAACCTGTTTAGCCTCTTCGTTTTCCTTTACGGTGAAGAATCTACCGTTAACAAGTTTCATATGCATCAGATTTTTGTACTCTGGCGTGGTGGCGATAATCGTCCCCTTAGTAATTCTATCTTTGTACTGAATATCATCCACATTCTTGAAGGAAACTTGCGGCACCACATTTTCTACTAATGAAGAAAAATGCTTAATATTCTCTGCATCAGCCAGATTTAATCCTTCAGATAGATTAAGCTGGCTTTCTCCGGTTTTGGTTTTGGGTGGTTTCTTTGCTTTGATGATGATATTGCTTGTTCCCATCATTTCTATCTGCTCCAGGGCGTCCCGCTTTGCTCCTTCTCCAATGGAAAGCATAGCAATCACTGCCGCCACTCCAAACATCACGCCCAGAGTGGTTAGAAACGAACGGAACTTGTGGGCTTGAATGGCGTCGAAAGAGAGGGAAAAGGTGCTGCGAAACCGCATCACTTTTCCTTTGCCTTGATTGCGCCAGCTTCCTCTTTCGAGGTTGGGTCACGCAGAGCAACTTTCTCTTTCCCTTTCAATCCTTCGGTGACTATTATATCGGTGTCGTTTCTCTGTCCCACTTTAATTTGTCTTTCCCTGAAGTTATTTCCTTTTATCACATATACCACAGTTTTGTTATCTTTCTCAAATACCGCCTCTATCGGCACCCAGATTGAGTTTGGAATCTTATCCACGATTATCTCGCATTTGGCTGACATACCTGGCTTGAGCCGTTCATCTGTTCTATCTATCATTATCTCTATATCAAAAGTATTTATGTTCGAGTTGTCCTCCGCATCTCTTGTTGCCAAACGGGCAATCTTGTCCACTTTACCAGTAAAGGTAGTTTCTGGATACGATTCTAAGATTATGTTCACATTCTGCCCCAACTTGACTTTGTCAATATCCACCTCATGCACTCTGGCTTTAGTCAGCATCATTGATAGGTCAGGCAGATTTATCAATCCCTGTCCGGGCCAAGGGGAGTCGCCTTCCTGCACCTTACCCCATTGTCCTCCCTTCCAGTATTCCAAATAGACCACCAACCCGGGAATAGGTGCGGTCACAGTCAATTGGGAAAGGTAATCTTGTGCCCTTTCCACTTCATATCTTGCTTTATCCACCTCGATCTTCAGTTTTTGAATATCCGATTCCATCGACTTGATGTTGGTCTCGTATTTCAATCTGGCTAATTCCAGCTTCTTCTCCGCTTCCTGTTTAATCAAAGGGGCTTCAAACTGCTTCTCCTTGGCTTCCCTTTCTGCCTGGTCCAATTCCAATTGTAATTGCTTTTTGGTGAGGTCACTTTCACCTTGAGCCTTTAACAAGTTGGCTTGGGCAATCTTCAGATTGGCTTGATAATCCACCAAGTTCCTCTGCAATTCCAACTTGTCGAATTCCATTATGGTATCTCCTTTTTCCACGATAGTCCCTTCAGGAATTAACTTGGTGATTAAAAGATTTCCCCTCACCCTCGGTGAGCTGATGGAGATCGACTTTTTGGCATCCAGCTCTCCTTTCTCGGTTAAGCTGATAACAAATTCCCCCTTGTGGGCTTCAGCTGCAGGAATGTCCAGTTTTGTGAAGAAAACTCTTTTGACGAGGTAAATGATTATTAAAGCCGCAATGATGTAAATAACGATGCGAATAATTTTTATTGTTTTATCCATAGAGTTTAGGTTTTAGGTTTTTGTAGTTATCAAATATTCTTCTGTCATTCCCGTCCCGCCAAAGGCGGGAGGAATCCAGTCTTGAAAAACAAATCGATTCCTGCACGAATTCTGTGTCTTGAGGCTGGAGTTTATCCCCTACGGGGGCAGCAATGACAACAAACAAGTTGTATCGCGTAGGGGTGGAGCTTGTCTCCACCCGCAAACTAAAACATTCTTTCGGGCGAAGACGCGGTTCGGCAGGCTCACCGTCCTGAGCAAAGTCGAAGGAAACTTCGCCCCCTACGCGCAATATTCTATTGGACAGGTCTAAACACCTGTCCCTGCGTTTGCTTTCTCAACTTCCAAACTTTTGCCGAAGATAAAGGCAATAACGATTCCGCCTAATGAACAACCTAACAAGTAACTGATGGCTTTAACAACATTAAATGACGAGAGATTACTAAGAGAAGAGCCTGCTCCGAAAGTCGCCAAATGAGCGTCAAGACTAAAAGAAAACTCGATACCCTTTGCATTATGAGGCAAGAAAAACAGTAGCCAGCACAACATCCCTAAGACCAACCCTTTAATGATGCCCTTTCCTGGAATACCCTGGTAGAGTATCACATAAAATAAGGGGAAAATCAATCCAAGGAATATATCAGGAGTCGCGTAATAGTAACCGTGCTCAGCAAAAATTATCATCCGGGAAACCTGTACGGCAAGGCTAAAAATGATAACTACTACACTTGCCAACAACCATCTCCAAAACTTCTTCATAAAACCCCCTTTCTGTTTATTTATATAGCTCCTTCACCGTACTTTTCCATCTCCTATGCGGCCAAAACCAGTGGTCAGGATATTTCCTTATATAATTCTCCAAAATCGAAGTGTAAATTTGGGTGAGCTTCTGAATATCCTCTTCTTTATTACCCGATGTTTCCAGATATATTGGCTCTTCCACCTTTATCTTCTGCCTCCCGCTCTTGTCTCTTATGATCCCTCCTGTAAGTATTGCAGCACCGGTCTTGATTGCAAATGCGGCTGGCCCCTTGGGAGTTGAAGCCGGCATGCCAAAGAAGCTCACAATCGTTCCATCTCCACCCGCATCCTGGTCTGATAACATTGCCACGAATCTGTTATTCTTTAATGCCTTTATCACTCCCTTAGCCGCCACCCCCATTTTTATGATGCCGACTCCCATTAGCTGGCGATAATCATTCATCACATCATCGATTAAGGTATTGTGTTGTTCCCCCACCAAAAAATCAGTTGCATAACCACTTTTGGCTATGGCTGCTCCCATAAGCTCCCAGCTCCCAAAATGACCGGTTACCAGAATGGCTCCCTTACCTTTTTTTAGGGCTTTATCGAAATTTTCCTTCCCTTCGAATTCAATCATCTCCAAGACTTTATTTTTAAGGGATGGGAAAAGGATGTAATCAATAAAAGATTTGGCAATAATTTGATAACTTCTAAGTCCTATCTTATCCAATTCTTCTGGACTATATGCATCTTTGAATGCCGCTTTCATATTGGTCAGGGTTATCTTCCTTCGGATATGAAGAATCCGATAGGAAACCCATCCCAGAAAATCTCCAAACCTCATTGCCCAAGAATATGGCAAAAGGTTTAAAACAAAACCAAATGTGCGGGTGATAATATACTCAAGATAATGGCTTAATTTTCTTTGGGCCAACTTTCTTCCTTTTCCCAGTCTTGCATTATTTTTCTTGACCGCATCTTCTTCATAAAATAAAAGGTTATTACTAAAAAAGCAAGTAGCAACCACAAAAGGAAAGTATCACTGAAGAAACTTATCCAGCTGTATTTCTTCTTTAGATACTGTGAGAATTCATCTGAAAACTGCAGATGATTTAAGCCAATGGTCTGGACCAAGGCGGAATTAATATCTTTTCCACCGGCCAGAAGGTTTATCAATTGTTTGAAATTATCCTCACCATACTGCTGGATGAAGTAATTTATTGCCAAGAAACTTTCCAGATAAGCCAAATGGGCTTTGGGGGAGTTGAAGCTATTGACCGAGTCGATGACCACTAAATTCAAAATCGAATTGGTGAAAACCGCTTTGGCTATTGATAAATCCAGACTCCATCTCCATTCCTCTGCCATATACATAGCGAATCCCTCATCCAGCCAGCGAGGAAAGTTCTGACGATTGACCTTATTGCCCAGATAAAGATGAGCTAACTCATGCATCAGAACTCTGGGCAGGTCTTGTGAATAACCATACTTTATGGGCGATTTTAAAACGATAAGATTTTGTTCCGGAACTGCGGCTGCAATGCCCCAATCCGGAAAACTCCCGCCGACCAGAGAATCGAACTCCTTATCATTTTGAGTTACGAAGACCATAGCTTGTGGAGT
>DASWLN010000015.1:0-5504 GCA_036396115.1 Candidatus Zixiibacteriota bacterium
GGAACAAAAGATAAGGTTTTCATCTTCGGCGATTGTGCAGTTTTACCGAATCCGGATGTTGAACAGCTTGCCAGCATAGCCATCTCTTCAGCCAGAACTATGAAGGAGCTTATTGGCGAAGAGCCGAAAGTGGCAATGCTTTCCTTCTCCACCAAAGGAAGCGCCCAGCACGAGATGGTGGATAAAGTTGTTGAAGCAACCAGACTGGTCAAACAGCAAGTTCCGGATTTACAAATAGATGGTGAACTGCAGTTGGATGCTGCTATAATTCCAGATGTGGCAAAAAAGAAATCACCCAACGGCCCGGTAGCTGGCAAAGCCAACGTTCTGATATTCCCGGATTTAAACGCCGGCAATATTGGATACAAATTGACCCAAAGGCTAGCCCAGGCGGAGGCAATTGGGCCTATAATTCAAGGTTTGGCTAAACCGGCTAATGACCTATCTCGCGGTTGCAGTGTAGATGATATCGTCAATGTAGTTGCTATTGCTATGACTTTAGCTTAAGTCAACGGGAACTCCCTACCTGTAAGGGTGGGGATGGGGGAGTTTCCTGTTCTTGTGTCATTCCTGTCCCGCATTTCTGCGGGATAGACTGCAGCAGAGCCTGTCCCGTACTGGATACGGGAAATCCAGAAAAGGAAAGCAAGTATGGATCCCCGATTAAACCCTCGGGGATGACAAAACATAGTAGGGGCAATTCATGAATTGCCCCTGTAAACAACAAGAATCACGCCTGTCCTTCGACATGCTCAGGATGGTGAGCAAGGCCGAACCATAAAGGCGTGAGAATCTATAATGAACAATGATTTCAAAAGGTTCTTTTTAGCTGGAATTATCCAAGGGTCCAAGAAGGGAAGAAACTTACATAATCAGGATTATCGCAAGAAAATTAGATTCCTGCTGACAAAATACTTTCCTCAAGCCGAAATCATTGACCCGGTCAAAGTGCATCCGAATTCAGCGGAGTATGCTTCGACCAAAGGCAAAAGGGTATTCCACAGGTCAATAGAGCAAGCTAAGGGGTGCGATTGTTTCATAGCATATTTGCCAACTGCCAGCATGGGAACTGCGATTGAGATGTGGGAATGCAAGAACAAAAGAATTCCGATATGGACTATTTCGCCCTTGAAGGAGAATTGGTCAGTGAAGTTTTTATCCTCCACAGTATTCAAAAACATGAAAGAGTTTGAGAAATTCATATCAACTAGGCCCTAGCGAAAATTGTCTTTGGCTGTAATAGTATAGTCTCAGAAGCGACCAAATAGACCCCGTTAGATGCGAAGCTATCTAACGGGGTGGACAGAGAAAAGAAAGCAAGATGAGTCCCGTTAGAATCTTTTTCTAACGGGTAAAAAAGAAGGGAAGTTTCTAACGGGATGAGTAGATTTGGATGTATAAAGGATAAGTTTGATGATAGAGATTATCTGATGCGAGCATATCTTCCAGTAGTAAAGCGTCCTAAAAAAGTTGACTATACCCAAAAGATGTCGCCAATAAGAGACCAAGGAGAAGAAGGGACCTGCGTGGGATTTGCAGTTGCTTCGGGGATGAAGGAGTATCAGGAGTCTTTAGATTATGAGAAGTTGGTAGAACTCTCCCCGCGTTTTGTTTATAGTGAAGCTAAAAAAATTGATGGTGTGCCTGGATTAGAAGGGACTACTATCCGGGCAAGTATGCAAGTGCTTGAGAAGATAGGAGTCTGTCAGGAGAAACTCTGGCCATATTCTCCCCATCAAAAGGATAAACCGAAAGTTGGAGCTAAAGCCAATGCCCAGAACTTTCGCATCATTACTTATGCGCGCATACTTAATCTAAATGAGCTGCGGATGGCACTTCTTAGTAAGGGACCCTGTGTCTTAGGAATCGAGGTCTTTAAAGGAATGCTTAAGACTAAGACCGGCATCGTTCCCTTGCCTAGGAAGAATGAAACAGGCTTAGGGGGTCACGCAATTACTGCTTGTGGTTACGACGACGAAAAAGGACTGGTTAAAGTTAAAAATTCATGGTCTGAAAAATGGGGCGATAAAGGCTATGGATACTTACCCTATGCCTATATTGAGCGTTACATGATGGATGCCTGGAGTTCAGTTGATATTGAGGATCCCAATCCACTTACTCTGGCGAGTGTGTTGAATTATAAAAAGAGGGCTTCGGTGTGAAATTCAAAACCGTTCGTAAAAAAATAAAAGATGAAACAAGATGATGCACTTATAAAACTTGAGGAAAAAGAGAACGCAATTTTATTTAAGTTTGGTTGGATGTTTAGGAATTCTCTAAATGAATTTAGTACATCGGTTGATAGAAGTTTAGGATATGCTGCTAAAATTGTTTTACCAATGATCATGGCTAGTAAAGAAGATAAGTCATATAATCCATTTGCTCAAATCATTGAAAAATACGCTATACATATCTTAATACATAAATTGGAAAAAGAAGGATACAAGCTCCTTCCTTAAAGCACAACAAAAGAATTCCGTAAAATTAGAATTAGAGTTTAGTTTTACTCAAAATGAGGTGTGAAGATGCCGACTTATGAATATGAATGCACTGCCTGCGGACATCAATTTGAGGAATCCCAGAAGATGACAGACAAGCCCATAGAGATATGTCCTAAGTGCAAGGGAAAAGTGAAGAGGAAAATATCCGGTGGGGCAGGGGTTCTTTTTAAGGGAAGCGGATTTTACATTACAGACCACAGAAGCGAATCGTATAAGAAAAAAGCAAGAGAGGAAAAGGAGAGAAGCGAGCCGAAGTTAGATGCAGAGAAAGTTAAGAAGGGCCCAGACAGGAAAACCGAAATCAAGAAAGACAAGAGAAGGTAGTCTGTAAGTCTAAAACAAAAGATGCTAGAATCTATTCAGAGCCTTAATCCTGTTATCTTGGCGTTGGTGGCGGGAATCTTCACCTGGGGGATGACTGCACTTGGTTCCCTTTCGGTTTTTTTCACTAAAAAACCCAGCAGAAAATTACTTGATAGTATGTTCGGATTTGCCGCCGGGGTAATGCTGGCGGCAAGTTTTTGGTCATTGCTTGCTCCGTCAATAGAAATGTCCACTGGCAAAGCTATTGCGAAATGGTTTCCAGCCGCAGTCGGGTTTATGTTGGGCAGTGGTTTTATATTAGCTATCGATAGATTGCTTCCCCATCTTCATTTCGGTTTTCCGGTGGAAGAGAAAGAAGGAATAAAAACCAATTTGCACCTCACTACCCTATTTGCTTTAGCGGTAACTTTGCACAACATTCCTGAAGGTATGGCTGTTGGTGCTGCTTTCGGTTCAGTTACTAAAGATATATCTTCTTTGATGACTGCCACTACACTGGCAATTGGGATTGGAGTTCAGAATGTGGCTGAGGGCGCCGCGGTGGCAATGCCTATTAAATGTGAAGGGGTATCGTGTGTGAGGAGCTTTAATTATGGACAGTTGTCCGCAGTGGTTGAGCCTATTGCCGCTTTGCTTACCGCACTTATGGTTACCAGTTTTCAGCCAATTATGCCTTATGCACTTGCTTTTGCGGCAGGAGCTATGGTTTATGTGGTAGTTGAAGAGGTGATACCTGAATCGCAAAAAGCAGGAAATGCAGATCTGGCAACGATCAGCACACTGGTTGGTTTTGTCCTGATGATGGTTTTGGATGTGGCATTCACTTGAAGTTAAATAGTAGTTATTTTGAGAATGGAAAGCTAAAGCTTTCCATTACATAAACAATGTAGAGACAGAACACTGTTCTGTCTCTACTGCTTATTCAATATGTGAAGAGCAGGGTAAGCCAGTGGCATGTGTCACTGGCATTTCTGTAATTACTGGCTACCTCTCAACTGCCCGCAAGCAGCCAGTATATCCTCACCCTTACTTTTTCTCATGGTCACTGCAGGACAACGAGGGAAAAGAATGTCCCTGAATTTTTTAATTCTTTCGTTGTCTGGTTTTTCGAATTTCACGCCTGCTATGGGGTTGTAAGCAATCAAGTTTATCTTGCAGGAAATTCCTTGAATAAGTTTAGCCAATCTGAAAGCATCCTCATCTGAATCGTTCACATCCTTAATCAAGACGTATTCAAAAGTGATTCTCCTTTTGGTTTTTTGAGCAAAAGATTTAACAGCAGGCAGAAGTTTATCCAGAGGATATTTCCTATTTATGGGCATAAGATTGTTCCTGATTTGGTCGGTTGTAGCATTCAAGGATATGGCTAATTTGATTTTCAAATTCTCCTTTGCCAGTTTTTCTATCTGTGGAACAATTCCACAGGTGGATAGTGTTATCCTCTTGGCACTAATCGAAGGGCCAAGTTCTGAAGCAATAATTCTTATGGCTTTGACCGCATTGTCGTAATTAAGTAGCGGCTCTCCCATCCCCATCATCACGATATTGTCAAGTTTCTCTTGAGGTGGAATTAACTTCTTGACTTGAATTATCTGGTCAATTATCTCACCAGAAAACAAATTCCTTTTAAGTCCCATTTTGCCAGTAGCACAAAAAGCACAATCCAATGTACATCCAACTTGAGTGGAGATACAGAGTGTGTTTCTTTGTTTTTCCTTTATCAAAACCGTTTCGATTGTTTCTTTGTCTTCTAACTCAAACAGATATTTCTCAGTCTGGTCTATTTTCGACTTCTGTGCCTTTAGGACTTTCAAGTTTGAAACATAAGTTTTATCTTTCAGCAGATCCCTCATCTTTTTGGACAGGTCGGTCATCAAATCAAAGTCAGATACGCCTTTTTGAAAAACCCATTTGGCAATCTGCTTCGCCTGATATTTTTTTCCTTCAAGCTTTTGCAAGAAATCTTCTAATTCCTCTGTCCAGAGATCTTTGAGATTTATTTTATTAACCATAATGAAGAGCTAAGTGGGAAATCAGTTTGGCTGCTCAGCTGCTAAAATCGCTGCTCCGATGAAACCGGCATCGTTGCCCAGCTTGGCCCCAGTTATGATAAGATTTTTGGTTATGGCTGGAAATCCTATCTTTTTGGTCTCTTTTTCAATAAGATGAATAAACTTCCTGCCGGCTTGAGCGACCCCGCCGCCGACAACAACTATCTGGGGATTCAACAGATTTATGGCACTGGTTATGCCTATGCCCAGAAATCTGGCAGTATCGGAAACAACTTCTCGAGCAACTTTATCTTTCAATTTCTCTGCCCGAAAGATCGTCTCTGTGGTTATGCGATTGAGTTTTCCTGAGACCAACTTGGGAATTAGCGATTTCCTTCCCTGTTTCAGAAGCATCTTGGTTATTCTTATCATAGCGCTGGCTGAAGCATACATTTCCAGGCAACCGGAGCTTTGGCAATTGCACTTGATTCCGTGATGGCAGATAATCATATGGCCAAATTCAGCCCCGGAGAAATTCGCTCCTCGAAAGAGATTATTATCCAGAATTATCCCTCCGCCGATGCCGGTTCCGATAGTCAAGCACAGGGCGTATTTATAACCCCTAGCTGCGCCCATTCTCGATTCAGCCAATGCCATAAGATTGGCATCGTTGTCCATAAAAATAGGA
>DASWLN010000016.1:0-25024 GCA_036396115.1 Candidatus Zixiibacteriota bacterium
CCCAAAACTATCCCAATCCCTTCAATCCAAGCACTATTATCGAATACTATCTATCCAAACCTTGCCACGTAACCCTGAATATTTACAACGTCCTTGGCCAGAAAGTAAGAACACTGAAGAATGAATATCAAGGTATTGGCAAGGGAGCAGTCAGTTGGGAGGGGAAGGATGATAGGGGTAAAGACATGCCCAGTGGTACTTACTTCTACAAATTAAAAGCAGGAGATTTGACTGAAAGCAGGAAGATGCTGTTGATCAAATAAGAATAGATAGCAGAATTACGTAGTGGATTTCATGATTCGGGTGCTGAAAATGGGATTTAAATTCTAACGCAACGGCGCAACCGTTGCTTACCCTTATCATAACCTATATATGGGTAGGGAACGACTGCTGCCGTTCCCTAAGGCTGTAAAAAAGTAATGGCGCAGCCATTACTTACCCGTTGAGGTGACCTGTTCTTCTATGGAAAAGTAATGGCGCAGCTGTTACTTACCCCATTGTCTTTATTATCTTTATCGTTTCCTCAGTCAAAGTCGCCCGATAAGCCAAACCACCTGATTTCTGCTTAAGCAGTTTGCCTTTCAAAGAGGCCAATTCATCTAAAGTCAAAAGATTTACTTTTTTTATTTCCCTTTTGTCAATCGGCTCTAAGTTTCCAGAAAAATAATCAGCTAAGAATACGTGGGAAGTCCAGTTGACTTTTTGTCTATTATGCTGGAAAATGACGCTTATTCTCAAAATATATCTTTTCAATCTGATTTTTGCACCGGTCTCCTCCAAAGCTTCACGATGGATGGCATCCATTAAGTTTTCATTTAATTTTGGTCTTCCGCTGGGTGCCCGATAGAGTCCCTCTTGGTACCAGGGCTTGGCGATGGCAACTATTTTATTGTCTTTGAATATAAATAATGTCACATCGCAATTTTTGCCGGTTTTCATACTTTCCAGAAGATTGGCAAACTCTTTTTGCTTCATCTTAAAATTCATCTTCAAGCTCTTTTATTTCTTTTCTTGAACCCAAGATTTCTCCGATAAAAATCAACTCGGCCCTATTTTTGGGGTAGAGCGCAGATATTTTGAGCCGGTATCAAGCAGAGGAAAAACAATTCTTCCTTGGAGCTGTTTTTGAATTGGTGCATCACATTCGGAGGGACAAAAATCGCATCCCCATATTTGAATTTGGTTTCTTTCTTCTCGACTGTAATTGTTCCCTCGCCTTTTAATATAAAAACCTCATGCTCCCAGTTATGAGTGTGATAGGGGGTATATCCGTTGGGCTTCACTTTGAAGACGCGCATAGCGAAATTGGGGGCACCATCCTCAGTTGAGATTAAAACCTGCATCTCCACATCTTCGGCTTTTGGGTCATCCACTTTTTTAAAAGAGCCGTCTTTAAAATTTGTTATTTTCATACCTCCTCCATTTTGGGATAGACTTCAATAGTAGGGGTTCAAAATTTTGAACCCCTACATAATGCAAGATTGCTTCGTCGTCCTTCGACATAGCTCAGGACTCCTCGCAATGACAGCGTTTAGAGGCCATTCATAACGCCTACAAATGTCAGTAAGAGTTTAGATTTTAACACAAACAATAGCGTCAGGAGTAATTCCTGACGCAACAGAGAATTCCAGGCAATAATTCTAATTAAATATCTTCCCCGGATTTATGAGCCCTTTAGGGTCAAATGCCTTTTTTATATTTCTCATAAGCTTAATCCCCGATTTCCCAACTTCCCTTTCCAAAAACTTCAACTTGGTTGTTCCGATGCCGTGCTCCCCGGAAAGCGTCCCATCCAATTTCAAAGTCAAATCGAAAAGCTCCTCCACCGCTTTTTCCACCCTTTCCATCTCCTCTTTTTTTCTACGGTCAGTCATTATATTCACATGTAGATTTCCATCTCCAGCATGACCAAAGGTGTTTATGCTTATATTATATTTCTTAGCCAACTCTTTTATTCCCCTTACCATATCAGGGAGCTGACTGGGCGGAACGCAGATATCTTCATTTACTTTAGTTGGCGCCTTTCTCAAAAGTGAGGCGGAAGCTGACTTGCGGATCTTCCACAGTTTTTCTTTTTCCTCCTTATTTTGGGCAAAATTTATTTTCTTAGCATTATTCTTTTGGCAAATCTGTTCAATTTTCTCCAGTTCCGGGTGAACTTCACCTTTGTTTTGTCCATCTACTTCAATTAAAAGAATTGGTCCGCCCTTTTGTACGAAATTGACCTGGATGTAATCCAAAACGCAGTCCAAGGTATCCTTATCAATGAATTCCAGAACCGAGGGGATGATGCCGGCTGAGGTTATATCTGCCACCACTTGTGCGGCATCCTCCATCTGCTCAAAGGAAGCTAAGATAGTTTCCTCGTAAGGGACTTGAGGTAAAAGTTTGAAAGCTATCTTAGTGATCACTCCCAAGGTACCCTCTGAGCCGATCAAAAGGGAAGTGAGGTCGTACCCTTTTTCATCCAGATTGAAGATGCCGGCCTCCAGTACCTCTCCATTATATAAGACAGTCTCTAATCCTAAAACATAGTTCTTAGTCACACCATATTTTCTTCCTTTAAGGCCTCCAGCGTTCTCACCCACATTTCCTCCCAGGGTGGACATCTTATCGCTCGATGGGTCAGGTGGATAGAGAAGTCCGAGCTTTGCCACTTCCTGGGCAAAATCCAAAGTTACCACCCCTGGCTCAACAATGGCATAACTTTTTCCCTTGTTTATCTCCAGAATCTTATTCATCCGTTCCAGGCTTATAACTATTCCACCCTTAACTGGCAAGCTTCCACCCGTGTAACCTGAGCCAGCTCCTCGCGGGACAACGGGAACATCATTTTCGAAAGCATACTTCATCACCCTGGAGACTTGCTCAGTCTTGATTGGCAAAACTACAATATCCGGCAGGAAGAAACAATTGGTGGCATCATAGGCATAACATATCCTCTCCTCATAGGAAGAGAGGATATGCTCTTTACCAATCAATTTTGCCAAATCGGCAACAATATTTTTTATGTTCTTTTGCATTGTTTAATTTTTTAGATTCAATTTTTGACATTATCTAAAATTCTTTCCTTAAACTCTCTCCAATAAGGTTGAGCCATTACTATTTGTTCAATATACCCTTCGTTAATACTACTACTTCCACTGACCGGAAGAGAAAGAGTTGTTTTTTGAAAATTCCCCTTATAGCATTGCCTACCATATGAGTAACGCCATTTCACTCTATTTAATAGTGCTTGAATATATATAAGCGTCGTAATTTGTAGAGACTTCTTTGGTATACATATAACTACATTGTCGGTGGCAATAAAAGGCGTGTGTTGCAAAAAAGCATCTCCTGTCACGCTTGATATTGTGAGAAGCCCTTTCGAAAATACCTTCGCCCTCCTTGGCTTCCTGTAAAAACCGACCAAGCCATTATCAACCGACACTCTTGAGATAGTCGGATAAATTCCATCTTCTAATCGATCGATTGCGTGGAAATGCCCTCGCTCTAGATTAAATAGCTCCGTAATTTGAAACTCTTTGGTTTGAGGTTTCCCAATCTTATTGGAGGAATCATTGAAATTCTTTCGTGGGTATAGTTTCTTATACAAAGATTCATATGATAAGGGAGTTTTAAATTCCTCCGGGGAAAGGGCATGCATTTCACTGAGTCGTCGTGGAGTGATTTTTCGACCGTAGTTAAATCTCCATTTAGAACGTCTAATAATAGCAGAAATATAAAAAAGATACTCGATGCTCATTTTTCTTTTGGGTGTGAGAACCATACAGTCATCTGTTACCGCACATGGATTGAGTTGAACAAACGCGAACCCTATACTACCTGTTCTTGGTACGGTTATTATCGGGGCATGAAATCTTTCTTTTATATCGAAAAACCCATATCCACCATTGTCAACGCCCTGAGATGCTATGAGAAGAGTAGTCCCTTCATCCAAATAACTTTTGTTGGTAAAATTCTTATCGCCATATTGGATATAGAACATTTTATCCAGTCGTTCCATTTTCAACCTTCTCGAGTTGGTGTTCAAATTTTATTTTAAACGCTATATTTTCTCGGATCAATTGTTCAATGTCTTTGGTAATATCTTCATAACTTATTTTTTGCTCATCTAAATATGCTTCTGGGACAAGCTGCAAATCACTATCTGAAAAATCAATTTCACATGCCTTTTGGAATTTAGCGACTGAATCAACCTTCTTCGGTTGTTTCTGAATAAATTCCCTGAGCATCGGAAGAATGATAGAATAATCATCTTTTGCCTTAGGATGTTCTAATCTTTTCCCCTTTTTCTTCCATCGGCCGTCATTTAATGCGCGAATCCACAATACTTTTTGGTTCTTTAAATGGGGAATTCCCTTCTTCACAAAAATACCCAATGTGTGTACTCCCACTGGATAAAAAAGGTCTTCAGGAAATGTTACAACCGATAATAGTGTATTATTTATCAATAACCTTTTCCTCCATTCTCTATAGCCTCCTCCTTTAATCATACAAGAGTAAGGCAACACAGAGAAGAGAATACCCTCATTTTGCATTTGCTTCAATGCCTGCTCAATGAAAAGATATTCTTTGTAATCCGTTTTCTTTTTAGGGAATGGTGGATTCATTAACACCTTACTAACTGGTGGGACCCTGTGGGGTGTATCTTTCGATAAATACTCTGCTTGAATGATGCCATTCCTGCTTTTTACATTGAGCCACTTTGCAAAACAATTTCCATCTACAATGTTGTTTTTCCCATCACCTCTAAATATCATGTTTACTAACGCCAATGAAACAACCGGATCTTGTTCCTCCACTCCATATAAACCATATTTTTTAAACTTGTCAAACTCTTCCGTCGTTGCTTTTTTCTTCACTTCATCGAATGCCGCAACAAGAAACCCTCCGGTTCCACATGTCGGGTCATACACTAAATCATTTGCTTGAATATCTAATACTTGCGCTGCAAACTTTGTGATGTGTCGTGGAGTCAAAACGATTCCGATTTCTTTTGCCCCATTGCCATACTTGAGAAACACTTCATAGAATGTCCCAAGTACATCTTTGCCTGATTGCATGGCAGAGCGGATGTTGAGCCCAAGCAATTCTTGGATCGTGAGAACAATGGCTTTTTTAAACTTGATGTGGTTGTCTTCGCTCGCAGGAAGGTCAATAGAGATGAACCTTGAATAATTGGGTTTCTTGTGCTTTTTTAAAACTAATTCTACCCTTGAGTTTATAGATTGAATGAGAATAACGGGTTCTTCGTCAATATTAATTTCCGTTCCCTCTACAAGTGCTAATAATATTGCCGACATTACCCTCGCTCTATTATCTTTATGGATTCCTCCTTCATGTAGAATACCATTGATTTCTTCGGCTGTCCTTAAAAACTCCTTCTCATTAATTTCGACTTCTTTGATATGTGGGTCTTGTGTGCTTAGAACTTTCTCGATTTGATTCTTGGAAAGTAGCCCCGTTACCTCAACATCATTCTCGGTAATGGTTTCCCATTTACCATTTTTTAGGAATTGACTCTTCGCGACAAAACCTTCGTCTCCATTGCCTGCAATTCCCGTTACAAACGGAGCTTTAATTAATTTAGATTTGTTAATGAGATTTGCATAATCGTCTTTTGCCTCTTTGAGTGCGATATTTATTTTTGCTCTCTCGTTTTTTGCCTCAATAACATAACAAGTAGTTTCATTAATCTTTACCATGTTTTCAGGTTTGCTCTTACCAAGACATTCGGCGATTGACTTTACTTGTAGACATTCTTGTTGTGTATATATTTGGTTCTTCTCCCACCCTTTTTTGTTTACCAATTCATCAAGGATATAAAAGTAGGCATGAACCTCCGATTGAGAAGATGAACGTCTTTTAGTCATATCATCCCCCTGTGAGAATTTTGTACATTAAACGTCCTTCACATTCGCGAATGTCGCCTGTGATATAGATAACCGTGGAAAGCTAAAGCTTTCCGCTACATTTTTCTGAGTCGATTTTAAAGATTATATGGCACTCCTAGCTCTTGACCCAGCTGCTTTAAGGTCTCCACCACCTTGTCATTTAGAGGAAGACCATTCTTCTTATGCTCCTCCCATTTCTCGAACTCCTTTTCGCCATGGATATAGACCCGGCTCTGCCCTTTTGCCTTCTGGGAGTTCTTCAGTTGCTGGATCATACTGTCCATAGTGGACTTGAACTTGTCCAGCTCAATAAAGTTTTCGATCTTGACTGCTCCAAAGAAATGGCCCACGTTGACAAAGGTCTTGGTTCCTCTTTTCTTGGATTTAACATAGGGGCCGAATTCAGCTCCGGACAAGACACCGGATAATATATCCACCAATAAAGACAATCCATAACCTTTATGACCACTTAATAGTTCGCCTTCTCCACCTAAAGGCAATATCCCTCCTCCAGCAGTATTAGTCATATTGTCAATCACCAGTTTGGTATCAGTAGTAGGAAGGCCCTCCTGGTCAACTGCCCATCCCAGAGGGACGGGCTTTTCCTGCCGAAGATAGACTTCGAATTTTCCACGAGGCACAACGCTGGTGGCCATATCCAAAACATAGGGTCTTTCCTTGCCAGCTGGAATGGCTACGCTTATCGGATTGGTTCCAATTATCATATCTTTGCTGAAAGTTGGAACTACCAAAGGTTCAGAATTGGTCAATGAAATACCGATTAAGTCGTGCTTTAAAGCCATCAGGGCATAATATCCGGCAATTCCATAATGATTGCTGTTACATACTGTGGCAAATCCCAAGCCGTTCTTTTTGGCTTTTTCTATGGCTAAATTCATGGCAAAAAATCCAGCCGGTTGCCCCAACCCATTTTCTCCGCTGACAGCCACAGTGACTGGCGTCTCCTTCAATATCTTGGGCTTTACGTTGGGAAGGATAATCCCACCCTTTATTCCATCTACATATCTTTTTAGACGAGCAACCCCGTGTGAGGATATGCCTCTCAAATCTGAGGTGACCAGATTATCTGCAACTATCTTGGCATCTGCTTCTGACACCCCTATCTTTTTGAAGATGTCAACGCAGAAATTAGTCAACTTAACATCATTTACCACTGGCATAGCAACTCCTTTGTTTAAGGTTTCCGTTATATTCTATAATAAGGATAAATCAGCCCAGCCTGGGGCATAACATAAGCTTTATAGTCTTCGCCGTACCATTCCCTGACTGATTTTACAGCATCATCTAAAGTCTGAGCGTGATGATAGAATCTCTTCTCCAAAATCTCCTTTTCGATTTTGGATACGACCAATATTTTGAATTTCTTTAAGACCTTGGCATTTCCCACTGCCGTGTGCCCACCCACAGTTATCTTTTTAGGGTCGGTTCTTAAAAGCCCATCCAAGTCCTTGGCTTCATAAAGCCACTGGCCGAAAGTGTCTGAACCAATACCCTCCCGGCATTCAGCAACCAGAACAATGGTTCCGCCCTCCTTCAACACCAGCTTGGCATTGTTTATGGCTTTCTGAGATTGATATAAACTTACATCTTTGGGATAACCACCGGAACAAGCAAATACGACATCTGCTAATTTGTTAACTTCGACTTTATAGATGTTTCTGCAAGCCTCCGCGCCCGAGTCAAAAGCTTTCCTTAGGTCCCCTGCCAATATTTTGACTATCTGTTTTTTATCGTTTATCACAACATTCACAATAAAGTTAACTTTTGCTTTCCCTGCTGCCTCATCCATCTCATCGCTTATCGGATTTCCCTTGGTTTTAGCAATATCAACTTGTGGATGAATTATCATAGCATGATTGGCTCGGATGGTCTCATATCCAGCTATGCCAGGAAGTATCCCTTTTCTCCCTCCGGAAAAGCCGCCAAAATAATGGGTGGTTATCATCCCAGTCAATATTTTAACATCCGATTCCACCCAAAGTCTGTCCACCCATAGTTGGTTTCCAGTTGAAAGTTTTCCCAAGGAGATATTGTTTGCTCTGCAATCGTGGCTTATTACTTCAAAATTCTTTACAATCTCCTCTCCGAAATTATCTATATTTTCTTTTTGGGTATGAGGACGGTGAGCACCTGTTCCAACCAGAAATTTTATGTCCTTGTCCTTTACCCCTTCAGCTCTTAATTCATCCACAATCGGAAGCAACATATTATAACTTTCCCTCTTGTAGGGGACTCCACGGGTATAATCTGCCACAACAATACAGACGGTCTTCTTCCCTTTAGCTATCTGGGAAAGCTTCTTTGTGCCAATGGGATTATCCAGTGCTTGCCTTAGACCTAAATTCACATCAGGTAAACCCGGAGCTTCTTTTAACTTCAGGATACCAAGTAAATTCTTTTCATCCAGATTCAAATCCAGATGAGAATCACCATATTTGAGTTCAATTTTCATATCTTTTTAAGGTTTGAGGTTGATTTAAACTACAAAAAATCTAATCTCCATAAGCTTCAGCCACAAGCTCAATTATGTTTTTTATCTTGGTTTTCATTTTCCCTTGTAAAAAGGTTTCCTCGAAACGCATCATGCATCCCGGACAACTGGTGACCAAGAAATCAGGCTCAATTTTTTGTATCTCCTTAAGTTTATACTCCATTATCGCTTCCGAAGTTGGGTAATATTTTAGATGGAAGGAGCCACCCCCACCACAGCATCTATCCGCATTTTTCATATCAATAAACTTAAGACCAGGAAGCATCTTCAAAATCTTTCTGGGTTGAGATTTTATCCCCTGGCCACGATTAAGATGGCAGGGGTCGTGATAAACCACTGTGTAATTCAGCTCTTTTTTGAAATCTTTTTTCATTTCGATTTTATCAATCAGGAATTCATTTATGTCATATACCGGAATATCGAAATCTACTCCTAATAGTTCCTTATATTCCTTTTTAAGGGTTAAGCCACAGGAAGCGCAATTAACCACTATACAGTCAACTTTAGCATCCTTGAAAACCTTTAAATTTCTTTTGGCGTGCTTGATTGCGGTCTTAAAATCGCCTGAATTGTAAATGGATGTTCCACAACAGATCTGCTTTTTGGGAATAACTACCTCAATATCGTTGTGGGTCAATACCTTTATCATCGCCTCACCCACCTGGGGATAAACCAGATTTGTTCCGCAGCCATAGAAATATCCCACTCTCATTTTGGGATTTTTAGCTTTGACAACTTCGGGAATCCTCTTTCTTAGAGGTTTCCTGCTAATCTTGGGATATATCCTTTGTTTCCATCCTTGAGGCAAGGGCAAAAAAAGATTTATTGGGCTTTTTTGGGGCAAAACCTTCTGAGCTAAACTACCCATAAACACTGCAAAGCGTCCAACTGGTGGTAAAAGCCGTCCTCTTTTCAAAAGATGCCGGAATATCAATCTTTCCACAAAGGTCAATTTTCCTCTGTTCACCAGTTCAGCCCGAGCAGCCAGGATTATGTCATCCACCCGGACACCACCCGGACAAGCTTCAACGCAGGATTTACAGTTCAGGCAGAAGTTTATTTTTTTTCTGAATAGGTCGGTCAGATCCAGATTCCCCTCGAAAACCTGCTGGATTAGAGCCATCCTCCCACGGGCTGAAGCCGGCTCATACTTCAATTCCGCATAAATCGGACAGACCGAAAGGCAAGTGCCACATTTGAGGCATTTAAGGAGCTGGTCCTGGTGTTTGGACAAGTATTTGAAATCTGGCTGTGTTTGAGGCATAATATCTTTTCAACATAAAAATCTTATACCTCTTTGTCAAGCCAAAATCGCTATAGTTGAGTTGTCATACAAGTATAGTACTTACTGTATATTAATGGCCGCGTGAAGAACGCCGCAGGAATCAGAATAGGGGATGGGGAGACTTTGACTTAATCTTTTGATTTCCAAATGAAGAGAGTTCCAAAGAACAGGGATGTTTGCACTTAGCGGTTCTTTGTGTTAAGGCTTCTTTACTTTTTCCTTTTTGGGAGTTTCTTTTACTGTCTCTTCCTTGATTGCCCTTAAAGTTATAATTTTCTCCGGTTCGCTTTCCATTCTTACCTCCTTGTTGTCTTTTATCTCAGATTTCTGAGCAGTAAATTGTATGCTCTCGCCGTCTTCTGACCACTGGAAATCATAGATATTAATATTTTCATCCCAACGGAAACCTCCGTCTTTGATTGCCCCCCACCAGTTGCTTATGTATGGCTCTTGAGTTTTTTGCCTTAAACTAACTGTCTCAACAACAAACTCTCCACTAGGAGCAACGAAAGTATAAGCAAAATGTCTCGAGTTTGGTGACCAGAGAATTTGATCGATATCGCTATCAAATAGCCAGGATATAACATCTATCTTCTTGCTCTTTAACCCGAAAAGACCAACCCAGTTATGAACTAGCCCGCAGGAAAAAACTATCTTCTTGCCATCTGGTGATAAGGAAGCCAGATTAAACCTAGTATCTGGGAATCGCGCACCCTCCGGATGATGAATATGAGGAGGAAATTCTTTTGGGAGATCCTCAATTCTTAAAATTGGCTTCGAATTCCCATCTATATATACAGCAGTAGACTGGTCTTCTTTGATGTAAGCTCTTGGAGTGATTTTCTCTTTGACTTTCTTGGTGGCTGTATAGCTACAATCAGTAAACAAAATCATGCATATTACTATGGAAGCGAGAACAATAACACTTCCTAGATAACTAATCTTCCTATACATAAGACCCCCTTTCCATTAATAGATAAAAATACGCCTTGGAGGAGTCGAACCTCCGACCCGCTGATTAAGAGTCAGCTGCTCTACCAACTGAGCTAAAGGCGCAGGTTTAAGGCAGTTCACGGTTCACGGTAGATAGTTCACGGTAAAGCTGTAAACTGTGAACAATGAACGGTGAACCGTGAACAGAATTAAATGAGGGTGGATGGGATCGAACCATCGGCCCCCTGCTTAAAAGGCAGATGCTCTACCACTGAGCTACACCCCCATAAGAAAGTTATACAAAAATATCAAAAAATGAATATATGTCAAGACAAAATAGGTTAAATCAGAATAGTTTCGTTTCTCTTACAGCCGGTGGATATCAACATCACCTTAACCCCCAACTGCTGAGAGATGAAATTGATATAATCTTTTGCCCTCTGAGGCAAATTTTCGTATTTGGTCATTCCGTGAGTGCTCGTTTTCCATCCATCTATTTCTTTATAAACCGGGGTACAGTTTTCCAAAAACTTCAAATCATTGGTGAAGTTCTCAATTGTTTTGCTTTTATATTTATAAGTAATACAGACCTTAATTTTGCCCAAGTCATCCAGAACATCTAATTTTGTAAGAGCGATTTTGGTTATGCCATTAACTCTCACGGAATACTTAAGTAAAACCAAGTCCAGCCAGCCACATCTTCTCGGTCTGCCGGTGGTTGCTCCAAATTCCTTCCCTTTTTCCCTTATGGCTTCGCATAAGCCGTCATCGAATTCAGTTGGAAAGGGTCCATTTCCTACTCGGGTGGTATAGGTTTTAACAACTCCAATAACTTCGTCAATTAAGGTTGGTCCCACGCCTGTACCGGTGCAAGCACCTCCAGCTGAGACATTTGAGGAAGTGCAGTAGGGATAAGTCCCATGGTCGATATCCAGCATTGCGCCTTGTGCCCCTTCAAACAGAACCGATTTGCCGTTTCGTATAGCTTCGTTCAAAATGAGCGAGACATCAGCCATAAGCGAAAGGACTTGCTTTTTATATTTCAAAATAACTCCACTCTCAGTTTTCAAAGAGGAAAATTCGCCTCTTTTTAGTTTTCTAAAAAGATGGGAATTATTTTTTAAGTTACTTTCCACTTTTTTCTTGAAAACTTCAGGATATAAAATATCCCTCAATCTGATTCCGCATCGACCTATTTTATCTCTGTAAGCTGGACCTATCCCTTTTCCAGTAGTTCCTACCTTGTTTCTGCCTTTTGATTCCTCTTCTAATCTTTCAATCGTTTTGTGATAAGGCATAACCAAATGAGCGTTTTCACTGATGAATAGACGATTCTTAACATCTATACCTCTTTTTTTCAAATCAGCTATCTCGAAGAATAATTGCTCCAGGTCAATCACCATTCCGTTTCCGATGATGCATATCTTGTGCGGATGGAGTATGCCGGTTGGAATCAAATGCAGGATGAACAAATTATCACCTATCACTACCGTGTGTCCAGCATTAGCTCCGCCTTGAGGACGCGCAATGATATCCGCCTTTTCAGTCAGTAGGTCCACCACTTTTCCTTTCCCTTCATCTCCCCATTGCGTTCCCACTATAACCCAATTGGGCATAAACTCTCCTTGATTTGACCAAAATAAAGGCTAAAGCGTAAAGCCCTTTAGCCTAAAGATGGTTTTTTAAAGAATCCTACTTTTTTCTTTTCTCGAAGATCTCGTCAATTAAGCCGTAAGCTTTGGCTTCCTCTGCGGACATAAAGAAGTTTCGGTCAGTATCCTTTTCGATCTTCTCCAAAGGCTGTCCCGTATGTTTAGTCAATATCCTGTTTAACATCTCGCGAGTTTTTATCATTTCCTTGGTTTGGATCTCAATATCGGTTACCTGTCCTTGCACTCCTCCCCAGGGTTGGTGAATCATAATACGGGAATTGGGCAGGGCGGAACGTTTTCCTTTGGTTCCGGCAGTCAGAAGCACAGCCCCCATGCTGGCTGCTATACCCACGCAGATGGTTGCCACGTCTGGTTTAACGAACTGGATAGTGTCGTAAATGGCCAGCCCGGCAGTAACTATCCCTCCCGGACAGTGAATGTAGATATTGATATCTTTTTCCGGCTCATCCGCTTCTAAAAAGAGCATCTGAGCGATAACCGAGTTGGCTAAATTGTCGTCTATGGGTTGTCCAATAAAGATTATCCTATCCTTTAAAAGACGGGAGTAAATATCATAAGCTCTCTCCCCTCGGGTGGTTTGTTCGATGACATAGGGTATTAAAGTCATTTTGTTTTTTCTCCTTGAGCTGGTTTTATCTTCTCTTCTGTTATTTCGGCTTTTCCCAGAAGATAGTTTAAGACTTTCTCCTCCAGGATAGTGTCTTTTATATTCTCTATTTCTCTATTTTTGGCTAAAAACTCTTTAGCTTTATTTATTTCCAAGTTATAATTTTTGGCAAATGCTTTAGTCCATTCCTCTATCTCCTGGGGCTCGGTATCCATTTTTTCCTTCTCAGCCAAACGATGATAAATGAGATTCCATCTTATTCGATCTGTTCCTATGCTCCTATACTGTTCCCTGATTTTCTCCTCGTCCACTTTGTCGTATTGTTTTTTGAAATCGTTCACCGCTGCATCCAGATACCTCTGGACCATAGACCCCGGGACCTCAAAGGAGTTGACCTCAACTATCTTTTGGATAAGGTCGCTTTTTAATCTGGTTTCGCTATCTTCTTTGGCCTTTCTTTCCAAGTCCTCTTTTATTCTGTTCTTGAGTTGGTTCAAATCTTGATAGTCTCCCAACGATTTAGCGAAGTCATCATTCAGCTCAGGCAAAACCTTCTCTTTCACCTCTTTGACCTCTATATTGAAATGAGCCTTCTTGCCGGCTAACTTCTTTTCAAAATAATCTTGAGCGTAGGTTAGTTCTATCTTTTTTTGGTCTTTGGCTTTGGTTTTCTCCAACCCCTCTTGGAATTCTTTAAAGATATTTTGTGAGCCCAATTGAACCAACTGATTGGTGAATTTCTCCGGCTTTTTCTTTTGGTCATCCAACATTGTCCTCTCCAAATCCAAGACTAAGAAATCCTCGCTTTTTGATTCCCTTTCAACTGCTCTGAGTTGAGCGTTCTTCTCCCTGAGATAGTCTAAGGCTCTCTCCACCTCCTTTTCAGTTATTTCAGAAACCTTTCGCACCAACTTGACTCCCTGGTAATCCTTCGGTTCAAATTCCGGTATGACCTCAAGTTCAGCCTTTACCTTTAAGGGCTTACCATAGTCAAAATCCAACTCCTTGACAATCGGGACGGTGATAGGAGAAAGGTTAGTTTGTTTTATGGCATCTTGAAATATCTTAGGGATGAGAGAATCCAGAACATCCCTGGCAATAGCATCCTTGTACTTTTCCTTGACGATTTCTAGGGGAGCTTTGCCAGGCCTAAATCCCTTTATCTTAGCTTTTTTTCTATACTTTTCCTGGAAGAGATCAAACTGCTCATCCACCTTTTCAGCTGGAAGCTCTATCTCTAATGTCCTCTTCCAGCCCCTGTCCTCTGTTAGATTAACTTTCAATTCTCCTCCTTAATTGGTGCGAAAGGGGGGAGTCGAACCCCCACCCGATAAAGGACTGGATCCTAAGTCCAGCGCGTCTGCCAGTTCCGCCACTTTCGCTTTTTGACGCAACTTCTAAATATAAAAAACTAAGCATAGGTGTCAAGCTAATAATTAAGTTCCAAAAGGAAAAGGTCCAATCTTTCCTCTTGACAATTGTTTCTTATCTTCTTAATTGTAGTTGTTAAATTTTTCACAAATTTAAATGAAAAGTTGAAATGAAAAGAATATCGCTATCCACCATTTATCGGCTTTCCATTTATCATCGCTCCTTGCAGAGAAGAGAAGAGAGAGGCATCCAAACCATTTCCTCTAAGGAGTTAGCCAGAGAGGAGAAGCTGACTCCGGCTCAGGTGAGGAAAGACCTTTCCTTCTTTGGGAGTTTTGGCACAAGGGGATTGGGATATTCGGTCAAACAGCTGAAAGATAACATAGCAGGAATTTTGGGCATTAACCGACAGTGGAATGTGGCTCTGGTTGGAGTGGGAAATGTCGGCTCATCTTTGGTTTCCTATAAGGAATTTCCTAAGCAAGGTTTCAACATAAAATTGATATTTGACAATGACCAGCGTAAAATTAATAAATATCACAAGGAAATCTTAGTCTCGGATGCGCGAGAACTTAAAACTAAACTCAAAGAAAGCAGCATAGATATAGTCATTATAGCTGTTCCAGCCAGTGTCGCTCAAGAGGTGGTCAATCAAGTGGTTGAAGCCGGAGTGAAAGCCATCCTGAACTTTGCTCCCACCAATGTAGTCGTTCCAGAAGGAGTTATTATCCGCTCAGTCAATATGGCAATCGAGCTTGAGCACCTCTCTTTTGCTTTAGTAAATAAATCACTATTCAAGGCTTGAGATAATTTCTTGTATTGTAACAGATTAGGGCAACTAAATATATTAGTTTGGTGAAGAAATTCCCAGAAATGCTTTTTGGGAGGTTACAAATTAGTACTCTTAATTTCTCATGCCCTGGAAAACCCGAAATAAAAAGTTAAAAAAACCTCATTTTTTTGTTGACAAACTATTTGACATCGTTTATCATAAGACTGGGAAAGACCGTATAAGAGTAGTGTAGTGGCGTTTGCTCTCTTAAGGAGGTGGTATTTTACTTTTTTCCTAACGGTCACGAAGCAATGTAAGATAGAAAACAGATTAAACAAAAACCATAACAAAGGAGTGGTGCGATGAAGAGAAAGCTTTTGGTCTTGGTGTTGGGAATAAGTCTGTTTGTCTTGCTGGGTTTAAGTTTTGCTTTAGCTGGTGACTACGGAGAACCGGATACTGTCTGGCTTGAGAAAATTCAGACTGTAAACCCGAATTCACAAGTAGTCTATAGAATTTATCTGTTCAATGATCATAACATATCGGCGTTTACCATCCCCATTACATTCCCCGACACAACCAGCAATATGGATATTAGCCTTGACTCTGTGAGCTCCGTAGGAACAAGAATTGCTTTAGCTCAGGGCAAAAACGACCCAAGCTTCTTCCCCACGGATAGTACTAATGTGGTTAACAAAAACAGAATAGCCCTGTGGATGGTTTGGAGCTGGGTGGGGGCAGGATACCTTTCTCCTGTTACTCGTACGCAGGCTTTAGCAACTCCTGTAGTTAAGATATATTTTAGAACCGGCCCTTCTTGGGTTTCACCAAACTATGTATCGGTTGATACGACCACTATGGTGTCTGGTTCATTACTCGAGACTGATTCAGTTGGAGTCGAATTCGTCCCCAAACTTGCCGGCAAGGGTGCGTTAGATGTGACCGATATTACTACACCTAATCTACCCATGGTCTTCAGCTTATCTCAGAACTATCCTAATCCCTTCAACCCATCAACTACCATAAGGTTTACCTTGCCAAAGGATGATGAGGTTACTTTGATGATTTATAATGTCTTGGGACAGAAGGTAAAGGCTTTAATTGACCACCAAGATCTACCCGCGGGAACCAAACAAGTGGAATGGAATGGCACAGATGCTAATAACAACCCAGTTGCCAGTGGCACCTATTTCTATCAGATAACCACCGAGAATAACAGAATTACTAAGAAGATGGTATTGACAAAGTAAGTGCAAAACTCATTCAAGCTTTCCAAATCCCTCCCCGATGAACTGGGGAGGGATTTTTGTTTGCTTAAGTTTTGGTCTTAAGACATGTAATGGATTACGATTCAATTGGTTACACTTCATTTGATTTCAATCCCAAAAGAAAATTGAATTGGAAATTCGGGAAATTCATTATCTGCTTATAAATCAACGAATTACCGAGATAATATTCTTCAAATTCAAAATATCTTAAAAAATTCCCCTAATTCGTTAATTTTTGTTGACAAATCAAGAATTATAGGTTAGAATTCAGAGAAAAATTAACAGAAAATCAATTACTTAATCACTCTGTTTGTTTCATTATAAGTCATTATAGTGATTGAACTTAAAAAGAGGATAAGATGTTAAAAATAGAAAATGGCAAATTATTGATTGGAAGAGAGGAATATTATCCCATATCAGCGGAACTGCATTATTTTAGAGTTAATAAGAAATACTGGTCAGTATGCTTTGAAAGAATCAAAAAGGCGGGATTTAGAATAATCTCCACTTGTATTCCTTGGAACTTGCATGAGATTTCCTTAGGGGATTTCGATTTTTTTGGGGAGACAGACCCGCGCCGGGATTTGATTGTTTTCTTGGAGTTGGCTCGCGAATTTGGTTTTAAAGTCATCTTAAAACCAGGCCCCTATATCGGAGCAGAGTGGGATAATGGAGGATATCCTGATTTTCTTTTCAACAACCCTGAGTTTCTGGCAAAAGATTCTCAAGGGCAAAGCGTGGAACAGGCAAGCCAGGTTAAGGTTAAATCAGGGTTAGTTCCTTGTTACAATCATCCTCGCTTTCAAAATCAGGTCAAGAGGTATTTCAGTGCCCTTTCGGATGTGATTAAAGGCTACACCTACCCCAAGGGCCCAATCATTATGATTCTATTAGATAATCATCCTTCTTTTGGCAGAAATATGGAGCCATTCAAATTGGATTATAACGAGTATGTGGTTGGCACACTTTACCCTCAGTTCCTACAGGAAAAATATAACCAGATAAAACATCTGAATAACGTTTACGTTGAGAAAAGTAAACGCTTTACAGATGTCCAGCCCCCCAAACACTTGAAAATAAATCAACCCAAACAGCTCCTCAAGTATCTGGACTGGATAGAATTCAAGGAAAAATATCTGGCAAATTACATTGAAAACTTGAAGGAGATATTTGTCTCCTGTGAGATACCTGCAATTTTCTCCACAGTTCTTTTTCAGGAAAAACTCTTTTCAGTTCCATTCAATTGGACTTTGATAGACCGGGAGGAAAAATACGTAGGAGCTCAGGTGGGAATGGAGAAAAACTACCCTGACTTAATTAACCATCTCCGTTATTACGCTACCTGCTCAAGATTTGCCTGGGCTAACGAGTTCAGAGTAGGGAATTGTTCGGATAACCCCTCGGACAGCCGCAAATATTTTCCAGTCTCCTCAAGGGAGACCAAACTTCAAATGGTAAGTTCGCTTTCAAGTGGAATTAAGGGATATAATTACTATATGTTCGTGGAAAGGGACCATTGGTATGATTCACCCTTAGCTGAGGATGGAACACTACAAACAAGTTATGAGCTCATAAGAAAGTTCAATCAAGCAGTTGAAAAAATAGAATTGGAGAAGTTTTACTCTTTAGCTGAAATAGGATTGGTTAATTACCGCCCCTACCTGTGGCATACACATCTCGGAATCGAAAAACCATACGGATATATTCTAAACTTAGTTAATCTAACCAGCAAAAACCTCGCTTCTGACCTTTTGACACTCAATCTCGATTTCGGCATAGCAGATATGTGGTTGGCGGATAGTCTGAGTAAATTCAAGCTCCTCTTTATGCCGGTAGCAGAATATATGGACGCTGATGGCCAAAAGAATATCCTGGAGCTGGCTAAAGCAGGAAAGAGTGTGATCCTGTTTGGACTTCTGCCCAAATATGATGAACGGATGAAGGGTTGCGAGATACTGTCCAAGGGTTTGAGATTGAGAACAAACCAGAAAGAGCAGATAGGAGAGATAAAGACTTCGTCTGAAGAATTCATTACTCAAGCTTATGGTTTTATTCGGAGAGTGGGAGGAAAGTCCCAGGTGATAGCCGAATTGGATAATAAGCCAGTTGGTGTAAAGCTGAAGGTGGGTAAGGGAATGGTTTATTTCTTCAGTTTCGATATCTGTGCCAGATTGGACCATTCCAAGTTATCTTTCTTAAGGAGCGTAATCGACGATTGCTCAATTTCGAGCCCGATTGTTACCAATCATCCCTTTACTTATGTTGTTCCGCATAAAGCCAACAAAAAAGTGGTGCTGTATGTAGTTCGCTGGGACAAAGGTGAAGAGGAGAAGGTGATAATTCAGGTGGACTGCAGAAAAGTGGGGATTAAGGGAGCAAGGATTCGTCTGATAGATTTATTGGGCGAGGAAGTGATCAAGACCACCAGTTCGGAGTTGAAAAGAGGTTTAGCATTTAAGTTAGGTCCTTTAGATAGTAAGATGTATCTGGTTGAAACAAGATAGCTACTGTTTTTCTTCTCCTGTATTTGAAAGCAGGACAAAGCAGGAGCTTTTCCCCCTTTTGACCGTAAGCATTATCTCCTTTTTGGACTTGAACTGGTCCAGTATTTCTTTAAATCCCTTCAAATCAGTTACATCCTTATCTTCCACTTTTCGAATTACATCCGCTGCGAGGAGTTCTGCCTTGCCAGCTGACCCTTCAACTTCTACAAAGGAGACTAATACACCGGCTCTGTCCTCCAACATATTTTGGCGATAAACGCAGATTTTGCATTAGCAAAATCTGCCTCCCGAGCCCCTCTTCTTACATTCTGTAGGAATGTAGAGGGGTCGGGAGACTCAATCCTCGTCCCGCCAGGGCGGGACAGAGGGGATAGGGTCGGCTGCCCCCTCTTCTTGCTTTCGCAAGAAAGCAGAGGGGGCAAGAACGGCAAGGTAATCCCCGAACTTGGGATAATAATAAGTTACGACACCTTCTGCTTTCTAACGCAAATTTTGGGATAAATCAAGTCCGTAATTTCTTTGACAGTGAATCCGAGAAAAGTTTCGTATTCCTCAGCTTTCACTTTTGGCTGTTTGCCTAAAGTGATACTGAGGTTCTTAGTCCCGGCATCTCGCCAGAGCTTGAGTTTGACCTTTTCTCCCACCTGGTTTTGAGAGAAGAAGGGTGAACTTGTTTAAATCCTCCCTTTTTTCTGCGAATATCTTATTTACCTGATATTGCAAGATTATGTCTTTCGATTTGATCCCTGCAATGTCAGCTGGAGAACCAGTCTGCACGTCGCTTACCAGTATCCCTTCAAGTTGTGTCTCTCTGAAACATTTGGCATAGTCACAGCTGAGTGGCTGGACGAATACGCCGAGTCACCGTCGGTCAATTGTGGCTGAGATCAAAAGTTTATCTTTCACATCGTTGGCAATGCTTATCGGTATGGTAAACCCTTGCCCCCTTCCAAACCCTATGGAATTGATTCCTAACACTTCACCTTTAAGATCGACCAAAGGCCCTCCGGAAGAGCCGGGGTCGATGGCTGCATCAATTTGTATGAACTTATTGATTAATTAGCCTTCCAAGGTTAAGTCAGCAAGAACCCTTCCTTTTCCACTTACTATTCCAAAGGAAACCGTTCGGTCAAATCCGTATGGATTCCCAACAGCTATGAGCCACTCTCCGACTTCAACCTGGTCAGAGTTTCCCATTATTGGAACTAAAAGGGTTTCAGGAGTTTCAATCTTAATAAGGGCTAAGTCGGTCTGTTTGTCAGTGCCAATTATTTCAGCTGGATATTCGAGTTTACTTAGCAGAGTCACGGTTACAGATAAGGCATCGTCTACCACATGTTGATTGGTGAATATATAACCCCTTTTGTCCACTATCAACCCGGATGCCAGCACTTTATACTTGAAATCATTGGATTTCTTTACTACGTCAATGTGTACTACCGAAGCCCTAATGCCATCTGAAATCGACACTATCAGATTTTGCGAGCCATCAAATAGTTCTATAACCCGTTGTTTGTCAATGTCTTGGGGATTTATGTTAGTTGCATCAAAGATTATGGAAGAAAACAAGAGTATCATTATTCTTTTTGTCATAATATCCTCCTGAGACAAGCTAAAATCATATAAACAAATTCCCCAGTAGAAAGCAAGAAAGAAACAATAAATTGCAACGGATCAGACGATAGTTCGTATAACATTGCAGGAAGTGGCAGTTGAGGGATGATTTTTGTAGTGTGTTGGGCAGATTTTCCTTGACAAAATAAAAGAATTTCTTATATTCAAAGTCTCAAGTAAGTCATGCAAAACAGTGTCTAAAATACCGCCTTTAAGCAAAAGTTCAACCCAAAAAACTCTTTTGCTTTTTGTTTTTTCCGCTTAACATATCAGTTTTACTGGTTTCAATATCAAGGGAGGAATGATAAGAATTGGCTAAACAACCCAAAAGGTATCGTGATCAGGATAGGTCGCTGGACCTTTATTTGAGAGAAATTGGTGAGACTCCGCTTATCAACGCAGGCGAAGAGGTGGAGTTAGCCAAAAGAATTCGCAAGGGAGATCAGGCAGCTTTAGATAAGCTGACTCGGGCGAACTTGCGATTTGTGGTCAGTGTGGCTAAACAGTATCAGAATCAAGGCCTGTCTCTAGCTGACCTGATAAATGAGGGAAATATCGGATTAATCAAAGCGGCCAAAAGGTTCGATGAGACCAGGGGGTTCAAGTTCATCTCCTACGCGGTGTGGTGGATAAGGCAAGCTATTTTGCAAGCCCTGGCTGAACAATCGCGCATTGTCAGGCTTCCTTTGAATCGAGTTGGGACGTTGCATAAGATAGGGAAGATCTCCAGCTCCCTGGAGCAGGAATTTGGCCGAGAGCCCAGCCCGGACGAGATAGCCAAGAAACTGGAATTAACTGAAATGGAAGTCGCAGATACACTCAAGATATCCAATAGTCACCTGTCGCTGGATGCCCCTTTTTCAGTTTCAGAAGATAATAGTCTGATGGATGTTCTGGAGGACGAGTTTCAACCCTCACCGGATGAAGCCCTTTTGGATGAATCCTTGAAACTGGAGATCGAGCGCGCTTTGGATAGTTTAACCCCGAGGGAAGCTGAAGTGATAAATCTCTATTTTGGGTTAAACCATGAGAAAGCCCTGACCTTAGAGGAGATTGGGGCGCGCTTTGGTTTGACCCGAGAAAGAGTAAGGCAGATTAAGGAAAAAGCTATTCGCCGATTAAAGCATGCTTCCCGAAGCAGGTCCTTGAGGGCTTATCTGAGTTAATAAAAGATTAGGTGAACGACCAAGGAGGAAGGTTTTGATTTGGAACCTTCCTCCTTTATTTTTTGTTGACAAAAAAAAGAGGTTTCGTATTATTTAGACAATTGTATAAATATACAACTATATAATCTTGGAAAAAGCGATGGCTATAGATGAGGTATTTAAGGCTCTGGCTGATCCAACTCGAAGAAAAATACTAGACCTTCTTAAAAAGAATGACCTGACCGCAGGCCAGATAGCAGAACATTTCGAGATATCCAAACCCTCAATTTCCCATCATCTATCCGTCTTGAAAGGAGCGGACTTGGTGAGGACAGAGAGGGATGGGCAGTTTCTGGTTTGCTCCATCAACCTTTCGGTAATGGAAGAGGTGGCGGAGATATTTTTTGACCTATTTAAAAAGAAAGGAGCAAAATCAAAAAGTTTTTCAAAGAAGAGGGATTTCCCCTGCTCGTAATTTTGATTTCGATAATTATGGCTATTTTCTTTTATCAAATCTTACCGCAGAGATTTGCTATTCACTGGGGTGCAGACGGCAATCCGAATGGTTTTGCCAACAAATCCTTCTGGTCGGTTTCCTTTGGTCCTTTTACGATTATCGCCATTTACTTGCTCTTCTTAATCATACCCAAGATTGACCCCCGAAAGGAGAATATAGCCAAGTTCAAGCAATACCACTTATTCAGAAACGTGCTCTTAGTTTTCTTTCTGTTCTTTGAGTATTTGACTTTGCGAACCGCAGCTTCACCAAATCAGAAGCTCTCCAGCTCTTATATCATCTTTGGGCTGGGGCTGTTGTTCATTTTCATAGGGAACTACCTACCCAAGATGAGCTCCAATTTCTTTGTGGGGATTCGGACTCCCTGGACTCTATCTTCGGACGAAGTCTGGAAGGAAACTCATCGAATAGGCGGAAAGCTTTTCGCTTTGATGGGAATATTATTTCTCTTGGGCAGTTTTCTGCCGAAAGCGGTCTCGTGGGTTTTATTTATTCCACTCGTCGGATGCATATTTTTCATAGTTATATATTCTTATTACCTTTATAAGAAATCAAAAATAAAACAAGCACAAGGATAAATCATATTTAAACAAAGGAGGACAGAATGAAGTTTACTAAGTGGGTAATGTTTGCGGCCTTACTTCTCAGCATGTTTTTCTTGTCAGAAAAGTCTTTTTCAGACCAGACCTTCTTGGTGAAACTGGATGGCAAGAAAGTGGGTGATGAGATATTCTCCTACAGAACAGACAAGAAAGATACAAACGTGGTTATCTTTAGCTCTAAAACCAAAATCAGCATGGAGGGAATGGGAGTATCAATTGAGCAAGAGGAAAAACTGAATAAGAGAAATTATGCTTTCAGCGAATATCAACTGAAGGCGGATATGGCCGGACAATATCAGGAAATGGAAGCCAAAGTGGAGGGTGATAGCATAAAAGCCAGCGCATTCATCAATATGCAGGAATACGAAAAGAAAGTTCCTTATCGGGAGAGTGATGTAGTATTGGGATTACCAACCCTCTCAGTTTATTTTTATCAAATTTTGCTGAACAGATATGATTTCAACAAGAAAGGGACACAGCAGTTTCATGCTTATCTTCCGGATAAACTATCTGAGGGTCCTTTGAAAGTAACTCTAAAAGAGAAATATCCTGCCAAGCTCAAAGAGGAGGGATTTCAAGTTGACCATTTGGAAGCGGTTCTGGTGAATTTAGTGATAAACATATGGGCCAAATCAGATAACCATCAGTTGCTCAAAGTTGATATTCCTTTTATGAAGTTTGAGTCTTCTCTGCCAGAACTTTCCATAATAGGGAAAGAAGAAGTTAAGACCCCAGATATTATAAGCGCCAATAATTTTGTGGAAAAAGAAATTACCTTCAAGTCCGGAGAATTCGAAATATCAGGGACACTATCTTTACCTAAAGATATAAAGGGAAAATTTCCAGCGGTCATTTTAGTTCAAGGCTCAGGTCCGCAAGACAGGGATGAGACTGTTGGTCCGAACAAGCCCTTCAAAGACATTGCCCATGCTTTGTCCAATTCCGGCTTTGCAGTTTTAAGATATGATAAGAGGACTTACACTTACAAGCGTCCGAAATTGGATCTGACTAATATAACCTTAAAAGAAGAAGTGATAGATGACGCCATCTGGGGTATTAAATTCTTAAGGGAGCAGGCAGAAGTTATTCCTCAAAAGATATTCGTGTTGGGTCATAGTTTGGGGGCGGAGTGCACCCCCTTGATCGCTTTAGAGGATAAAAATCTTGCCGGGGTGATTATGCTGGCACCATCTGCCAGACCGGCGGACAGTTTAATCTTAGAGCAGATAGAGTTTCAGGCAAAGGTTGCAGGACCGTCAGCCAGCCAGGAGGCAACGAAACAATTAGAAGAATTAAAGAAAGGTTTTGCGCAAATAAGGAATAAGACTTTTCCAGAAAATCAGATGCTTTTCTTCACCAGTGGAAAATATTGGTATTATTGGTTAAGTTATAGCGCTGCGGACACAATTAAAAAAATAGACTGCCCGCTTCTGCTTTTGCAGGGTGAAAAGGATTGTCAAGTGAGCATGAAAGATTTTGAAATATGGAATGGGGTATTAAAGGGAAGGGGAAATAGTACGCTAAAAAGTTTTGCTAATCTCAATCATCTCTTTATGTATGTGGAAGGGAAATCAACTGGCGAGGAGTACCAAAGGGCTGGTCATATAGATGGGGAAGTTCTCAAAGCTCTGATTGAATGGATTAAGAAATATTCTATGTGAGCCCGCCATCCTTGAGTCTATCGATTTATCTGGCATTGCATATAAAAAAGGAGAGTCAAAAATAAAGACTCTCCTTTTTTATATGATTTGCTATAAGTTATTTGTTGTTTGGTTGGCTGCAGGAATTGTCTTGTGTTTCCTTTGGCTTTTCCTCTGGCTTGGCATCTTTTGGTCTTGTACCGAATCGGGTCAAAAGCCCTGCCCCCAATCCAACCGTTATTATAACCCCAAATATCACCCATCCGAGGATTGCCATAATCCAACCCAAAACCACCAATGGCCCACCAATTACTCCAATCAACCGTGCGAAAAGAAGCACCACTTCCACTGCCAATACCCCTACTATCAGGGTCATCATCGGGGTTTCGGGCTTAATGGAGGTCTTCTCTTTTATCTTATTTCCGAGAAAGTAAGCCCCACTGGTATAAGCTAATAGAAAATAAGCTGCTACGGCTAAAGGCAACGCAATCAAAGCCACCGGGATTCCAATTATGGTTATGCAAAGTAAGACAAATAAAATCAGAAATGCAGGTGCAATCAACAGCAACACAGCCAAACCAACCAAAAAGGAGATCCAGAAGTCGTGGTCAATTTTGTTTTTTATCTTTTCCACATTTTTGGGAACAATGGCGAAAACTATTATAGCCAGAAGAAGAAAAATCA
>DASWLN010000017.1:0-8314 GCA_036396115.1 Candidatus Zixiibacteriota bacterium
ATAAAGCGCCAGAGCCACGGGCAGGGTTCTCATATTTTGGTTTGAGGTCAAAATAAATGGGAAGAGGAAGGAATTCCAATTTACTAAGAATGCCTGAATGGCTAAAACCGCCAAAGCGGGTTTGCACAGGGGCATTACTATTTTAAACAAAATAGCAAAATCACCGGCTCCGTCAACTCTGGCGGCATCCTCCAGATCCCTGGGTAGAGCTTGAATATATTGCCTCAAGAGAAATATCCCCAAGGGATTAACCAGCCAGGGCACAATCAAGGCAAAATAAGTGTCATACCAGCCCAGAGTTTTAATAATCAGAAAAGTCGGAATAATGATGATGTGAACCGGTATCATTAAAACCAAAATTACAGACAAAAACATAATGTTCTTTAAAGGAAAATTCTTTCGCGCAAAAGCATAACCCACCATTAAGCAAAAGATGATATTTCCTAAAGTTACACACACTGCCACAAAGATTGAATTGAAGAAATAACGCGGGAAAGGTCCCCAGGACCAGACATCAATATAGTTTTTCAGGGTTAATTTCTTAGGCAACAGGTCAGAAAAGCCAAACATTGCGGATGCTTTACTGGATAGGGATGAGACCACCATCCAATATAGAGGGAAAAGCATTCCCGCCAGAACGATTAATAAGATAGCAAATAAAGTCAACTTCTTGATGAATTTCAACTATTCCTCCACACCTTTACCAAAACTGAAAAGTTTTAACTGCGCGAGGCAGAATATGGCAATTATCAAGAATAAACAATAGGCCATGGCTGAAGCATAGCCCATATTGAATTTGTGCAGACCCTCATCATAAACCAAATAGACCATAGTCAAAGTGGAATTCAATGGCCCGCCTTTGGTCATCACGAATATCTCCACGAAGATCTGAAAAGATTTTATAGTGTTAATCAGAACCACAAATAAAGTCATGGGTCTTAAATAAGGTAAGGTTATGTGCCAGAACTTCTGCCACCCGTTCGCCCCAAAAATATCAGCAGATTGATACAATTCAACAGGTATGGCTTGTAAGGCAGCCAAAAAAAGTAACATATAATATCCGATGCTCATCCAGATATCCATCAGCATAATTGAGGGTAGGGCAGTTGCAGTTGAGAAAAGCCAACCATTTTCAGGCACAGGCAAGCCAGCCAATTGGCATAAAAAAGATAGATATCCATTCTTAGCATAAAGGTTAGTAAAAATCAAAGCTATGACTACCATCGAAGTGATGGATGGCACAAAAAACCCAGCCCGAAAGAGTCCCCGTAGGGGAATTTTCTGATTAACCAAAATGGCTAATGCTAACGCTATGATGGTAGTAAAGGGGATAGTCCCGATTACAAAAATTGAGGTATTCTTTAAAGCAGTCCAGAAGTCGCTATCCTTTAGAATTTGCAGATAATTTGAAAACCCGATCCATTTTATTTGCCCGCTTATAACTGAATATTTGGTTAAACTTAGGATAAAAGAGTAAATAAGAGGGAAAAGCCAAAAGAGGAGTAAAGTTAAAATCCAGGGAAGGAGAAAAAGAAAAGTGGAGGATTTAAGCTTCATTTTAGTAGTTGCTCAATTTCCTCTTTCGCCTCATCCAAAGCCTGGTCAGGTGTTTTCTTATCATACATCACCTGCTCGATTTTTCTCTCAAGAGTCTCCTCCATATAAACCCATTTGGGATGAGCAGGTGGGGAGAAAGCAGAATTTAGTTGTTCTTGAAATATTTTCAGATTTTCATTTCCCTGATAATAAGAGCCCTTAGCTGAAGGAAGGGCGCTTCCAATGGCTTGACAAAGCGCAAGACCATTTTCCTTTTGGATTAAAAACTTTATGAATTTCAAAGCTTCCTGCTTGTTCTTGCTCTTCTCATTTATAACCAAAAACTCTCCACCGGCAAAAGAGGCAGGAATGCCTTTGTTTTCGCTCGGCTTGGGCATCAAAGCCACACCAAAATTCAAATCCGGATAGTTGGCTTGTATATTTTTCAATAACCATCCCCCGGAAATGACAAATCCGATTTTCCCTTGAGTAAACATTTCATCCAATCTGCTTTGAATATCAATTATTCCGCTATTGCATAACTTCTTATAAAATCCCAATGCCTCCTTTGCCTCAGGACTATTTATAACACAGGTTTTCAAATCAGCACTTAAAATATTGGCACCCTTAGCCCACAAGAAAGGCAAGAACTTCTTATACAATCTATGTCTTTCAAAGGCATTGGCTCCGAATCCATAAAAGTGGGGTTTGAATTTGTTGATCTTTTGGCAGGCGTCCAACAGTTCGTTCCAGGTCTGCGGTGGGTGATTAGAATCAAGTCCAGCTTTTTTCATCAAATCCTTATTGTAAAAAAGGACTCTGGTATCTAAAATCCAGGGGAAGCCAAACATTTTATTATTTACAATGGCTGGCTCCCACATGAGATAGTTATCCTTCATCTTATCCGCTTCCAGGGTAACATCCGCCAAAACCTTCTCATAAGAGAATTCCGGAACCCAATCCGAGCCCAGTTCCAATATATCCGGAGCGGTATTGGAGCTGAAAGCCACAACTATCTTCTCGTGTCCATCTGACCAGGTCAGGTCAGTTACTTCCACTTTGATATTCGGATTTTCCTTTTCGAATTGAGTGGTTAGTTCGGTTATAACCGGCCTTACTTGTGGGTCGGTCCAGAACTGCCACCAGGTCAAAGTCTTCCTATGTTCTTTTTCAGTTCCGGTACAGGCAGATAGTAATAGGGATATGAGTAGCAGTAATTTTAAGCACTTCAACATATTTGATTACTAATTAACTCGAACTAATTTTTGATGTCAAGCAAAAAGGATATTTTGACAGTATTAGGGATGAGAGCGGTTGTTTCCTGTACGCAGGGCTAAATGCCCTGCGCTACGAAGATTATATATCCGTAGGGGCAATTCATGAATTGCCCCTACTTTTATCTTTGTTGTAGGGACGGGAATTCATCCCGTCCCCAAAGAAATCTATATTTGGCTTGACCTTGGGTGTTCGAGATGATAATTTATAGTTTAAAAGTCAATCGGTATAGGAACAATGATTAAAATCGGCACATCCGGTTACAGCTTTCTAGATTGGAAGGGGGTTTTCTATCCGGAAAATATAGAAAAAGGGAAAATGCTTGATTTCTATGCCAAGCATTTCGACACGGTGGAGATAAATTCAACTTATTATCGTATCCCGCACCCCGCTGTTTTCTATAGATTGACTGAAAAAACTCCAGAGGACTTTGAATTCATCGTTAAGACCCACCAGGATATCACGCATATCCGAAAAAGTATCGAAACTTCAGCCCAGAATCTAAAGGAGGCGATTCGTCCTTTAGCAGAGACCGCTAAAATGCACGGCTTTTTAGCCCAGTTTCCCGGGGCATTCAGAAAGAGCAAACCAAATCTGGATTATCTTAAAAAATGCAGGGAACTATTCAGTGATTTTCCGTTGTTTGTTGAATTCAGGCATAAAAGCTGGATGGAGGAGGAGATTTTTGATTTTTTGAAAAATCAAAATATCGGTTTCTGTTGTGTGGATGAACCGCAATTGGAAAGCTTAGTGCCACCAATTGCCAGAGCCACAACCGGAGTGGGATATGTCCGTTTTCACGGAAGGAATAAAGCCGGCTGGTGGAAAGGGATGAAAGATAGGTACGATTATCTTTATAATGAGAATGAGTTAAGAGGATGGATAGAGAAGATAAAAGGACTTAGGGGAGCAACTGAAAAAATGTATCTTTTCTTCAATAATTGTCCACAAGGACAGGCAGTCAAAAATGCGCAAGTTATGAAAAAGCTTTTAGAGGAGGCAGGATGAGCATAGATAAAGGAGATATAGAGGAGTTAGGAGAGGCGATTGAACAGTTAGGACAGGTTGTGGAAAATAACCTAAAGAGGATAAACCAAAAACTGGAGAGCTTCGACCAGTTCGTGGGTGGTCAGGACAAGGGAATAAAGCAGGAATTGTATGAGATAAAAGAGGAGACCCAGGAGATAAGGGAATTTCTGGAAAGCTACGATGCGCGACTTTCACGCATAGAAATGAAGTTAGGGGAGTTATTCAAAGAAAAAGAGGGCTTTCCATCTGATATCGAAAAACTTAATGATATCAAAACCCTTCTGGCTTCATTAAGGGAGGATGCTAATGATGTTTTAGGGCATGGGGAATATGTGGATAAGAAGATAAAAGAGTTTGAGAACAGGATAGACGATTTGGAAAAAGATAAACCCCAAGGCTAGAGGATGATATATGAAAAAGATAAGCATTCTTCTGTTGGCTGTTAGTTTGGTATTTTGTTTCTGTGGAAAGAGCGGCTTCCATCCTAAAGTCGCCATAATTTATGCTTTTTCAACTGAAGGAGAGTTACTGAAGAGCCAGACCAAATTAGTCAAAAAATTCGATATAAACGGCAGGGAATTTTATCTGGGAAAGTTGAAAGGCACAAGCGTAGTTATTGTCAATTCAGGAGTAGGGATGACCAATAGTGCTATGACTACCCAGCTGGTCATTGACAGGTTCTATCCGGAGAAGATAATCTTCACCGGAATATGCGGAGGAATTGACTCGTCCAATAAAATCGGAGATGTCGTCATTCCTGAAAAATGGGTAACACATGATTTGGGGATATATAAAAAGGGTGGCTTTTTTGCTGATTCAGTTGGATATTTCTCCCATATGGAAAACAAAGTAATATATCAGATGTACTTACCGGTTGATTCTTCGCTTTTGGCGATTGCTCAAAGTTCTGCCACGAAGCTGAAAGGAAGCCTAAAACCGATCGGCACGAGGGAGCCGAATATAAAAATCGGTGGAATTGGAGCTAGCGGGAATTCTTTTATTGACCAGAAAGAAAAAAGAAAATGGCTAAAAGAAAAATTAGATGCCCAAATTGTGGATATGGAATCAGGCGCGGTGGTGCAAGTGGCATTGTCCAACAATATTCCGGTAATAGTTGTTCGCAGTTGTTCCGATTTGGCAGGCGGAAGTGGCTCCAACACAGCCCAAGAGGAATTGAATAAGTTTTTCAGAGTAGCGGCAGATAACAGTGCGATGATGGTGGGAGAGATGGTGGAAGCATTAAAGTGATTTTTCAGGTTCTGTCAGGAGCTACTCCTGACACTTTCACCTGTTCTATGCCAGAGTGGTATAGGGTCTGCCACGTCTAAAGGATTTAGCAGAAACGAAGAATGAAGGGACAGGTCGTGACCTGTCCGAGAGCGGTGTCGTCATTCCTGTCCCGCCTTAAGCGGGATAAATTCCAACAGGAATCCATTTATGTTTTAATTGGAATTGTCAAAAACTGGATTCCCGCCTTCGCGGGAATGACAATTCAAATAGAAGCCACTGCACCGTTTCGGTACGGGACGAAGCATATCTATCGCCCGAAGAACACGGGTGGAGATACGGTTCGACCTTGCTCACCGTCCTGAGCAAAGTCGAAGGAAACTCCACCCCTATGCATTGATTATTCTACAGAATCAGGAAGATCTTATGGATTGGGTTGTTCTTTTGGTAGTTGGCTTAGCCATCTTTTGTGGTTTTTTTGTGCAAACCATAATTGGTTTTGCCGCCTCGGTGGTCGCTGTGCCGATAATTTTGTCGGTGTGCAAACTGCAGGATGCAGTTGCCATAATGGCGATTTTGCTATTTGTTTTCAGCTTTATATTAGTCCTTAAGAATTACAAAGAGATAGATAAGAAAATGTTATTGGAGATGGGGATTGGAATTATCCTGGGCATAATAGTTGGAGTGGTAGTCTTAAGACATGCCAACCCAATTATATTGCAAAAAGGTTTGGGAGTATTTGTTGTGCTATATGCTCTTTATTCCTTAAACAAGCAAAAGACAATTGAAGTCTTCAAGAAATTGGGACTTTTGTTTGGATTTGTGGGAGGGATATTCTCGGGCTTATATACGACCGGTGGACCTGTCTATGTTACTTACATAACCAATAGATTATCTAAAGCCTCTAATTTAAGGGCAACTATAATTGGAGTAATGGGAGTAAGCAACCTTGCAAGATTACCCATACTTTTTGCCAACAATTTAGTCCCTTTTCATTGCATAAAGATAGCAACCTTTGTATTCCCCTTGTTTGTTCTGTCCTTATATTTGGGTCATATAGTCTATCCAAAAATAAATGAATGTCTTTTTAAGAGAATCGTATTGGCGGTTCTTTTGATAAGTGGCCTACTCTTAATCGTGAAATAGGGGGATAAGAGAGTCTGCACTTAAACAATTCCCAAAATTCTCCTATCTGTTTTTTGAACGATTTATAGCAGAAATCACAAGACTTGATATAACAATAACCGACCCCAACCACAAGACCCAGATAAAAGATTTCTTGCTGATTTCCAACACCAGAACGGGTTGAGTTATCTCCTCATTTGTTTCTATGCTCAATGATATTGTCTTGAAATCAGCATCTATTTCCTCTAAATAGAGATAATCTTCGGTATTGAACAGCTGCACCTTTCTTAATTCATCCTGCTGTATAGGTCCCATCACTATGGCAGGAATTGATTTTTGTTTTTGCTTGTCCTTGAATATTTCCAGAATGGCTCCAACCTTAATGAGTTCGGCTTGAGCATGCGGGGTTCTTTCAAATCCAACAAACTTTATCTTATATTCACCTATCTTTTTGGTTTCGCCTTCCTTTAATTTGAAATTCTCTTTCTTGGGACCTTCCTGGTATTCTATGGGTGCCAGATATAAATCCCCCCAAAGATTGGATTTAATGTAGGGTTTTTTCATCACCCCCTGATTATACTCACTGTAATAGAAAGCTGGCCGGGCAATGGTTTTCTTGCCGTCTTTCTCAATTTCAATCTTTAGAAAACCCCTCTCATTTGTGTTCTCAAAACCCAAATAGGTGAAGTTATAGCCAAGGGCAGATTTAGTTTGGTTTGGAGATAAATTTATTCTGTCTGCGATACTATAGCCAGATGAGGTAACTATTCCAATTAGCATCAATCCCATGCCCAAATGCCCCAAGAGACTAGTCCAAGCTATGGTTTTACTTCTTATCCTTTTTATCAAATAAAACAAATTTCCTGTGAATACCAAAAAAGCAAAAAAGATAAGGAGAGTATAAGAGGTTTTAAGACAACCCAGATAAGCTATGGATAGTAGCGTCAAGATTAGACTCAAAACCAAAAGGGGAAACATATTTTTGAATATCTGCAAGAATTCTGTTTTCTTCCAGTTGAGAAATATAACCAAACTCGAAAGCAAGGCTATAATTAGCCCCAAAGGCAGGGTTATTTTGACATAGTAGCTTGTTCCAACTTGGGATGCTTGCCCAAACATCTTAGTGATAAAGGGAGAGGATGTACCCAATAGAATCAAAACTGCCCAGATGAGGATTAAAGCCGATCCCATAATAACGAAAGACTGCTTAGAGAGAAGCGGTTTTTCACCAATAGAGTTTTTCAAATCCCTCCATCGAAGTATGACCAAAATCAAAGAGATAAAAGAGAAGAAAAACATAAACACGATCAAGAAAACATTAATTCCCAAATCGGTGAAGGAGTGGAGGGAAAATTCAGCTAAAACTCCACTGCGGGTTAAAAATGTTCCGTACATCACGAGCAGAAAAGAGAACAAAGCCAGAATAAGGTTGGTGCGTTCTGCTCCCCCTTTATATTTTTCCAAAAGCATAGTGTGAAGCAGAACCACGCTTACCAGCCAAGGCACCAAAGAAGCATTTTCAACCGGGTCCCAGCCCCAATATCCTCCCCAGCCCATAACTTTGTAAGCCCAATAACCGCCAATGAAAATTCCAGCTCCTAAGAAAAGACAGCTGAAGGAGACCCAGGGCAAGGCGAAGCTTACCCAATCCTTGTATCTATTTTGAACCAGAGCTGAGAGGGCATAGGCAAAGGGTATGGCAAAGCCGGCATATCCCACAAAGACAATCGGCGGATGGATAACCATCCAAAAATCCTGCAAAAGTGGATTTAACCCCGCACCCTCCAAAGGAAAGAGGGGCAGCTCTTCAAAAGGGCTTTTCTTCAAAAGCACAGCTAAGAGGAAAATCTGGATTAAAAGATAAAAGAAAAGTAGATGATTCTTATAGACCCCTTGCTTTTTAATGAGGAATAAACCCAAGATAGCTCCGAAGAAAAGCCACAAAAGAAAAGTCCCCTCCTGGCCTGCCCAAAAGGAGGAGACAAGATAAAAGATGGGCGAATCCGAAGAGCTATAATTATAGACGTAAGAAAACTCAAAGCGGTGGGCCAAGAAAAGATAAAACAGGTGAGCCGTAGCCAAGAGAGTGAAACCGAAGAAGAAGTAGTAACTCTTCTGCCCA
>DASWLN010000018.1:0-1665 GCA_036396115.1 Candidatus Zixiibacteriota bacterium
GGGAGAAGTAGAGGACCGGGAAGGTCAAAGGAAAGTTCTGTTGAAAACTCTTGAAGTTCTTGAAAGGGCCAAGAAACCAGGAGAGGTCTGGCATCTACCGTTTACCTGGCCAGAGGAACCAAAAAAGACAGATTGGCAACCCCCCGAGATGTCACCACTCATCAAGTTCTATTTGGAAGACATTAAGAAAGCCAGAAGGCAGCAGGAAGGTTAAAAGATGTGGAAGCTGAGACTTGATTTAGCAGAGGGTGTCAAATCAAGTCCCGATTAACTATTTCAGCTACGAATGTTCACTCTAAGTTAGTTCATAGAGGTAACGATTATTGAGTAAAAGCGCGCATCATACCTCTGGAGTAATTTAATTTCTGGCCTTCTTTAGGACAGTTTAAATATTTATGACTCGCGCGAACAACTTCATTGGTAGTTTAAGATAAGACCGTACGATCAAACTTCGGAATAGCAGGTGGATCAAACAATCAGAAGAATAGTGGTTAGTGGTGGATAGAAGAAAGCCATTCAGCATTGTTTAGAAAATTAGGTTTCCTATTTCTATCTCGAATGTTTATCTTTTTTACCAATTTCAAGCATTTTCATGGGAAATAGATCAAGGAGCCTAGAATGGAAATAGCCAATGTGTCATGAATAGGATCAAGGCAAAAACTTAGAACTTCAGAAACGAAGATATTTCTTTTCTTCATACCTCTAGTTTTTCTATGCTTTTTCTATCAGGATTGCCTCACCATGTCCGCTACCACCACATAAAGCGGCAAGTCCGAGTTTTAATCCACGTTTTTCCATTTCATGGATCAGACTTACAACGATACGACAACCTGTATTCCCAATTGGATGGCCTAGAGCAATTCCACCCCCATTAACGTTGACAATATCAGGATTTAAACCAAGCTCGCGCTCTACAGCCAAAGAAGCTGCAGCAAAAGCTTCGTTGATTTCAAAAAGCTCGATATCTTTCAGATCATAGCCTGTCTGCTTCAAAAGTTTTTTGATTGCCGGGATGGGGCCAATACCCATGATTCGGGGATCCACGCCCACCGCCGCTGAGCCCACAACTTTCCACTTCCTCTTCATATTCAGCTTGTCTGCTAGCTCTCTTGACAAGACCAAAACAGCGGAGGCCCCATCATTTATTCCCGAAGAGTTACCTGCTGTAACCGTACCGTCTTTCTTAAAGGCAGGGGATAGTTTGCCTAATTTATCCAAAGTAGTCTCTGGCCTTGGATGTTCATCCGTGTCTACTATTTTAAGTTCACCTTTCTTTTGACCAGGTATCGTAACCGCCACAATTTCATCCTTAAATCTTCCCTCTTCAATTGCTTTCTTAGTCCGCATCTGACTTCTATAGGCAAACTTATCCTGATCCTCTCTCGAAACATTGTATTTTTCGGCAACATTCTCCGCTGTCATGCCCATAATCAGCCCTGTGTAAGGATCTGTCAAGCCATCCCAAACACCATCCGTAAGCTCCCGGTGCTGCAATCGCATTCCCCATCGAGCGTTCTTAATCGAATAGGATACGTTGCTCATACTCTCACTGCCTCCGGCAATGATCGCCTTCGCCTCACCCTGGCGAATGGCCATGGAGGCAATTCTTATTGCTTCCATAGAAGAACAACAAGCTCGGTTGACCTGAACGGCAGAAACATAATC
>DASWLN010000019.1:0-4149 GCA_036396115.1 Candidatus Zixiibacteriota bacterium
GAAGCCGCTGTTATCCCTGTGCAATCGGCAGTTGGAGAGATAATTGAATTGGGTATTTCAATACAGCAGATGAAATTCGAGGACAAAAAGATCGTCGGGTTTCAGGTTACAGTGAGAAAGGACGGAAAAGAGCTTGAAAGGTGGCCAAGCATGGATTTAGTCAGGTTTGAGATTCCCACTGAGAGAAGTGACCAGATATTCTGGCAGATATAGAGGACTCTAAATTGGAGGTGGATCTATGGTAGAACCTTTCTTTGTGGACGATGACGAGAATGAAAAGAAAATAGAGACAGAGACTAAACGGGAAACAGAAACGAATGAAGGCAAAAATGCAGCTATTTTTGCTTATGTGCCGTTCCTTTGTTTTATACCCTTGGTTAAGATGAGGAATAATGAATTTGCCCTGAAGCACGGCAAGCAGGGTTTTATGCTCCTCTTGATCGAAATAATATCCTTTTTGTTCCTCGTCGTTCCTAAGCTAAATGAACTTCTCTGGGCGGCACTAATTATACTCTGCGCTATTTCTGCGGCAGCTGGTATTCTTCACGTTCTGGAAGGGAAGAGTTGGAAGGTCCCATTCATAGGGGACTTGGCGGAGAAATTCAAGTTATAATAATAAGATGGACGCCCAATTCAAATAAATCTGGAGTTCATCCTCCGTGACGATGCAGGATTGAGAAAGTGAATATATTGCATAGAAGAAGTAACGTCAGATAATATCTATTATGTAAACTACAACTCGTACCACCGACCCTCTATACATAATCAACTCCTTCTATTTCAGTCTTAACCATCTTCATTTCACCCGGCCTTTATCTGCCTTTTGATAACTACTAAGGTTTCAATACCCATGACTTTCAGCGACTCTTCGTTCGACGTCCAGATGCTGAAACGAGTTCAGCATGACAACAGGGTTTGGTTTTACGGTTTTTGTCATCCCGAACTTGATTCGGGATCCCGGTTTGGTTTTGAATTTTAGGTTTTAAAGCCCCGCCCTGTGGGTGGAATTCTTCACTCCAAATTCTACTTTACCACCAAATTTATCAACCTATTCTTCACAAAAATCGTCTTTAAAATTCTCTTTCCCTCGAGATACGGCTTCACTTTTTCATCCTGCACTGCCTTTATCTTAACTTCCTCCTCGCCCACATCAACAGGCACAACAAGAGTACTTCTCAGTTTACCATTCACTTGAACCGGAATCGTGATTTGCTCGAACTTTACGGCTTCCTTATTGTATTCAGGCCATTTACATTTAAAAATACTTATATTCTTGCCTAATCCGCTCCATATTTCTTCTGAAAGATGTGGTGTGAATGGCGCTAATAACTGAGCAAGTACGGTTAAGCAATAACCATAGATTTTCGCGTCACCACTCAAAGTCTCAAACTGATTCAAAAATTCCATCATACTTGCAATTGCTGTGTTAAACTGAAGCCTATCAATATCTTCAGATACTTTCTTAATAGTTCTATGTAAATGCTTATATATTTCTTTCTCTTTATCGGATATAGAGTTACAGTCAAACTCAACCCCGTTAGTCTTCATTCTCTCCAATAGGGCATAAACCCTGTTTAAGAACCTTTTTGCCCCAGTTATCCCTTCCTCTGACCACAATACCTCTCTTTCAGAAGGTGCGGAGAAATACATAGCCACTCTCGAGACGTCAACCCCATACTTGTCTATCAAATCCACAGGAGAACTTACATTTCCTTTAGACTTCGACATAACCTGTCCTTCACTGTCCAAAACCATTCCGTGATTAAAAAGCTCGATTGCCGGCTCATCCACTTTCAGCCAACCTATATCAAATAAAAACTTAGTGAAAAACCTAAAATAAAGTAGATGCCCACAAGCATGCTCAATCCCGCCTATATACTTGTCAACCGGAAGCCAGAACTTTGCCTTTTCTTTTGAAAATGGTTCCTTACCATTGTGCGCATCCCCATATCTTAAGAAATACCAGGACGAGCAGACAAAAGTGTCCATGGTGTCAACATCTCTTTTAGCCACCCCTTTGCATTTGGGGCAAGTAATATTGACAAATTTCGGCACATCAGCCAAAGGGGACCTGCCCTTAGGTATGAAGTCGATTTCCCCCTCTGGCAAAAGCACTGGTAGATCTTTCTCCAAAACAGGCAAAATACCGCACTTCTGGCAATAAATTATAGGGATAGGGGCACCCCAATACCTTTGCCGTGAGATAAGCCAGTCTCGGAGCTTATAATTCGTTTTAAGCCTACCCAGGCCCCTATCAACGACATATTGATTAACTTTTTGGATTCCATCGCTTGACCAAGTGCCGTTGAATATATCTGAATTAATCATAATTCCAGGCTCAGTATATGCTCCCTGCATATTGTCTACCAATAAGTTAGCTCCTTCTGGTTGAATTACCACTTTAAGTGGGATTTTGTATTTTTTGGCAAATTCAAAGTCTCTCTGGTCATGGGCTGGTACACCCATCACTATCCCTGTGCCATAAGTGGCTAAAACATAATCACCTACCCAAAGCTGGATTTTCTCTTTTGAGAGTGGGTTTATAGCATAGACTCCGGTAAAGACTCCATCTTTTTCTCCTAAAGCAGTTCTTTCGATATCTGACTTCTGAATGGACTTTCGGATGTATTCCTCTACTGCTTTTGCGTGTTTAGAATCTATCTTTAGTTCCTTGAGAAGTTGATTCTCCGGGGAGATTGCCATAAAAGTAACACCATAGATAGTATCAGGTCGAGTGGTAAAGACGGATATCTTCTTGTCGCTATTTTCGATTTCAAAATCTATTTCCACTCCCTGGCTCTTCCCTATCCAGTTCCTCTGCATAATCTTTACGTTCGGGCGCCATCCGTCTAACTTATCTAAGCCACTTAGTAACCTGTCGGCATATGCTGTGATTCTGAAAAACCACTGCTCCAATTCTTTTTTTGTCACTTCGCTTTTACATCTCCAGCATCTCCCCTGCTCAACTTGTTCATTTGCCAAAACCGTCTTGCAGGTTGGACACCAGTTGACCAAGGATTGTGCCCTGTATGCTAGATTGTTTTTGTATAGCTGAATGAACATCCACTGAGTCCATCTGTAATAGTCTGGCAGGCAGGTGATGACCTCCCTGTCCCAATCATAACTTAGACCAATTCTCTTTAGGGTCGACCTAGAGACATTGATATTGCTCAAAGTCCACTCACGAGGATGGACATTTCTCTCTATGGCGGCTATCTCAGCCGGCAAGCCGAAAGCATCCCAACCGAAAGGATGCAGGACTTCATATCCTTGCATCATCTTCTGTCGGGCCACTGCATCCCCGATTATGTAGTTCCTGAAATGTCCGATATGAATATCTCCGGAAGGATAGGCGAACATCTCTAACATATAGTATTTCTTCTTGGGAAACTCAGGAGTTTTATAAAGCTTATTCTCCTCCCAGATTTTCTGCCATTTGGCTTCTATTTCTCTAGATGGGTAGGTCTTCAAATTTAACTCCTCAAAAATAGAGCTTTGTGTATTTTTTCTGTAGGGACAGAACAGTGTTCTGTCCCTCATTCTTGCGTAGATTCGCTCGACCCTTCGACAAGCTCAGGGTGGTGAGCAACGTCGAACCATAAACTCATGGTGCTGAGCGAAGTCTAAGCACTGGCTCAAGACGGTGAGCAAAGTCGAACTGTGAATCGAGCAACTAAGCTTTGAATTTGGCAGGGCTAAATGCCCTGCCCTACGAAAATCCACTCTCCTTGTAGGGACGGGAATTTATTCCATCCCTCGTAGATGAATCGAGCAAGAACACTTTACGGGTACAATTTATACAACATTCTCGGAAAAGGTATACTCTCCCTTATGTGCGGCAGACCGCAAATCCATGTAACTACTCGTTCTACACCCAAACCGAATCCAGAATGAGGAACGGAGCCGTATTTCCTCAAATCCAGATACCATTCGTATGCCTCTTCCGGCAGTTTCTCCTCTTTTATCCTTTTAAGTAAACTATCGTAATCATCATTTCTCTGTGACCCGCCAATTATCTCTCCATACCCTTCTGGAGCCAAAAGATCGGCACATAAAACTAAATCGTCTCTCTGGGGATGGGGCTTCATATAGAAAGCGCGCGCTTTCTTGGGATAGTTATATACAAAGACTGGTTTGTCAAATTCTTTA
>DASWLN010000020.1:0-2914 GCA_036396115.1 Candidatus Zixiibacteriota bacterium
GGTTGACACTTGCACTTCCTCAGTCAAGTTGGTTTTCTTTTTGACTTTGCCATCCGCATTTTTCTTAGGCGTAGCATCCAAGCCGATTATATCTCTTTTATATCAGCACGGACAATTTTCATTTTTGGATACAGTCAATACTTCAGGTGCTTTGATATTCTACTCCATTGGGCTTTTCGGTTATGCTTCCTCCAGAGTTTTGGTGCCTGCATTTTATTCGGTTGGAAATGCCAAAACCCCGGTCACCATCGGCATTTTCGCGGTGGCTTTGAATGTCGGTTTGAATTTGATTTTGATGGGACCGCTCGGATTTAGGGGGCTTGCTTTTGGAACTTCCATTGCGGCGATATTCAATATGTTTTTCTTGATTTACGCTATGAACAAGATAATTTCGCCAATTAACACAAAGGATTTGGTAGTCTCTTTTGTGAAAATTCTATTTGCTTCCGCTTTTATGGGAATGTGCCTGACTTTGTTTTTGACCGCTTCCTCCTGCAATCTGCAGGTTGCCGGCATCCTGCAAAAGATAATCCTCGTCCTCTTGGCTGGGATTGTTTGTTTGGGAAGTTATTTCCTTGCCTGCTATCTTTTAAAGATTAAAGAGCTGGAGAGATTTTTGGAGATGATAAGATTAAGGAGATAATAAAGTTGACTTTTGCTGGTTGAAACATTGTTTTTATTTGTCCGTAGATGAAAATAAAGGAGTTCTAACCTCTTGGATAAAGGAGGGCAGATGAAAAGGGTTTGTCTTTTGTTAGTGTTTTGCGTGGTTTTGGTGCGGATGGGGTTAGCAGATGCGCAAGAGGGACCTATTTCTTCCTATTATACTCAAGTAGATTTCCTTTCAACTTCCCCTTCCAGCGAAGCGGGTGCAATTGGAGCTTACGTCAATCCAGCCACAGTGGGGATGTTGCCGGGGTTCGAGTTAGAGTATTTCTGGTCGGACCAAGACGCCAAGTTTAAATCTATCAAGAGATGGGGTTTGTTCAGCGGTATTCCGCATTTGGGATTTGGAGTGGTTCATCAGAAGCTTCCTTCATCCCAGAGCGTAACCGATTACCGTTTGGGAGTTGCGTTTGGAGATAGAGGAAATAGCTTTGGTTTGGGTTATGGCTGGTCGACAGGAGATGTGACCCAAAGGCCGGGTGATATTTTCATAGTTGGCTCATGCTTTAGGCCTTGCAGGGTTGCCTCCTTGGGTCTTGTTGGAAATTTCGCCACCAAACATTCACACAGGAGCGGAGTTGTAGATTTGGGAATCCGTCCCTTGGGAAATTCACTTATTACTTTGTTTGCGGATGCAGAGATGCACAAACAGGATAAATTGGAAGACGCTCGCTGGGGAGTGGGGTTGGCTTTGGAGCCAATCCGTGGCTTTCAGGTGGTGGGAAAATATCTTGATAATAAATTCTTCAGCTTGGGATTGAACTTCAGCCTGGGCAAAAAGGTTTTCTCCTCAGTTGCCCATTTAGACGACAAACAGAAAGTAAGCTACACCACCTATGGGCTTCGTACGGGATATCCAATAGATAACATCTTTGATAGATATCTCAAGAAGAACAAAAGCTACTTATCTCTGAACCTAAAAGGGAATGTCGCCTATCAGAAGTATCGCTTCTTCGATGATGAAACTCATACCTTAAGTGGGATTTTATTCTCTCTGGAGGATGCTATTCAAGACCCGAGAGTTGCTGGAGTCGCCTTGAACCTTTCGGGTATAGAGTTCTCCGGCGAGTTCGCCTGGGAGATTCACCAGAAGTTGATAGAGGTAAAAGAAGCCGGCAAGAAAGTAGTCATTTTCATCGATGGGGCGGGGATGCCAGAATACCACTTAGCCAGCGTGGCGGACAGAATCGTAATGGACCCCATGGGACTGATCGCCCTTCCGGGATACGTAGCCGGACGCACCTACTATCGCAATATGCTGGAGAAAATGGGTGTTGGTTTTGACGAATGGCGGTTTTTCACTTACAAGTCAGCCAACGAGAGTTTTTCCCGAGAGAAGATGTCAGAGCCGGATAGGGAGCAAAGGCAAGAGCTGGTGGATGACTTCTATGCTCTGGTGAGGAAGGATGTTGCTTCCTCACGCAATATCTCAGAGGAGAGGTTCGACTTTTGGGTCAACAATAAGATGATCTTTTTGGCAAAGGATGCTTTAGACAGCGGGTTGGTAGATACGTTGGCAAGGTGGAAGGATATTGATGAGGTCATCAAATCATTAGAAGGGAAAAACAAAGGGACGATAGAAGCTAAAAGATTTGTAGATGAGAAGTTCCCTTCGCGCACCTGGGGAGAAAAGCCAAAGATAGTAGTTGTCTATGCTTTGGGTGTGTGTGCTATGGATGAGGGGATTAACGCACGCCAACTGGAGGGGATATTTAGGCAACTTGAAGGTGATAGTCGAGTGAAAGCGGTGGTCTTCCGAGTTGACTCTCCGGGTGGAGACGCCTTAGCTTCAGATGTGGTGGCTGAAGCCTTAAGGAAGTGTGCTAAGAAAAAGCCGGTGATTGTGAGCCAAGGGGGAGTAGCTGCTTCTGGGGGTTATTGGATTTCGATGTATGGGGATACCATCGTAGCTGCGCCCAACACTGTAACCGGTTCCATCGGAGTAATCGGAGGAATGATCTATAACCAGGGAATAGGTTCGAAATTGGGACTTACTTCGGATTATGTGAAAGCAGGTGAACATGCGGATTTTGGCTTTGGAATCACTATTCCGATTTTGGGTATAACTGTGCCAGACCGCAAGCCCACTCCGGAAGAGGGAAAGTGCATAGAGGAGCTGATCAAAATGGGATACAAGGAGTTCGTCTCCAAGGTGGCCAATGGAAGGAAGCTGAGCGAGGAAAAGGTGGATTCGATTGGGCAGGGAAGGGTTTGGAGTGGTATTGATGGCAAGGAAAAAGGTTTGGTC
>DASWLN010000021.1:0-15547 GCA_036396115.1 Candidatus Zixiibacteriota bacterium
GGTCTTATGCTCCGCCCCATGATATTGAAAGATTTTCTTGAATTCTCCAAATAAAGATATGCCCCAAAGGTATCCCAAAAACAGGGTCACTCGTATCAGCCCGGTTAAGAGATTGAAGGCGAAGGCATCATGGCTTATGCCAACAAAATTGGAGATGAATAAGGGAAAAAAGAAAAAGACCAGCATCCCCAAAGCAAAGGCGATAATGACAGTCAAAGCCAATGCCATATCCTTGGAACGTTTAGAGCTGGGCTTTTTTCCCTCAAGCTTTTCCGCCTCATCCAAAGCGAAATTAGCCGAGAAATTAAGAGTTGAGATTCCGATTACCAGCATCTCGAAAAAGTTAATTACTCCTCTCAATATAGGGATGTTCAAAATCTTGTATCTTTTAGAAAAGGCAACATAATCCTGGCCCCTCACCTCAATTCCGCCATCGGGTTTGCGGATAGCAGTGGATATTCTCCAGGGGGAGCGTATCATAACCCCTTCGATCACCGCTTGGCCTCCAACTTTGGGCTTGGACATTTTTCTCCAAAAAATATCCCGACTAAGAAGGCGCAAAGCCTCATTAGTCGGGATAAAGTCCTAACATCTACTGCTCTTTCTTGTTCTCCTCTTTCTTGCCATATTTCTTTATGAATCTTTCCACCCTTCCAGCAGAATCAATCAACTTCTGCTTTCCGGTGAAGAAGGGGTGACAGGCGGAGCAGATTTCCACATGGATATCCTTGACTGTAGAGCGGGTATTAATCACATTCCCACAAGCACAAGTGATGGTGGTTTCAAAATATTGAGGATGAATTTTCTCCTTCACAAAAATCGCCTCCTAAATGGTTTCCGTAAATATAATACGTCAAAGAATAAAAGCAAGGGGAAAGTAATTTTGGGGCACATGAAAGAACCTAACCCCCTATCGTCCCCCTTGTCAGGGGGACAGAGGCGTTCCTCCCCTGATAAGTTTAGTAGGTCGGGTTGGGAGTTCCGCCTCAGCGGGAGAGTTACCCGACACTTCGCTACGAAAAACAGTAGGAGCAATTCATGAATTGCCCCTACGCACTCATTTCCTGTTGTAGGCGGCATTCGGCACTGTCGCAAATAGACCTTGAGATATTCTTTGGAGTGCATCGTCCGTGACGATGCAGCATTGACGTGGTCAATGCACTCCATATACTCTATCCTGAGCTTGTCAGAAGATGGAGCGGTTTTAAAAAACCGTCTAATGAATTAGGCAACTACAAAGAATCGGTCTGCCTAATTCTTAAGCCAATGGGGTTCTTGTCCGATAATCTGTATGTAGATACTTAAATTCATATATAAGGAGGGAGTTATGGAGGAGAAATTCTATTATTGCAAGTGGTTTATTGGCTTGGCCATATTCGAGTTTATTATTAGTCTAGGGATTGGTTTTATGATAATACGTGACGCTTTGGACAATCTGTTTATATGGCATTCTGGGGATAGGTTGGGGTGGATTGTGGCTGCAATCTCTGGTTTGTTGTTGATAGTTGTTGGGCTAGCATTCTTGCGATGTGTGGCAAAGCCAGCAATCATAATGACACAGATGAAAATCGCTTTTTTCCCACTTTCCATAAAGGCAAACTGGAAGCCATACTTTTTTAACCTGCGTAAACTTGAACTCGGCGTTGAACAGATTGTCTCGGCTAGGATAACGGAAATGCCCTCAGTGTATCCTTTTGAAAAGCCGTATAAAGTGGTTGAGGTCAAGTTCAGACGACCAAGTGGCGTAGAAGATTCTTTTTACATCTTCACCAGCAAAATCGCAAAAAAAGATAGATTAATCGATATCCTCAAGCAACACATCAAATTTGAATAAAGGCGTAGGGACAGGTTCCACGCTTTTAGCGGGATGTTCCACGCGACCTGTCCCTACAGACTTTTGTATGGAGACATGGTGTGGGATGTGGTTCAACAAGTTCACCATCCTGAGCAAAGTCGAAGGAAATTCCCACACCTACGAATATTTTATTCGTAGCACAGGGAATTTATCCCTGTGCGTATTTGCATATTATTCCACGGTCACGCTTTTTGCCAAATTCCTGGGCTGGTCAACGTTGCATCCGCGCAGGACTGCGACATGATAAGCCAAAAGTTGCAGGGGTATAATAGAAAGAAGCGGAGTTAAATGCTCTAAGGTCTGGGGTATATAAATCACATGGTCAACTTTCTTAGCTATTTGTGTGTCCCCCTCTGTCGCTATGGCGATAATTGAACCCTTGCGAGCTTTTATCTCTTCGATATTGGAAGACACCTTAGCATAGACACTATCTTTTAAGGCAACCACCACCACCGGCATATTCTCGTCAATTAAGGCAATGGGACCGTGCTTCATCTCTGCGGCCGGATAACCTTCAGCGTGGATATACGATATCTCCTTCATCTTCAAGGCACCTTCCAAACCAACCGGGAAGTTGACTCCTCTGCCCAAGAAGAGGAAGTTGTTTTTCTTGTAATAATGTTTTGCAATCTCCTTGACTTGCCCTTCGTTTTTCAACATCCACTCCACCTGCTCAGGAAGCTTTTGCATAGCATTTATTATCTCCCGTCCCTGTTCCAAAGACATATCTCTCATCCTGCCTAAAAGCAAGGATAAAAGCGAAAGCACCGCCATCTGGGCGGTGAAGGCTTTGGTCGAAGCCACTCCTATTTCCGGACCGGCATGGGTATAGACTCCGCCGTCTGTTTCGCGCGCAATGGTGCTACCCACTACATTGCATATTCCCAAGACCGTAGCTCCCTTTCTTTTGGCTTCCTTTAAAGCTGCCAAAGTGTCCGCGGTCTCCCCAGACTGGCTAATCACAAACACGGTGGTTCCATCACGGATTATGGGGCTGCGATACCTGAATTCCGAAGCATATTCCACCTCCACCGGGATGCGAGCATACTTCTCTATCACATATTCACCCACCAAAGCAGCATGCCAGGCGGTTCCGCAGGCGGTCAGAATTATGCGGTCGATTAAGTGGAGCTGCTCGTATTGCAGGTTCAGTCCGTTTAAGCGGGCAGTTCCCTCCTCGTAATTCAATCTTCCACGCATAGCATTTCTTAAGGTGGTAGGCTGTTCGAAGATCTCCTTGAGCATGAAATGAGGGAAACCCTCTTTCTCTATCATATCCAAACTCCAGGATATCTCTTGAATGTGGGGAGTAACCTTGACATTATCAATAGTGGAGATGGAGAAGCCATCTTTGGTAATGGAGGCTAACTCCTTATCCTGCAAATAGACCACCTGATTGGTGTGTCTCAAAATAGCAGCCACATCTGAAGCCACGAAGTTCTCATCCTTGCCACTTCCCAAGACCAACGGGCTTCCGTGCCGGGCAGCCACTATCTCATCGGGATTGTCTTTAGAAATGACTGCAATACCATAAGTTCCTTCGACCAGAGAAAGGGCGGAGCGGGTTGCTTCCACCAGACTCCCCTCATAATACTCCTCAATCAGATGAGCGATAACTTCAGTGTCAGTATCAGATATGAACTTATGCCCCTTTCTTAAGAGGAGTTCCTTTAAACTGTGGAAATTCTCAATCACTCCATTGTGCACCACTGCGATCTTTCCGGAACAGTCAACGTGCGGATGGGCATTCAAGTCAGTTGGCTCACCATGGGTTGCCCATCTGGTATGGGCTATGCCCACCGTGCCTTTGAAGTTATCATCTTTTAACAAAGTTTCCAACGCAACAATCTTGCCCGCGGTCTTCTTGGAGAGTAGCCCTCCCTCTTCCAAAATAGCTATTCCAGCTGAATCATACCCTCTATATTCCAATCTCTTTAGCCCTTCGAGCAAGATCGGTACAGCTTTTTTTGTTCCCACATAACCTACTATGCCGCACATCTTTTTATCTCCTTTTTTTCAAGTTAATAATTCCAAACCTTCCTTGGCTAAATCTTCCGCAGTTTTCTTGGTCTTAGCTTCAGCTATGATTCGGGCCGCCGGCTCGGTATTTGATTTTCTTATATGTAGCCAACTATCCTTAAAGTCAATCCTTATTCCATCCTTTTTATTTATCCTCTCCTTTTTGAATCTCTTGATTAAACCTTCAAGTCTATCATCAAAATCTTTCGATACTTCGATTTTCTTCTTTAGCATGAAGTATTTCGGCATATCCTGTATGATCTGGCTCAATTTTCGATTTGATTCTGCCAAGTACTCCACAATCAAAGCCATTCCCACCAGAGCATCCCTGGTATAATGCAGTTCTGGCAAGATGACTCCACCATTTCCTTCCCCTCCAATTACTCCCTTAATTTCTTTCAGTTTCTTGGCAACATTGTATTCCCCTACTGGAGTGCGATATACTTTACATCCTGATTTTTCTGCCACTTCTTGAGTCATTCTGGAAGTGGAAAGGTTTATAACCACTTCCTTGGGATTTTTGCTTAAGATAAATCGGGTAGCCAAAGCCAGGGTATATTCCTCGCTCAAAGGAGTTCCTTCATCTGCCACCAGGCTTAATCTATCTCCATCCGGATCAAGACAGAACCCAACATCAGCATTTTTGTCTCTGACCACTTTTGCCAGGGACAAAAGGTTTTCAACAGTCGGCTCAGGTGCATGAGCAAAACTTTTGGAAAAATCGCAATTCAGCTCAACTATCTTGCACCCCAGTTTTCTTAAGAGCAAAGGAGCAATTCTGCTTCCTGCTCCATTATTGCAGTCAACCACCACCTTTAAATTAGCCTTTCTTATTTTGTCCTTTTGTACAAATCCCAGTTTTAGGATATAGTCAATATGTTTCTTATACCAATCTTCTTTTGGAGATAATTTACATAAAGGAACTTTCTTAATATGACTTATATTGGTTTTCTGGACCAAAAGATTCAATTTTTCCATCTTTTTCTTATTCAGAAAAGTTCCGTCTTTTTCAACAAACTTCATTCCATTCCACTGGAAGGGGTTATGGCTGGCAGTTATGCAGATTCCTCCAACTGCCCCGAGTTTCTCAGTGGCTAAAGTCAAAGTCGGGGTAGGGCAAATTCCCAAATCTACAACATCGCATCCAACTGACAACAATCCAGATACTGCAGCACGTTTCAAAACCTTTCCAGAAACTCTGGAGTCCCTTGCCACAACCACCTTTCCCTTATGGCACAAGATCCCAAAAGCAAGAGCATATCCCAGTGCGGTTTCAGGGAAAAGAGTCTTTCCCACCACTCCCCTTAAACCGGAAATTCCAACAATTAGTTTATCCTTCATATCAAATAAAATATCAACAAGAGTGCCTTGAAGCAATACAAAACTGCCAAAATGGGTCTCCAATTATATAATCGGAAGGAGGATAAAAGAATATCACCCTCCCATTAATCCTCTTTTGGCTGAAACCATATAGATGCCTGATATTACCAAAGCCCCACCAATCAGAAGCCAAAAAGTGATTGCCTCTCTTAGTATCAAACTCGCCCCGATTGTGGCTACTAAAGGCTCCAAATAGAGATAAACGCTGACTTCGCCCGCATTTCCACCTTTGAGCGCCTTTGACCAGAAAAGATAGGCAATTCCGGAGCAGAAGATTCCCAAATAAGCAATAGCCATCCAACCTACTTTCGAAAGCTCTAACACAGAAACAAAGGATTGGTGGTTTAAACTCAAAGGAAGAGTCAGGATACAGATTATAGCCAGAGAATAGAACGTTATCAAAGTGGCCGAATAGGTATCGAGCAGTTTTTTGCTGGCAACAGAATAAATCGCCCAAGTGACACTGCTGACTAATATCATCCAGTCGCCCGGACTTCGAATGAAGCTGATGTTTTTTGGTTCCCCCTTGCTTACCAGAAATATGACTCCTAAAATGGCAAGCGTAATCCCAACTATCTTCAAGAAGGAAAACCTCTCCTTAAATACAAGACGAGATAGAATAACTACAAACACCGGTGAAGTGGCAACAATCCAGGCGGTGTTGGAGGCAGTGGTGAACCTCATTCCACTGACCTGAACCGAAATATGAATAGCGATTATAAGACCACAAAAGAGGAGAAGAAAAATATCAGATTGTTTTATCTTAAGAGGATATTTTTTGAAGGCAAGCGCCCCAGCCAAAATCAAAACGCCGATAACAAATCTCAATAAGATCAAAATAGCGGGCGATAGCTCCCGTAGGGCGATTTTGGTGGCAACAAATGATAGTCCCCAGAAGATTATAGCAAAGAGAGGATAGATTAGCATGTTAAGGAACAGATTTATGAAACATGTGTCAGAATACCCCCCTAGGGGGATGAATGACGTTTCTATAAGTTCCCTCTCCCTTGGGGGAGAGGGTTAGAGCCTGCCCTAAAGCGAAGCGAAGGGGTGAGGGGGATAGCAAACATTATCTCACCCTCTCTCCGCCTTTGGCGAGATTTTCAACTTAGTCCTCCCCCTCAAGGGGGAGGAGATGTTTTGAACGCCCCCTTAGGGGGAAGTTCACTGGGAAGGGGTTATTTGCTTTAAAACGGCCAGCTTATGATCGGTATTTTCAGATGAAGAGGATTCATCCATTTCAATAAAAAGATTATCCTTCACTATCAGGAGAAACGAAGCATACCCCGGATAGTCTGGACTCAACTCTTCCAGATTTATCTTCTTGGGCTTGCTCTCAGAGATGTAATATCCGAAGGAGCCCTCCTCCTTCTGTTTGAAAATTTCATGGGGGAGTTCTAAGATTTTACTATCCTCTTCAGACTTATAAAAAATCCAGACATCTTTTGGAGAATAAAAGGAGATTAAGTCAACTTCCAGATAGGAGAAATCCTTATTCTTTTTTATCCAATGTTGGATTCTTCTCCAATCTTTTATCCCTTCAGTGCTTTTCTGGCGATCGGAAATATAAATTCCATTGCTGACCAATAAGTCATCCTTGCTGTTGGTTAAGAGAAGTCGGGGAAGGTCCACAAACTTTAGTTTGGAGAATTGGTTATCCAGGAAATAGTTAATCCGGTTCTTTTCCCTGAGGTAGCCCACATTATCCATAATTCCCTTCAAGACCAGCAAAGCCACAAATATTATAACTAAGATGAAAAATACCCTTACAACTTTTATCATATTTGTTCTATTTTCTCCTTTAATTTTTGGGCTAACTGCGGGTCTAAGCTTTTAAGTTGCTCATATTGCTCTTGGGCTTTCTCTTTATCTCCTTTGATAGTATAAACATATCCCAGATTGTAATAGGCTTTGGCGTGGAGCGGGGTAAAGCGGATGACTTTCTTATAAGACTCTATGGCTTGGTCATACATCCCCTTCTCAGTATAAAGCACGCCTAAATTGAGATGTGCCTGGACGTAAGTTGAATCCGACTTGATTGCCTTTTGATATTCCAATACGGCTGAATCGGAGTTGGCCATCAATTGATACCTGACTCCTTTTTTGAAATGGTCTTCTGCGGTCTGCCTGGAGCAACTGAAAATTAAAAAAGAAAAAATCAGAAATGAAAAAATTGCATACTTTTTCATAAAACACCTCCCTTTTAATGGAAACGGTTAAAGGATATCATTTCAGATAAGTTTTTTCGCGGTCGGGGTTTTATCCCAGCCATCCCATCTTGGTTGCTTTCGTCCGCAGGATAACCCAAGGGCAAAAACATAACCACATCCCACCCCTTAGGAACACCCAGGATTTTCTTCGTCTTCTTTTGGTCAAACCAACCCACCCAGCAACTTCCAATTCCCAAGGAGGTTGCCATCAGAACCATATGCTCTATGGCAATGGAGCAATCTATCCTATGATAATCACTTGCTACGATTTTGGCAAGCTGATGTTCAATTGCATGCGGCTTGGCTAAACAGGCGATTACAATCGGCACATTGGAAAACCAGATATTGGGTCTTATCCCCAGAGGCACCGCACCAACCAGTTTCTTCATAACCTCCTTATCCTTTATCACCACAAAATGCCAGGGTTGGGAATTTGAAGATGAGGGTGCCAGGCGGGCAGATTCTAAAATCAGATTTAATTTGTCTTCCTCAATTGGTTTATCCGAGAATTTCCTGATGCTGCGGCGATATTTTATAAGATTAAGAAGGTCTTGAGAATTCATTTTATATTACCTTTAGGTTGTCATCCCCGAGTGATTTAATCGGGGATCCATTCCTTGGATTGCTGTAATTACATTTAAACGGCAATGCAGGGGCGGGTCCAAAAGAGTATTTCAGTTCACTTAAAGGTTTCTTGGCTGTCATTGCGAGGAGTCTCGCCTGTGGCGGACGACGTGGCAATCTCTTACAACATCATAGGTTATAAAATCGAGATCGCCACGCTCTCCCGATAAAGTCGGGATCGCTCGCGATGACAATAAACTTCTGGGTCAACCCCCTATATCTGGATTCCTGCTGCAGTTTATCCCCTACGGGGACAGGAATGACAGATAAATTCAAATTAACAATTCTCTCTGCAGGCGACCCATATGGGTCGCCTGCAAATCTCATTAAAGTGCATTGATATTCAAACTGGAGGCGGTGGGAATCGAACCCACGTCCGAAGACAAAGATTCAAAACCTTCTACATGCTTATCCGGTTTATTTTTATTTTGCCCCAGGGAACACCAACCAGCAGGTTTTCCCCAAGGCTAGCTTAGATTTAATTTTCGCCCAAATCCCCCAAGCGAGAATTTAGACTATTCGGTTTATCTCGACGCCAAAATTTGAGCCAGCCGACAAGCCCAAACCTGACGGGCTACCTTTTTTTAATTAGGCAGCCAGTGCATACGCATAATCGTTTGCACTTGAATTTGTCCCAATGGATTAACGAGGGAACTGGGTACCTCGGCATGCCAGTCCTGCCCTTCTATCCCCGTCGAAACCATATCGCCCCCGGAAATTCAGTTCACAGTTCACGGTTGACAGTTCATAGTAAATAAAACAAAGAATGAACTCTAAAGATAAAGTTCACGGTTAACGGTTCACGGTTCATAGTATGAAAACCAAAAAACAAAATAGGTAAACATTTCGCAGTCAAAAAATCAAAGAGCAAATTCCATACATAATATACGGCAGAAAAAAACCAAGTCAATAGGACAAATTGATTATTTGTTAGTCCATAAATTACAAAGAGTTAAACGACTCAATAAAGATTCGATTGGCAAACAAAAAAGATTCAATGAGGGATTTGTAAGAAAGCAAAAATTTTGAGAAAAACAAAGAGGCAGGATTGAAATTTTCCTGCCGCTTTTGTCTTTCTCTTTTAGGGTCGTATTTATTCCGGCTTGATGGGCCCGCTGGACCCCTCCTGACCTCCCCTTATCAGGGGAGGAACGATTTTTGCCCCGTGCCATCAGAAGAGGGACATTACCTATCCCCCTGATAAGGGGGATAACAGGGGGTTACGTTTTTTTGCAACCGCCCCGAATGAATCGGGATTTCGCTCCGCTTAACAGGGGGGTTGCCCCTGTATTTCTTAGCAAGGTGAAGGGCCACCTTTGAACAGGAAATTAATCAGATATATCACATCCGAGACAGTCACCTTTGCGTCACAATTCGGGTCTCCGGCTTCCATAACAGGGACGGGTGCAGGTCCACCTTTGAACAGGTAGTTAATCAGATATATCACATCCGAAACAGTTATCTGCTTATCAGCATTGGCATCGCCATGCCTGAAGAGTGTGGTGGCATCGGCTGTAGCAAATTCATCGCTATATTGTGATAATTCCCCTTCTGAGGAATATGACCACGCTTGATAATAGTAGTGAGTTAAAGGCACCAAGGTGGAATCCTGGCAAGTTGTTCCTGCATCATTATAAACTTCTGTTCCCTCTCCCCTTGTCCAGCTTGTTAGAGTGTCTCTTTCGATAACCGTCCTATCTGCAGATGAAGGTTTAGTCCAGGAGAGACTTGTTTTATTCCAGGCAACTCCTTGTGCAGTCAGTTCAGTGGGGGCCAAGGGTTTGGTCAAAAACGCCAGCTCTCCACCACTACCCCAACCAGCAATATTAAATCCTTTAGCAATGTAATAATAAGCTGTTCCTTCTGTCAGACCGGTGAGATCTTTGCTGAACTCTGAAGCGTTGGGGAAAACTCCCAGAGATTCGCTATTGGCATAAGGCACTACAGAATCAGTATCCCAGAAGAGCCAGCAGGTTGCCTCAAATCCGCCATCATTATCCAGATAACCATGGATAGTCGCACCGGTCTCTTCAACCTCCGTAGCTGGGTCAGTTCTGACCACCGGGCTAGCCACACTGGCTGAATCCTGACAAGGGAGGTAGTCATGTTTAGTTACAGTCACATACATGATGCCCTGGGTAGATGGTGAGGGATTAAAGGTTATATTTCCACTGGTATTGGTATTTCCCTTTAGATAAACTTCACTCCCTTTCCACAGGCAGACGTAAGCTTGATATACAGCGCTGTGTGTGGTTGAATCCTCAACATGCACCAAAAACGAGGAACTTCCAATTGGAATAGCGTGAGAGAAGCTCACTGCGAAACTATCCGGCTCATCTGTCCAGATAGGCATCTCCGGCTCACCCAAAAGATTGAATGTCCATTCGCAATGCTTCTCGATGTTACCTGGAGTGCTGAAGTTGTGTTTGCTGTCCGCAAGAGCTTGACCCAAGTTATACTTATTGCGGTTGAAAAGCGCGGCCCACCACTGCATATCCAGGGCAGCACTTAAGGTGTAAGGGTCGCCTTGAGTATACCATCCGTCGCGAGTGTTGCCAGTGAAAGCCACTCCTGCCTGATTGGGGTTGTATTCGACAAAGGTTTCAGCAATGCAATCGCCGGCATCCATTTTATTGGGAAGACAACCAGTGGAAACTATTATAGACATTTGATTGTCATTGGTCAGATTATTTACATCTGCTTGACTGAGCAGCAGGTTGTGGTTAACATATCCTGTGCCCATGACATCATAATTGGAATGGTCAGAATGATTTACCAGGTTCTGTCCGGCGTTGAGGGCAGCGATAGTTGCAGTTTTGTGGTTGGTACCATCACTATCGTACACCTTAGTTACGTTGAAGCGCGAGGGAATATAAACGGCTTCCTTCGTATCTTGACTGGGCGTGCTGGCATCCAAATCCATTCCGACAAGCAAAACATCCAGAGGGTAGTCTGTTCGAGGGGGATCAGTCTCATATTTTAGAACCTTGTTAACGAAAGTAGTAACCGCAGTTGAGCTTCCTGCAGGGATTCTGCCCACAAAGACCTCGTTAGTCCAATCATCATCATAATCAGAATAGTATTGGTCGCTGGGCGTACTCTCCCCGTTATAGTAGGTTCGGTATTCAAAGGGAACTTCTTCATTCTCACCCCCAAGAAGAAAATAGGTTGTGCCCCAGGTCGTGTGCGCGTCTTTTATGAAGTTGCGGATCTTCTCCTGGTTGGTGGCTCCGCTGTATGCGGCATAAATATCATCTGTAGTCACCACCGTATCTTTCACTCCCTTTTTAGTGTGCCACCTGACCAGAGGTTGGAAGGCTGATACGCGGTAGGTGTGAGCGATGATGGCATGACCAAAGGAGCCGGGAGGGAGGAGAGTGGGAGCACCGATTGCCATGCCTGTGTTCAAATGGACATCCTCCGGGTTGATCACAATATCTTTGACCATCTGCTCATAGGTTTCCCTGGCTTGGTCCGATATATTCGGCGGTAAGTAATCACCATATTCATATCCCCCAGTACCTTCAATAACCAAGTTAAGGGAAGCGTAAAGGGTAAGTTTCTTTTCAGCTGGAATGTATTGTAAGGGATAAACCCTGATTATAGCTATGCTCTGACCAGCCAAATCAGTCTGCCTAAGGAACTCCACCAGTTTTGAAGGGTATGGCTGGCTGGAGGCATAAAGTGCCTGGTCAGGTTGCACGGTTATTATCTCTTCATCCGAGGAGCTTATTTTTTTCGGGGGTTGGGCTGGAAAGATATTGTATTCGCCGATGATTTCCTGGGTTTTAATATCCGTGGCATAAACATCTGTCACCTTCATTCCAGCTGGCAGTGCTATTCTTAACTCTTTAACCGGTAGCATAGGTTTGGCAATATCACTCAACCAATCACCACCTTTGAGCCTCACCCTATCATATCCTGCCAGCTTATCAAATGAGAGGTCACTTTGGACAAATTCAGCCACATACTTTGTATTATAGCTGGCTTGCGACAAAAGAGGGCTAGCGAAAAGTACAAGCGAGAGTGCAGCAAAGAGGCCACTAACTAATCTTGTTTTGGTCATTTTTCCTCCTTAGAATTCTAAATTGACCTTATTACTGAAGAAAACGAAAGATATGTTATTCTTCTGTTCTTCCGCATTCAATTTAAGAAAAACCCCAGATTTGTCAACAGTGTTTTTACAAAAACCAAGATAATAGATAACTTCTGAGTTTATAAGCTCAATTCATTGATACGGCACTGGGGATATTTGAGTTTGATACGTATAATTGAGATGCAAGAGCTAGATGGATATCAGTTCTTAAATACGACAACACATAAACAACTTGACAAAGAGTTTAGAGTTTATTTGATTCTGGGCAAGGCAAGAAGGAAAGCGTGGCTGGTTGGAATCAAAATTAATTACTAAATCAAATAACAAAGGAAGGCGATATGCCCAAACTTACGCGAAGAGAGTTTCTGGAAATGGGAGCTAAGGGGGTTGTCATTGCAACTATTCCTATCATTTTCAAGCCCAATCCGGCTATAGCATTTTTAACCCCTCCAGAGGGAAAGGGTAAGCTGAACGATTATTACAAGCATTTCGGGGTGGATGAGAAAACTATCCGTGAGATTATGGCTACTGCGCTTGAGCGAGGCGGGGATTATTGCGACCTTTTCTTTCAGCACCGCATCACCAACTCGGTTGGCTTAGAGGATAATGCAGTGGATCGAGCTTATACCAACGTTGACTATGGAGTGGGCATACGGGTGATCGAAGGGGAACAAACCGGCTATTCCTTCACTGAAGAAACTACTTCTAAAGCGATGAAGTTAGCTGCCAGGACAGCCGCCAATATCGCCAGCCAGAACAAGACCGCCCCTCCGGGTGGGCTAACTTTTCACCAGACTCCTAATTATTATCCCATCCTGACGCAATGGGAAGATGTGGGGGTTGACCAGAAGATTCCCTATCTCCAAACAATTAACCAGAAAGTATTTGCCTTAGATAATAGAGTAATTAAGTCTCAGGTCTCGTTTTCGAACGAGAGCTCGTATATTCTTGTGGCGACGTCGGACGGAAAGATAGCCTGCGATTATCAGCCAATGACCGCAATCTCGGTAACGTGCAGTGCGGAGCAGAATGGCAGGCGGGAGCAAAACGGCTTTAACCTCTCTGGTCGCCAGGGAATAGAGTTTTTCACCCCAGAGAACCTCGACCGTCTGGCAAAGGAGTCGGTCCAGCGCACCATCGTTATGTTTGATGCAATCAAGCCGGAAGGTGGAGAAATGGAGGTGGTGCTTGCTCCGGGCAGGTCAGGCATACTTCTGCACGAAGCCATTGGACACGGAATGGAAGCGGACTTTAACCGCAAAGGCATCTCCATCTTCTCAGATAAGATAAATAAGCCAGTGGCTAAAGAGTTCGTTTCGATTGTGGATGACGGGACAATTCCAAATTCGCGGGGTTCGATCAATATGGACGATGAAGGGAATGACACGGAGAAGACTTACTTGGTGGAGAACGGAATCTTGAGAAGCTATCTGCACGACCACATCAGCGCAAGACATTATAAGGTTAAACCGACTGGAAACGGGCGCAGGGAGTCGTTTCGCTTTCCTCCCGTACCCAGGATGAGAAATACCTATATGCTTCCCGGCCCTCACAAGAGGGAGGAGATAATTGGGAGTGTGAAAAAAGGATTATATGCTGAGTCGTTCACCAACGGCGAGGTCCACATCGGTGCTGGAGATTTCACCTTTTATGTTAAGTCCGGATGGCTGATCGAGGATGGTAAACTTACCCGACCGGTAAAGGATATCAATATTATAGGCAACGGACCGAAGGTGCTGGAGAATATCGTTATGGTGGCAGATGACCTTAAGCTGAGTGAAGGAGGAGGAACTTGCGGTAAGGATGGTCAGTCCGCGCCGGTCTCCATGGGCTTACCTACAGTGAAGGTCTCCTCCATCACAGTGGGAGGGGTATCTTAATTCAACACCTTAAAAATCGAAAACGAGGTTCAAACTTATGAACAAAAAAGAAAGATTGGACCTGGCCAATTGGGCAGTCAACCAAGCCAAGAAAAGTGGGGCCGACCAAGCGGCAATTGATGTCTCATATAACAGAAATGTTGAAGTGGGGTTCCGCGAAGGAAAAATCGAACAGCTGAAAGAATCAGACCAAAACTCCTTGAGCTTGTCGGTTTATGCGAATAGACGCTATTCCAGCCATCGAACTAACGACATGCGTAAAGATTCATTGAGTAAATTCGTCCAGGAAGCGGTGGCGATGACAAAGTACCTAAATGAAGATCCTTTCCGCTTGCTTCCCGATCCCAAATATTATGAGGGTGGGAAAAAAACGAACTTAGAGCTCAATGACCCTGCTTATGAGAAGGTGGAATCAACCAAGAGGGTGGAAATAGCGCAAAAGATAGAAGGGGCCGCTCGAGCCCAAAGCGACAAAATCATCTCCTGCACCTCCGGGTACTCTGATAACTATTATGAATCCGCAAAGGTGAACAGCAATGGTTTCGAAGGTGAAGAATATGGCACCTTCTTTTCAGCCGGCGCCGAAGTGACGGTGAATGACCAAAGGGGAAGGCGGCCCGAGGATTGGGAATGGGCGACTGCTCGCTTCTATAAGGATCTGCCCTCGCCAGAAGGCTTAGGGAAGAAAGCTAGCCAGCGCGCTTTGGCCAAGATCGGACAGAGCAAGTTGGAGTCCGGTTCATACGATATGATTCTGGAGAACCGGGTTGGCGGGAGATTTTTGTATTCTTTCTTTGGACCTATGTCGGGCAGGTCGCTTCAACAGAAGAGTTCCTTTCTGGATGGAAAGCTGGGTCAAAGAATCGGCTCGGACAAACTCACCCTAATTGACGATCCGTTTATAGTTTCCGGTATGGGTTCAAGGTTATTTGATGATGAAGGGATGGCAACCAAGCGTCGCGTGATGATCGATAAAGGAATCTTAAAAGCATTTTACATCGATTCCTACTATGGCAGGAAACTGGGCATGGACCCGACATCAGGCTCCGCAAGTAATGTGGTCTTTGATTACGGCACAGAATCGTTGGATAAATTGATCGAAGGGACAAAAAGAGGTATTCTGGTCAATACTTTCATAGGAGGCAACTCCAACTCCACCACCGGTGATTTCTCTTATGGGATCATCGGCATGTACATCCAGGATGGGAAAGTCATAAAACCGGTAAATGAGATGAATGTCAGCGGTAATCTGGCGGAGCTGTTGAATCAATTGGTGGAAGTGGGAAATGACCCCTATATTTACTCCTCTTTGCGCACACCCACTCTGTGTTTTAAGGATGTCCAGTTTAGCGGAATTTAAGTTTGGGTGCTATAGCCAAATTTTTATGCCTGTTGTTTACGGAAAAATGTATCCTGAGGTTGGATCAGCTGGTCTATTGAATCGTAGATTCAAAGTTTTGATTGAATTAAGAGATGACAAAGA
>DASWLN010000022.1:0-6218 GCA_036396115.1 Candidatus Zixiibacteriota bacterium
TCCATTATGGATAGTTTCGGTTTGACTAAAGAGAAGATATCAACCAGCATTTGGCTGAATTCTTTTGGATGGGGAAGCTGCCTATGGTATTCCGCCTTTCTAACTCCTGGAATCATCCCGAACATATTTTTGATTGCACCGGTGAATAAAGTCAAAACGTGGGTCTTCATCTTGGCTAAGTTTATCACCGCATCCGCCTGCACAGCATGTTTGGAGATATAGTAAACCTTGCTATTTGAAGCTATCGCCTTACAAATTCCCCCTCCTTCAAATTTGACCAATTCCGCACCAGTTTTCTCTCCCACCTCCCACATCCCAGTATTTTCCCAAACTCTTTTTACTCCCCTTTCCGCTCCACCCGGACTATCCCCAATAATTGGGATACCTTTCAGTTTTTTTACTTCCTCCACGACCGATTGGACGATTGCAGGGTGAGTGGTTATGGCTCGGCCGGGGTCTTTTGCAACCAAAAGATTGGGTTTAACTAAGACTTTTTGGTTGGGTTTGACAAAACTCTCCAGCCCTCCTAAATTTTCAAAAGTCTTTTTGATCGCCGCCTTAACACTCTCCGGAGAGTAATCCTCACATCTTACTATCGAAACTCTACTTTTCATTTAGGTTCATCTCTTCATATTGAGATTACTGAAAAACCCCTTTCGCAGGGCCAGTGGCTTCGCCCTCGGCTTCGCCGAGAGGCGAGCGCCGAGAGGCGAGCACCTAGGCGAGCTGGGAGCCCTGCCTACGGTATGAACCGTATGGTTCATACCTACGGGAATGCACGAATTATGTCCTTCGACCTTGCCCTTCGGTCTGAGCTCAGGGTCGAAGACTCAGGACGGTGAGGACGTTCGGCTGAGCGGTTCGACCGTCCTGAGCGGCTCACCGTCGAAGGACTCAGTCGAAGTCCTTGTCGAACCGTGTCTTGAGATAAGTCATTAATTTTTCGTCGCCAGGATCCGTAGGATAGGTCGGGCACCCTGCCCTGTACCAGCACGGTTCAGGGCTTGCCCGACCACTCTGCCATACTTTTTCAGCGGTCTCATATTCGTGATTTGGGCAATAAAGAGGTCTTCTTCACTTTTCATCCTCTCTGTTTGCTTTTTGGTTTTATGCTCATATCCCAAGAGGTGCAAGATTCCGTGGGTCACCAATCTATAGACCTCTTCGACAAAGGGGATTCCGTACTCTTTGGCCTGCCTTTTGGCTTGGTCTAAACATACGTAGACATCACCCAGGTAGTTCAATTCTAACCCGATCTTTTTCCCCTCTTCCATCCCAAAGGATAATACGTCAGTAACTTTATCTTTCCTTCTGAAATTTTTATTAAGCTGCTGGATGAACTGGTCTTTGACCAGAATAATATCCAGGTCAAGATTCGACCTATGCGCAGATAAAATCCTTTTGGCTAAACTGGCGATTTTGTTTTTGTCTGGCTTGCAATTGTGATGGAGATTTTCAACTGAGATTTTAGTCCGTCTTGGCATCTTCTTCCACTTCCGGGTAATCGATACGCGGATGAAAAACCCCGATTAATATAGGTAGGAGGCTATCTTCCACTGCATGCAAATCTTTTAAGGTAAGAGGGCATTCGTCCAGCTCCCCTGCTTCAAATTTGTCCATAATTATCTTTCGGATTAGGCTCTTTATGCGCGATGGTTTGGGGTCTTCCAGAGTTCGTGAGGCTGCTTCAACTGCGTCTGCCAGAAGCACTATGCCGGTTTCCCTGGAACGCGGCCTGGGACCGGGATAGCGAAATTCGTCTCTTGCTTCCTCAGTTGCGCCCTGCTCCAAAGCCTTGCTGTAAAAGTAGGTCATGACTGAAGTGCCGTGATGCTCCTGGATGAAATCTATAATTGCATCTGGAAGATTATACTCCTCGGCCAACTCCACACCCTCTTTCACATGTGATTCCAAAATAAGAGCGCTCATCGTCGGTGCCAATTTCTCGTGTTTGCTTTTAGCTCCCATCTGATTCTCCACAAAATATTCTGGTTTCTTTATCTTGCCGATATCGTGGTAATAAGAGCCAACCCTTGCCAGAAGAGTATTGGCGCCAATCTCCTTAGCAGCTGCTTCGACTAAGTTTCCCAATACGATGCTATGATGATACGTTCCCGGAGCTTCCAGAGTCAGTCTTTTGAGAATGGGATGATTCAAATCGGAGAGCTCCAAAAGCGAAATGTCTGTGGTTATGTTGAAAAGCGATTCAAAGATCGGCAAAAACCCTATACTGAGAAGGATGGAAAGGAAACCGTTTGCCAAACCTATTCCACATAGTTCTAGTATCTCATTGGTAGAAGTGTGTCTGAGATATTCCATAAAGAAGATAAGAACAATATAGGCGAAGCTGATATAAAGCATAGGTCGATAAAAACGATAACGTTTCTGTACCTCCTTAACACTGTAACAACCCAGGGTCCCAACTACAATAGTGAGGAAAGTCAATTTGAAATCGAAATTGTGCACAACCCCTAAAAGTAGTCCCAATGCCACGGTGGAAACCAGTCCTACCTCCACATCTATAAGTATGGTTAAAAGCAATGAGGCAATCACCACCGGGATAGTGTACTGGGGCCAACCTAGCTTGAAGGTTAATACCAAACTCAAGAATATCTCTAAGAGGATTATCAGACATATCATCAAAAGCTTGGGATTATTGTTGAATATCTTCCGTTTGAAGAAGTAAAGGAAAAGTCCTAAAAACAAGAAAACGAAGGTAACAAAAAGAGCTCGTCCCACATAAGGCAGAACAGCTTCTGTGCTTCTGGACTCGTGCTCTGCATAAGCCAAGGACTCAAGTTTTTCCAGATGTTCCTTGGTGACTTTCTCGTTCTTGCCTATTATCCTTTCACCTTTTAGAACCAAACCTTTGTAAGGGGAAATTAAGCTTGTTTCTTCTTTTATCTTTCCCTTAGTTTCTTCCACATCCATTTTCAAATTAGGAATTAAGAATTGGGTGCTGATATCGTAGGTCCCCTTAGCCAATAATGGAGCTTCCTTGAACTTGGCTGTGGCAGAAGACAATATCCCCTCCTCTGCCTTGACTTTGTCCAAAAGCTGTTTTTGGGTGAGGATGTGCTCCCCATTTTTTCTAAATACAGCCGCAGTCTTTACTCTATTCAAAGGTAAATCGTCCGCTTTCGCCACAAAGCCAGAATCGTATATCTCGGTAAGAACTGTAGTTAAAAATCTCTTTATAACCTTAACGTTAGGCTCATGACTTAAGGCAATTTGGGATTCCTGGCTTAGATTAGGGAATTGCAGAGCGAATTGTTGTAAACGTAAAGTAGTGTCAGGAATAGACTGATTTAAGCTATCCACCTTAGAAAAGAAACGCTTTAACTCAACCATCACGGAATCGAAGACTTTATCTTGATATCTCAATATCAAAGGTTGATTAGCGCGAATCATTTGTCGGTCCTGCTCCATCTCCTCTGGACTTTTCAGAATCTGAAAATTGCGAGGGGAGATGATGTCCTCATAAGCGGCTTCGCCCTCCTGAGGGGTTTGTAATGGTCGATAGACCGAAGAGGACGGATATATGAAAGTTACTATCCCGATTACAACCAAAGCCAGCACTACTTTGAACAAATAATGCTTCCTCTGGTTAACTCTACCTTTCTTGTCATTATCCGTCTTTCTGAAGACGAACTTTTTTATCTTTCTTCTTGTTTTTAGGAAAAATTCAAACACCATTTGCAGTTTAACCTCTACTTGCTTTTGCGACCTCTATGTTCATATTTTTCGTACGCTCTTATAATATCCTGCACAAGTTTGTGTCTCACTACGTCCTTTTCTGTAAGATAGACAAACTTTATCCCCCCTATCCCGGACAAAATTTTCTGGCTCTGCACCAAACCCGAGGCTTTCTTGTTTTCTAAATCTATTTGAGTTATGTCTCCGGTTACAACTGCCTTTGAATTTGTGCCCAAACGAGTGAGAAACATCTTCATCTGGGCAGTGGTGGTGTTCTGGGCTTCATCCAAGATAACAAAGGAGTTGTTTAAGGTTCTACCGCGCATAAAAGCCAAGGGCGCGATTTCAATTACCCCCATTTCCATAAGTTTTCTTATTTTCTCCATAACTAACATATCATGCAGGGCATCATATACTGGTCGTAAATACGGATCAACTTTGGCTCTTATATCCCCCGGCAAAAACCCCAGGTTTTCTCCGGCTTCAACTGCCGGCCTAACCAAAACGATTCTGCCAACTCTTTTTTTCTTCAAAGCCGAGACTGCCTCAGCCACAGCCAGATAGGTTTTGCCGGTTCCAGCTGGACCTATAGATATGACTATATCGTATTTTTCAATTGCTTCAACATATTCTTTTTGTCCTAAGGTTCGTGGCTTTATCTCTTCCTTGGTCAAAGGTGAAGTCATAAGACCAGCGATCTGCATTTCATTGAAAGGACCAACTCCACTCTGCCTGACCATACTGACGGCATATAAGACATATCTTTGAGAAAGCTCTCCGTTCTTCTTGAGATGGGAAATCAGGTCTCTAAATAAAACGCAAAGCTGTTCAACTTCTTTTTCCTCTCCTTCGAGATGGATAACATCCCCGCGCGCAACTATCTTAGCATCAAACTGGCTTTCGATGAGATTTAAAAGTACACCATTCTGGCCAAAGAGCAACCTTTGGTCAACACCTGAAATATCAATGCTTTTGGCGGTATTCAATTTTTCCATCCTTTCTAGGGCAAACGCATTAAATGTTGTTGCATATTAGAGCAATATGGAATCTATTTTAAAATCCCCCTTTGTTCCCCCTTTTTCAAAGGGGGAGACCTCTTCTTTTCCCCTCTTTGTAAAAGAGGGGTTAGGGGAGATTTATTGAATGTAAATTAATGCGTTTGTATTAGATTAATTTTATTCCCAATTCCCTCAATTGCTTTTCCTCCACTTCCGAAGGTGAACCATCCATCAAGGATTGAGCCGCGGTTGTCTTGGGGAAAGCAATCACATCCCGAATCGATTCAGTTCCGGTCATCAAAGCCACGATTCTATCCATCCCTAATGCAATCCCACCTTCAGGCGGTGCACCATATTCCAGAGCATCCAGAAGAAATCCAAATCTTTTTTCAGCCTGGTTTTTATCCATTCCTAATACTTTGAGAAGTTTTTCCTGTATCTCCCTTTTGTGATTTCTTATCCCACCAGAAGCTATCTCCACACCGTTTAAAACTAAATCATACTGATTAGCTTTGATTTTTGCCCAAGGATGATTTCTGTCGTCCAAAGGCAACTTAGAGGAAAACCCCTCATCCAGTTTTGGAATGTCTTCCTCGTATGGCATAGTCACAATGTTATGCATTGCCTGAAAAGATTTCTCCTCCGGATTATATTCGAACAAAGGAAACTGGTAAATCCATTCAAAGCTCCATTTGTCTTTGGGAATCAGATTGTATTTTCTGGCAATTTCAGTTCTCAATTTCCCCAAGACTGGATAGACTATTTCGGGCTTATCAGCCACAATTAAAATCAAATCTCCGATTTTGGCTTTCATTTTGTCTATTATGGATTTCATTTCTTCCTGACTTATATATTTTAGAATCGGCGATTTGAACCCCTCACTTGAAAAAACAATCCAGCTTAGTCCTTTGGCTTTGGATTGTTTAGCCATTTCTTCGAGTTTTTCTAATTCTTTTCTGGAAAGCGTGCCACCTCCATTGAAAACAATGCCACACACTTTCCCGTTACCTTTTATGGTATCAGAGAAGACTTTAAATTGTGAGTTTTCGACTATGTCCGATAAGTCGCAAACCTCCATTTGGTATCTCAAATCCGGTTTATCAGTTCCAAACTTGGTATAAGTTTCATTGTAACTTAGTCGAGGAAAAGGAATTTTCACTTCAACATTCAAAACTTTCTTGAAAATATATGCCATCATTTTCTGGACAACTTCAAAGACATCATCCTGTGTGACAAAAGACATTTCCACATCTATCTGCGTATGCTCTGGCTGGCGGTCTGCTCTCAAATCCTCATCCCGCAGACATCGTGCCATCTGAAAATATTTGTCAAAGCCGGACATCATCAAGATTTGCTTAAAAAGCTGCGGTGATTGGGGCAGAGCATAGAATCTTCCCTTATTCACCCGGCTGGGAACGATATAATCCCTTGCTCCTTCGGGCGTGCTACGAATCAAAAGAGGGGTTTCGATTTCATAAAAACCCTGCTCATCCAAATAATCCCTGACCGCCTTTACGGCTTTAT
>DASWLN010000023.1:0-20059 GCA_036396115.1 Candidatus Zixiibacteriota bacterium
TTCATAGATGAGCTGCATACCATTGTAGGAGCAGGTGGGGCTGAGGGCTCTCTGGATGCTTCCAATATCTTCAAGCCCGCCCTCTCCAGAGGAGACCTACAGTGTATCGGAGCAACCACTTTAAATGAATATAGAAAATATATCGAAAAGGATGGTGCCCTGGAGAGACGCTTTCAGACAGTAATGGTTGACCCGCCTTCCTTGGAGGATACCATAAAGATATTGAAGGGACTTAAGAGCAAATATGAGGAACATCATAAAATAAACATATCGGATGAGGCTATGGAATCTGCGGTTAAACTCTCGGATAGATACGTCTCCGGTAGGTTTCAACCTGATAAAGCAATTGACGTAATCGACGAAGCTGGTTCTAAAGTTCACCTATCTACTTGCACTAAGCCGGAGACCTTCGGACTTCTTGAAGAGGAGATATCCACACTGCAGAAACAAAAAGAGCAGTCAGTAAAGAATCAAGAATTTGAGAAAGCGGCTCAGCTCAGAGATGAACTGAAATTCAAAAAAGAAGAGTTGGAAGCTAAACGCAAGGATTGGGAAGGCGACCGTTCCAAGAATGTTGTGACTTTAACCGAGGAGGATATTGCTGAAGTTGTTTCCAAGATGACCGGCATACCTTTGTTTAAACTGGAGGAAAAAGAATCCAAAAAACTCCTGCGCATGGAAGAGGAATTAGCCAGAAGGATAGTGGGACAACGAGAAGCTATTGCTGCCATTGCCCGAGCCATCCGCAGAAGCAGGGCAGGACTGAAAGACCCACGTAGGCCCATCGGCTCCTTCATATTTCTGGGACCAACCGGAGTGGGCAAGACTGAACTGGGCAGAGCCCTGGCTTCATTTTTGTTCGAAGATGAGGATTCCTTGGTGAGAATTGATATGTCTGAATATATGGAGAAGTTTGCGGTTTCGAGACTAATCGGTGCTCCTCCAGGATACGTGGGATATGAGGAGGGCGGGCAACTGACTGAAAAGGTGAGGAGAAAACCATACTCTGTCGTGCTTTTCGATGAAATAGAAAAAGCTCATCCCGAAGTTTTTAATATACTATTGCAGATGCTGGATGATGGGCAATTGACCGACTCGTTTGGAAGAAAGGTCGATTTCAGAAATACCGTGGTGATAATGACTTCTAATTTGGGAACACGTTTAGCCAAGGAAGGAAAATCACTCGGTTTCCAGAAAAGGGATGAAGAGTCCTCGTATGAACAGATGAAGCAAAAGATAACCGATGAGCTCAAAAAGACCTTTAACCCTGAACTCCTTAACCGCATCGATGAAACCATAATTTTCCATCCTCTCGGAATGGACGATATCATACAGATAATTGATATTCTATCGATTGATGTGGCTAAGAGGTTGGCAGATAAAGGAATTTCCTTCACCTTGACCAAGGACGCCAAGAAGTTTCTGGCAGAAAAAGGCTACGATCCAACCTTTGGTGCCAGGCCTTTGAAAAGAGCCCTCCAGAAATACCTGGAGGATCGATTGGCAGAAGAGATTTTGAGCGGGCAGTTCGCCGGGGACTGCAACGTCTTAATTGACAAGAAAGACGAAGATAGTCTTAGCTTCTCCATAAACCCGAACCAGAAATCCACACTCGAAGAGGAGAAAGGTTCTCTCACCAAGAAATAAAGCTTGTTTTTGTGGAGTAATTTGTTATATTATTGCGATTCATAATTCTAACTTAGAAGGTGATTAAATATGGCACATAAGAAAGGTGTCGGCAGCTCGCGTAACGGCAGAGATTCACATGGCCAAAGGTTGGGAGTAAAGCGCTTCTCCGGAGAGACCGTAGTGGGAGGTAGCATACTGGTTCGACAAAAGGGAACCAAGTTTCATCCGGGATATAACGTGGGAATGGGGAAAGATAATACCCTTTTCTCTAAGGTTAGCGGGAAGGTGAAGTTTGAGAGAAAGGGAGCTGAAAGAAAATTAGTGAGCGTTTACATTTAAGCCATCTTTCGAATCCGACCCTCTTCATTGAATCTCCAACTGCACTGAACATAAGCTGGTTCTGCTCTTTAATATGAAAAAAATCGGGATCATTTTAAGTGGATGCGGTTTTCAGGATGGCTCAGACCCGAGAGAATCTGTCTTCATCCTCCTGCAATTAGAGAAGAGAAGCTGTCAAGTCCAATTCGCCTCAGTTAAAGCTATTCAAAGAGAAGTGATAGACCATCATACCCAGGAAATTATTCCCCAATCAAGAGATATCCTAGTTGAATCCGCTCGCCTTTCAGGAATAAATATACAAGAGATAAAAGACCTTTCCGGCGCGGAGCTGGACGCTTTAATTATCCCTGGCGGGCAGGGAGTAATCAAGAACCTGTCTTCTGCGACTGAGAATGAGAAGTTACTCAAAACGCATCCGGATTTAAGAAAACTCCTACGCGAGATGCACAGGAGAAAAAAACCTATCGGAGGATGCGGGGTGGCCAGTCTAATCATTGCGGAAAGCTTAGGCGATATCTGTGAAACTTCCTTGACTCTGACTTTAGGAAATGACCCCCAGCTAATTCAACAATTGGAAAAAATGGAGGCGGTGCACGTTATCGCTAAAGGGGATGAGGCAATTATGGATGAGCAAAATAGAATTGTAACCACCCCCGGCGCCCAGCTTAAACAGAGGACAATGGATTTTTATGGTGGAATTGAGAACTTGATTGAAGGGATATTGGAATTAACTTCACAACCTTAACTAAAGAGGAGGTACTGGGATGCGCCAGATTCAAGTCAAAGATATCACCAAGGCGGTCAGGGATCTGTGCATCGATGCCAATTACAATATTGGCCAAGATGTAATAGATGCCTTAAAAAAATCTTTGAAAACAGAGGAATCTCCGACCGGCAAAGAAATTATAGAACAGATATTGGAGAACGACAAGATCGCCCAGGAAGAGCAGGTGCCAATGTGTCAGGATACGGGGTTTGCAGTATTTTTCGTGGATATGGGTGACCAGGTTTGTATTAAAGATGGAAATCTGTTTAAAGCTATAAATGAGGGAGTGAAGCAGGGATATACTGAAGGATATTTGAGGAAATCAATTCTGGATGATCCAATTAAGGGCAAAAACACCGGGGACAACACGCCAGCGGTGATTCACCTGAATATTGTGTCGGGGGATAAACTGAAGATATCTTTTGCCCCCAAGGGTGGCGGAAGCGAGAATATGAGCGAGATCAAAATGATGAAACCGTCGGATGGAATAGAGGGCATCAAGAAATTCGTGGTGGATATGGTTAAAAGGTCGGGAAGCAACCCCTGTCCTCCGATTGTGGTAGGAGTTGGGATTGGCGGAACATTTGAGATGTGCGCCCAGATGGCTAAGAAATCTTTGTTTAGGCCTATTGGCTCTCGCAATCCAGACCCATTCTATGCGAAAGTTGAAGAGGAGCTCCTGGAGGAGATAAACAAATCGGGAATCGGTCCGCAGGGCTTGGGTGGCAGGACAACTGCCTTGGACGTGCATATCGAGGTTTTTCCGAGACATATCGCCAGCTTTCCGGCTGCGGTTAATATCAATTGTCATGCAGCTCGACACAAAGAAGCGATCTTATAAAAATTGGAGGTAAAAATGGCTGAAGGAAAAAAGATAACCACACCTTTGACAGACGAGGTGGTAAAAAGCTTGAAAATCGGGGATAAGATATTGATTTCGGGTCCCATCTACACCGGAAGAGACCAAGCCCACAAGAAAATGGTTGACCTTTTAGAAAAAGGAGAAAAGCTACCATTTGATGTTAAGGGGCAATTAATTTACTATGTGGGTCCATCACCTGCCAAGCCAGGAAAAGTCATCGGCTCTGCTGGACCAACCACTTCCGGCAGAATGAACAAATATGCTCCCATACTTCTGAAGGCTGGCTCTAAAGGTATGATCGGTAAAGGTGAGATGGGAGGAGAAGTTCCGGAGGCTTTGAAAAAACATACTGGAGTTTATCTGGCTACAGTGGGAGGAGCGGCAGCTTTGGTTGCTAAGTCAGTAGTGGCAAATGAGCTTGTGGCTTGGCCAGAATTGGGAGCGGAAGCGGTTAGCAAACTAACTGTAAAAGATTTCCCTGCCATTGTAGTGCAGGATTCTTATGGCGGGAATCTTTATGTGGAAGGAGTTAAGAAATACCAGAGAGCTTAAATTTACCAGGAAAATATAAGAATTGAATGGGTGTTAATATAGGGCAGGTATCTTTGTACCTGCCCTATCAATTTGAGAATCGAATGAACAAACAAACGCCTGAAGCTGCTACTGATAGGGAGTTATCCCCTCATCTTTTTCGCAACCGTAATTTTGTCTTACTCTGGATAGGACGCACCATCTCCGTTTTGGGTGATAATATTTATGCAATCGCTTTGATGTGGTGGGTTCTGGAAAAGACCAATTCCACCGCTATGATGGCAACCGTCGCCATCTGTTGGACTGTACCTGCAGTAGCTTTGGGTATTATAGCCGGAACGTACGCTGACAGAGTCAATCGCAAAAAACTTATTATTTGGATGGATTTGGGGCGAGCTTGCCTTATTGCCATTCCCGCCACTTTACTTTTTTTCGGGCTGCTGGAAGTCTGGCACATATTTATTATCACCATTCTGGAGTCAAGCATGAGCACTTTCTTCGGACCAAGCATATCTGCGTTTCTCCCCTCCTTGGTTAGAAAAGAGGATTTGACCAGAGCCAATTCGATGTTTCAGTTATCGTTTAATCTGAGTGGTATTCTGGGACAGGCATTAGGAGGTATCTTGATGGCCGTAGTGGGTGCTGCTATGACCATATACCTGGATGCCATAAGTTTTTTTGTATCTGCCTTGTCAATAATTTCAATAAGCACCGAAATCACAGCTCCTCAAACCTCAATTGAAAGAAAGGATTTCCTGCGCGATTTGAAAGATGGCTTAATCTACATCAGGCAAAATCAATTCATCTGGGGAATAATTTCCTTAGCCGTGATCATAAATTTCCTTTTCGCTCCTTTCGGGATATACATGCCAGTTATGGTGAAGAGTGTTTTCAAGATGGGACCGCAGGGATTCGGATACTTAGGCGCGGCTGTGTCTCTGGGGATGCTTGCGGGAAGTCTCTTTTTGAGCATCAAAGGCCAAATAAAAAGAAAAGGATTGGTGATTGTAGGTTCTGTTTGTCTGATGGGACTATGCATCTCCTTCTTTGGCATAACCCAATATTTCATATTATCTCTGTTGCTCCTTGCTTTGATGGGAGTATTTATGGCCTTTGCCAATACCCTTATAGTTGTGGTATTCCAATCTCAGGTGCCGACTGGGGTGCAGGGAAGGGTCTTTGGAACGACCAGCACCTTCGCTCAAGGACTTCAACCCATCTCCTTAGCTTTGGCTGGTGTGTTATCCGATTTATTCAAAGTGCAATTTATAATTTTGACCAGTGGAATCTTAGCTTTTCTGGTTGGCATATATGGGTTTTTCATAAAAGGCATAAGAGATGCTTGAGCATATTTCTGCTTGAAATGAAAAAGCCCCGTGGCTTTACGCCGCAGGGCTTAGTAATATTATAAACGGTCCTTAATACTCTTGGGTTATGTCAGGATCTCACGGCAGCTCGGCCAGCCAGCGTTTCGTGTCATCGATCAGCTGCTGGACAAGCCTGCCCTTCTCCTTGTCATTCCTACTCGACTTCAGGATGCGCTTGATCTCGACGGGCTTCTGGTCCAGACGGTCCAGATTCACCGTGATCCCATTCGCATCGTATACAAGGCTCAATCGTCGTTTGAGTTCTCGCATAGCCCTTGGAGAGTCGAGACGTGCGGCGATATTAGCCTTGTAGATTCGTGCCGCCTCTCTCCAATTCCCCTCTGAGACCATCGCCTCGGCCTGCCGACAGACCCTGCTCATACTGAGTCTGTCTTTGAGCCATAGGCCTGCGAGAAAGGCGATGGCAATGACCGCCACAATATTCCAGAGTGCATCCACGCGCTCTCACCTCCTGAGGTCCAGCGAATCTGGCCGATCGCGGACGCTGCGTTTGACGTCGCGAGGCAACCTAAACTTGCACTGCCCAGGCTGCGGTCTAACAATGCTTATACGGTCTGTATAATACGGGAAACGCAGACTTTTTGGGTTATGTCAGGAGTAGCTCCTGACGCAACCCCAGAATTTCAGGTTCTCTATCTGCTCCTCAGTGTTGTAAGTGCGAGATGTTTTTCTCGTCCTCTATCCTTTCCTGAACGCCGGGCGTCAACGATAGAACTCAGCCGACGGCGTGGCCGGTCGGCTGGAGTGATTTGTTGGGCCGGTTGCCATGATTTTGTTCAAGGTATCTGGGCGAACGCACGAACTCCTGCAAACGCTCCTAAGCTAAAGCAAGCAAGACTAACAATAGCGATGAAAAGTGTTGCCCAGAGCCAGATAACGTGGCTTGTGCCTTGGTATTTCTCTTCGCGGATGTCTTCATTATAAAGAGCAAGCTGGGTGAGATATGAGGTGACAAATGCTGCGCTTGCGGCAATGAGACCGACCACGAACAACGTGAGGGCGCACCTCGCAGGAATAGCTAACTCAGGGCGCTGCCCAATATACGCTAAAAGGGCAACCACAGCTCCACCATTCAGCCATTGAAAGGCCTTCAATGCCTCGGTGGAGATGGAAATGAGAGACTTGTAGGTCTCGATCGCGTGTTCGTCGTTGAAACTCATAATCTAGATGCCGCCTAACGACCAGCATAACCTGATGCAAGGTATAAAGCACGACATGTTTTGAATGAAGAAAACCTAAATTTAATATCTGGCATTTTTAAAATTACTGATCCCTTGCATTCAGGTTAATGCAATGGTTAGGTGCCTATTTTTGTTAAATATATCTAAAATCTGAGGTATAAATGTTATTTGGCTCGTGCTGTCACTTTACTAGTTGTCCTTTCTCATCCCATTCCTTCGTATCAAGAACTATCAGTTGGCCATTTTCCAGACGAGTTTCCCCTTCTCTATATTTTTTACCGTTGGGGTGCCATTCTGTCCACTTACCAATTTGGATAGCGTGCTGGTAAGGCGTTTCTGATTTCTTCACGCCAGATTCGTACCACTCAATTTCAATACCATGTCGTTTATCGTCTTGGAATTCAATATCCTTTGATTTTGCTCCGCCTTCATACCACATGGTCCAATGACCTTGTTTTAAATCATTATGAAAATTTCCCTCAAATTGTTTTTTACCATTTTCATACCATGCGGTATATAGTCCCTCCAGTTTGTCATTTGTGTAATTTGTTTCCAGCTCCTTTTTCCCATTTTCGTACCACATTATCGAACGCCCATGTGTTGAATTGTCGAGATAATTTTTTTCACTTCTCTTTTGTCCATTATCGTACCAGGTAATCATAGGTCCGTGATACGCTCCGTTCGCTTTCTGGCACCACTTTGCAGTATAGCCATCGTTCTTTCCGTCCATGCTTTTAGTTCCCTCTGGACATTGGATTTTCTCTTCCAAAGCTACTTGACTCAGGGCTACTTGGTTCAAACCAATTAGTAACAAAACCGCAAATAGACAACTCAGCAAATTAATAACCATCACTCCCCTTTGAAATCCAACGAGGTTTGTGAGCAAACTAAGAATATTTTTCATTATTTATCTCATTTCTTTGTTCGCCGCCGAACATTGTTTATTTGTATCCACATAACACCTCAAACAGTAGGGACAGAACAGTGTTCTGTCCCTACTGTTCTTTTATTGTGCTTACCAATAAAAATTATCAATACTTGAAGTATTCCTTCGGTGTTGTTTCGGATAGATACCGCACCGCCTCGTTTATGCAAACCCTTATGGCTTTTTCCATAGGCGTATTAGCATAAGCAGATAGTCCGGCTCCCATTAACACACCACCACCAAAGAACCCGGCCCCAAAACCACCTGCCACATCCTTGGCTTCACCTTCGACTCTGGTTGCGGTTAAGACTTCTGATGTGGTTGCATCTATGATCCTTATGTCCATTGCCATATGAGCTTTATTCTTGGCTGCGCCTAGAATGCCACCAACTATGGCTCCACCTATACCAGCACCTGCCCCACCTCCGGCTTTAATGCCAGATGCCTGCGGCTCGAATTCGGTGACCGCAGCGGTAACGATAATATCAGCCGTCTTGATTTTCCCTTTCTTAGGTCCTGTGGTCTTATCTGCTGCTCCGCTTGCAGCCAGCTCCTGTTCCTGCTGGACAGCCGCTAAGGCTTGACGCTCAAGCACCTTGAAGCGATTGCTCTGCACTAAAGCAGTGGTAAGCATGTCTCTTAACCCTGAGCCAATATCCCCACCTGCTTTCGCCGCTTTCACCTCAAAATCAGCCACAGCGATGCTGACTTTTGGCCCATTATAAGGTGCAAGAGGGGCGGCTCCGGCAGTGGCATCTACCTTGGCTGTGGGCTGGGTTGATACGCAGCCGGCAAGAAATGTGCTTACAACAACCAAACCCATCAACCCAAACAAAACCCTAGTCTTCATAGCTAAAACCTCCTTTCAATAAAGTTTGTTTTTACTTTGCGTTACATTTTAGAATGTTAGAATTTCAAAAATCAGTTTGTTTCACTATTTTGCGTATTGTTTTAGGGTATTGGCTAATAATGCGCTTAAATCCTTTGCCGCGTAATTTACCATCTCCTCGTCAACCGGAGCAAGCCCTTCATCCTTTAAAACCAGTGTATGAGCATCGCTGCTTAACGCCCTTTCATCGCCGGAGAATCTTGCATACTTATGTTTAAATTCATATTTCCCTGTAATAGACTGGCTTTTCTTGACCTCCGCTGTTCTTACATCAATAATCCTGTATGAACCCGAAATAGAAGCGCTGGCAGCCTTTGTATAATAAGTCACATCAGCATGAACATCGCCATAAACATTTCTCTCTCGGGTTTTTCCTTCGCCATCTTTGTATTTCTCGGTTCCTATGACAACCCGGGCTGTCTGTTTGCCTTTGCTCCTGGTAGTTCTTTCTGGTGCAGAAATTATTTGGGTTATCTGACCTGTGACTATTTCGTGCACACTCAATACCTTGCCCAACTCAACAGCTGTCTGTTCATCAATTATACCGGATAATCCTAAGTCTTGCTCCCGCATAATCTCTTCCAGTTGGTCTCTCGAAACAATCTCCAAAAATTCCATAACGCTTGAGTCATTCATTATGTCGCTGGTTATTTCATCTGTAATCAATTCAGAAAGCGCACCATACCAGTCCTTGCCACTCTTGTTTTCAAAGGGAATGATAGCAATTCTTTTTAGTGCCGCCCTATGAGATTTCAAATATTGACTGCCTGCATCCTTATATCCGGGCACAAACATTTCAGCTGTTTTGAATTCTTTGGCCGCACTTCTCTGGACATCAACATTGCCGTCGTTGCTTAGGCGAATGCCTTCCTGATAATGCTCCTCTGCTGCATTCTTTCTTGATTCCACCAACTCCGAGGTATAATTCTTTAAATCAAATTTGATCTCTCTATTTGTTTTCTTGGCCTTTAATTTTGGCAACGCTGCCACGGTTTGATTAAGCTTAACCAATGAATTGTAGTGAAATACAATTTCATCCCACTTAAATTTTGCTGAAGAAAATTCCAATTCCTTTATTTTATTTTCATGTAAAGAGATTGCTGCTGTGAAAGCTACTTGAATAAGCTCCTGAGACTTTTCATAGCGGGGATTAATCCTTAATGAATTGGCACAGCTGTAGACTGCCTGATCGTAATTTTCGTCAGCATAGTTTTGGCGTGCATTTTTCTCCAGCTTTCCATAATGAGTTAATCCAGCACAACCTACCAGACACAAAAATAGACAGATAGCCAAAACAATCAAGAGCTCCAGCTTGCTAACTGACTTATTCATTCAAGCCCCTCCAGGCAAGTTTTGTAATACTTGCATATCTAAATATTTTTAACCAAACAACGTTTTCATCTTCAGTTTGGCGATGGCCTTGGTCGGGTCCAAATCTTTGGGACAGACCTTTTGACAATTAAAAATGGTGTGGCATCTGAAAATACCGGTGTCCTTTGCCACCACGGCAATCCTCTCCTTAGCTCCTCCGTCTCGCGAGTCCTCCACAAACCTAAGTGCCTTCAAGAGAGCATGTGGGCCTAAGTATTTTTTGTCCTGTGATGCTACCGGGCAGGAGCCATAGCAAGCGCCACACAGAATACAGTCCAGCCATTCATCTATCTTGCGTCTCTGTTCTACGGATTGAATATATTCCTTTTGCGGAGGAACTTCCTTGGGGATAAGATAAGGTTTTATCTCTTTCAAATGCTCGAAGAAAGGAGTCAGATCAGTGATTAAATCCTTTATTACCGGCAGGTGAGCCAAGGGCCTTATGGTTATCCTGGACCCCAATACACCTATTTGGGTTTTACAGGCAAGGCGATACATCCCATTTACGTGCATAGCACAGGAACCGCAAACCGCCTCGCGGCAGGACGACCTGAAAGCCAGTGAGCCATCTATGTTCTCGAAGATATGGAAAAGCCCCTCCAAAATGGTCATCCCCTTCTCTTCTTCGAACTTATAGGATTGAAAATGGGGCTTTCCTCCTTTATCCGGGTCATACCTGAAAACTCTGAATTGTACCATATTGTCTCTCCTTGATTATTAATATTTTCTCTCTTCGGGCTTGAATCTGGTTATGACCACCGGCCTGTAGGAAAGCTTGGGTCCGTCAGGAGCATGAGTTGTTAAGGTGTGCTTAAGCCAGTTGACGTCATCTCTTTTATTGAAATCTGTGCGGTAATGTGAACCTCTCGTTTCCTGACGAGCCAAAGCGGAAACAGCCAAAGCTTCCGCCACATCCAGATTAGACCCAACCTCATAGCAACTTATCAAGTCCATATTGTAAGCTTTCCCGGAATAAGCTGGTCTTATCTTTTTGAATTTGTCTTTCAGTTTTCTTATTCCTTCCAGCCCGGCTTTCATATCCTCTTCTTTACGGAAAAGGCCAAAGCACTTAACCATCAGATTGGCTAATTCATCTCTTATCTTGTAGGGATTTTCCGTTCCTCCACCCTTCTTGCAGTTCTCCAGGGCTTCCCTCTGTTTTTTCAAACAATCGCCTAATGCTTTCTCTTTAGGTTTCTTGTCTTTACCTTTAACCCACTCCGCTGCCTTTTTCCCGGCTCTTTCCCCAAACACTATGGTCTCCAAGAGCGAATTTCCGCCCAAACGATTAGCTCCATGAACACTGACACAGGCACATTCACCAGCTGCCAAAAACCCCTCCATTGGCGTCTGACCATCTTTATCCGTATCAATTCCGCCCATTTCATAATGTGTGCCCGGAGTTATGGGTATGGGCTCTTTTATGGGATCAATTCCCACGAAGTTCAAGCAGATATCCCGAATTCCCGGTAATCTTTCCATTATCTTAGCTGCTCCTAAATGGGTTAAGTCTAAATGCACCGTCCCATCCGGAAATCCTCTTCCCTCATTTATCTCAGTTTGAATCGACCGTGCCACAATATCTCTTGGTCCCAGCTCCATCACCTTTTCGGAGACGTACTTACTCATAAATCTTTCACCAAGTCTATTTTTCAAATAACCCCCCTCTCCCCTACATCCCTCGGTCATAAGGATGTGGGTTCTGGCTAATGCAGTGGGATGAAACTGCATGAACTCTATATCCTTCAAAGGAACCCCAGCCCAGTATGGTATGGCCATAGCCAGACCGGTATTGGTGATAGCATTAGTGGTATTGGCATATAATCTGCCGATCCCTCCGGTAGCAAAAATAACTGCATTCGCTCCCATAGCATGAAGCTCGCCTGAAAGGAGTTCCATAGCGATAACCCCACAGCATTTTCCATTCTCCGTAGCTAACCCTAATACTATCCATTCCTCATATACTTTGACATTATGCTTGATGTTTTGTTCCCAGGTAGTCTGCAAAAGGTAAAGCCCGGTCTTATCAGTAGCATAGCAGGTTCGAGAAAATCCAGCCCCGCCGAAAGGACGCTGGGCGATTCTTCCCGCTTCTGTTCTGGAAAATGGGCATCCCCAATGTTCCATCTCAAAGATCTTTTCGGGACCCGAGCTGGTTAGGACCTCAGACGCATCTTGGTCTGCTAAGAAGTCACTTCCCTTGACCGTGTCGAAGAGGTGCTTTTCCGGAGTATCATCTTTGCTTCCTTCCACATTAGCCAGTGCAGCGTTGATGCCTCCCTGAGCTTCACCTGAATGGGACCTCATAGGATGAATCTTGGAGATGATAGCTACATCCACTCCCTTTTCCGCTGCTGCAATGCCTGCTCTTAAGCCCGCCAATCCGCCTCCAACTATCAAGATATCATGAAATATCATATTCTTCCTTACTCCTTTTTTAATGTCCAAATGCAAGCGGTAAGAGAACCATCAAAGTCGCCACCATGAAAAGGGCAAAAAGAACTGTGCCTAACCAGAACATCAGCTTATGCTGCCTGGTGACAAAGAAAAAGTCAGCTATGGTGACTCTGAGTCCATTTAACATATGAATGGCTACAGCCGCTAATAAAAATATCTCCAAGAAATGAGTTAAGGGAGTCTGTAGATTTTTAAGCCATATATTGAAAGTCTCCGAGCCCCATAAGCCGGAGCTTACTGCCAATATATGCATAAAAAGATACAAGGTCAGAACTATTCCGGTCAACCTCTGCAATAACCAGGAAAAAGTCCCGATGTTGGCATTTAAGCTCCATTCATCCAAATAATATTTTATCGCTCCTGATTTCTGTTCATACATAGATAGCTCCTTTTTTATCGTCTAAATGGGGTGATAGCGTAGATGGCGTAGACAGTTGCAACAACGCCCAGTATCCACAGGAACGCTTTTATCGCTTTTTGTGCTCCTGGGCTGGGCCGGTAATCGTGTATTATCTGCCACGCTCCGTTCAGCCCGTGAAACAAAACAACCACAATGAAGACTAAGTAGAATATCACCCACCAAGAAGAGCTTCCAAGACGCTGGCTGACAACATTAAAATCGATGAACTGCCTTTGGCTGAAGTGCAGAACATTCAGATGAACAACAACAAAGAAGGCCAAAAGGATTCCGGTTATCCTCTGCCATAGCCAGCCGGTGGCAGTTCCCCTCTGTAAATCTTGACTCATATTAGAGAATCTCCTTTAACTGAAGGTTGAGTATCTCTTGCCTCTTGTATTTTTATTCCTGAATTTACTAGGTAGTGGAACAATTGCCAGCTTGAGTTGTTATTTTTTTCACAAGAATTATGTTAATAATTAAGGATAATTTTAACTTAACGCAACAAAAAAGTGAAATTTCATAAAAAATAAGAGACTGTCTAAAAACGCTCTCTTTCGCGTTCTTGTCATTGCGAGCGACCGTAGGGAGCGTGGCAATCTCTTTGTTTATCTAATAGTTATGAGATTGCTTCGTCGGGCTACGCCCTCCTCGCAATGACACTTCTTAGACAGCCTCAGACATTCCGGTAAATCCGAAAACAGTATAGGTCTGTATTATTCGGTGAAAGAAATAACTTTAACTGTACCCAACTTCTCCAAACCGGCTTTCACCTTTTCTGCATTAGCCACTACCACCATCTTTAAATCATCCGGATGAATATACTGCTTTGCAGCTGTTAAGACCTCGGCCACGGTAACCTGTTTTATATTCTTGCGATAGTTTTTGATGTAATCTAAACCGGTGCCGTAGATCTCGGTATCAAGCACCTGCGTAGCTACCTGCTCAGGAGTTTCAAACCTCAAGGGATAATAACCGGTGTAGAAACTCTTGGTATCATCCAATTCTTTCTTCGTAACTTCTGCTTCTCTGATTTTCTTAAGCTCCTCCAGAATGGCTCCTATCGCCGCTAAGCCAGAATCAACTTGAGTGGACATACTAACATCGAATGAGCCTGGGTCGCGATTAAGATTAAAGGAGCTATACACTCCATAGGTCAACCCTTTTTCAACTCTGACTTTAGCCATCAACCTTGACGAAAAACCGCCTCCACCCAGAATATAGTTCATCACTTTGGATGGAAACTCATCCGGGTCTTTTCTGGCAAGTCCCAAATGCCCAATTGATATATAGGCCTGGGCTAAGTCGGGCTTATCCACCAAAAGTATATCGTACCCCTTGACTTCCGGTGGAGATGCGAATTTCACCACAGGCAGAGATTTCTTTTGCCAATTTCCGAATTTGGCTTCAATTTTTTTTATGACATCCTCCGCTTTGACATCTCCCACCACAGCCAGAACAGCGTTATTGGGCACGTAGAAGGTCTTATGAAACTCTACGATGTCATCTGGGGTGATTGCTGCAACGCTTTTGTCATCTCCGCTCACCGGCCTGGCATAAGGATGATCTCCAAACAGGAACTGCTTGAATTTCTCCTCCATGATAGTGTTGGGGTCATCTTTTTTCTGAATAATAGCGGCCAGGGTCTGTCTTTTTAGACGTTTCACTTCACTCTCGGAAAAGGTCGGGTTCAGAACAATATCGGAAAGTAAATCCAGCCCAGTATCGAAATACTTACTCATCACTCGGCAAGTAGCATTGCTGGCGTCCAAATTCGCTCCCGCTCCCAAGCTACCTCCCACAAAATCTATTTCTTGGGCGATCTGCGGGGCAGTTCTGGTGGTGGTTCCCTTGGTTAAGAGTCCAGCGGTCAGATTAGCTAAACCAGCTTTGTCTTTAGGGTCATAAGCCGCTCCTGTTTTCAAAACCAAGCGGAAGGCGACCACAGGTAAATTATGCTGCTCTATCACCATAACCTTCATGCCATTCTCTAGCACCTTGGTCTGTATCTGGGGCAGTTTTATCTCATCCGAAGTCTCAGCCGACAAAAGAGAAATTGAAGCAAGATACGAAAAACAAAAAGCCAGTATGACCAAGGCAAGGGCGGTCTTAAACATATTCTTATACATCTTTTTATTCCTCCTTTATCTTTGTTCAGTCATTGCAGTTGGTGGAGCTTCGGGAATAAGTAGAGCTATAGTCCTCTTTCTGGGATCGAGATATTTCTTGGCTACCCTCATCACATCCTCAACTGTAACTGCCTGATATTTCTCCCCTATCTCAAATAGGAGCTTGTAATCACCATAAATCGCCTCATAATGACCGATTTGGAAACCCTTATTATCCGCCCCCTGCAACCCGAAAACAAACTCCGACTCTAATTGATTCTTGGCTTTCTGCAATTCCTTTTCAGATACTGGCTCAGTACAAAGTCTATCTATCTCAGCAAATAGAGCTTTTTCCCCTTCCTTTAAGTCTCTGCCCGGTTGCATTCCCACAAAAGCATAGAAAACTCCGGCATCCTGTAATATCCAGGCACCACCATCCACGAACAGCGCCATCTGCTCGTCGTAGACCATCTTCTTATAGACTCTCGAGCTTTGACCGCTGAAGAGAATCTTAGCTGCCACTTCAAAAGGATAACTGTCTGGATCCCCTAATTTGGGAACTTTATAACTAACTGCCAAACCAGGAAGCTGGGCTATCTTGTGAACCTCAATTCTCCTTTCACCTAACTGCTCCGGCTCAATCTCTGTCACCTTAGTGGGAGCAGGACCCGCTTTGATTTTGCCAAAATATTTCTTGGTCAACTTCAGCGCATCTTCTGCTTTAATATCACCGGCAACAACGGCTACGGCATTATTAGGTACGTAGTAGGTTTTGAAGTGGTTCTTGAGTTGGTCGAAGGTCCAGCTCTGAATATCTGACATGAATCCGATGACTATCCAGTGATATGGATGAGCTACAAAGGTGTGATTGAGGAGCTGTTCAAAAACTGCGTCAAAAGGCTGGTCGTCTAAGGTCTGACGTCTTTCCTCGGCTATCACATTGCGTTCTGGTTGAAAATCCTCATTGGCGAGTTTAAGGTTTTTCAAGCGGTCAGCCTCCAAGCTCATAACTAGTTCCAATTTGTCGCCGGAAACCTTTTCCCAGTAAGTGGTATTGTCAAACGAAGTCCAGGCATTAACTATGCCGCCGTTAGCTTGTACTATTTTGGAGAACTCCTCTGGTCTGACTTTCCTCGTCCCCTTAAACATCATATGCTCACACATATGAGATATGCCGGTGATTCCCGGACGCTCATATTTTGAGCCAACCTTATACCATATGGAAAAAGAAGCCACTGGAGCGGAGTGGTCTTCAGCCACCAACAAGGTCAGCCCGTTATCCAGAGTAAACTTCTGGACATCAAAATGCACCTGGGCTGAGCCTATCTGCGTCAGGAAGAGAAGCAAGAGCAAGGATAGGGCTAACCTATTTAATGTTTTAAACAAAAGTACCTCCGGTTAAGGGTTTAGGATTTACTTGATTATGGGAAATTACTCACCTCTGCCAGAAAGTTTCGCTCGCCTCTCGGCGCTCGCCTCTCGGCGAAGCCGAGGGAAGCCGAGGACCTTTTATATTTGGGAAGCTCCCTGATTTATCACGGGGAGGCTTCACTTTCCGACGTTGTGTATTGTGAGACATTATACACAGCAGTTCGTGTTTTCGCAACTATTTTGTTCGGACCAGGTGAAGACAATTTATCAATATTTAATACGTCTGAATCAAGCCGATGTTTCAGTTAGTTTGAATATTGCCATCTGATACATCAGGATGCCGCCAGCCACCGAAGCATTCAAAGATTCTGCTTTCCCGTAAATTGGGATATTGGCTATCTTATCGGCGAGCTTTGAGATTTCAGCTCTAACTCCTTTGATTTCATTGCCGACCACGAGACAAACTCTTCCGGAATAATCTATCTTGTGATAAGGCTCCCCTCCTTTAACTGCGCTGGCAATGATTTTGAACCCTTCCTCTTTTAATCTCCGCAAGGATTTGACCAAATCCGTTTTTTCTGCAGTACGAAGATGAAAGATCGAACCCATGGTTGAACGCACAACCTTTGGGCTGTAAAGCTCTACTGTTTTTTCTGATAAGATAACCCCATTTATCCCCGCTGCATCTGCAGTTCTAATTAAAGTCCCCAGATTCCCCGGATCTCCGACTTCATCTAAGACCAAGATGCTCTGTGGATTCCCTTTCAGGAGGTCATCCAATTTAAGGTCTCTGGTTCTCACCACGCATACTATCCCACTAGAGCTGACTGCTTCAGATATCTTATCCAAGATATCCTGACTGATTTTTTCAATTGCTATCTTCCTGCTGGTAGCTTTCCGTAAGATGAAGTTAGCCCTATCGCTTTTTTCAAGCAAGCTAGAATAAAGTAGTACTTCCACTTCCCAATCCGAACTCAAAAGCTCTTCAACTGACCTGACCCCTTCTACCATGAACTTCCCTTGCTTTTGCCTGAATTTCTTGTTCTTCAGTTTGAGAATCTCTTTGGATTTCCTTTGGGAAAACATAAATTTATCCTTTAGTTTGACCGGGTCAAGATAGTTAAAACCGAAGCAATTGTCAATCTGAGCTTTCGCTTGCTTTTGGTTGAGAAGTCTATATAATTATAGATTGCATTTCTCGAATAAAGAACCCCGCCCACAGGGCGGGGCTTTAAAACCCAAACCGAGATCCCGAACCAAGTTCGGGATGACAAAAACCGTAAAACCAAACCCTGTTGTCATCTGGTCTGTTTTTTTCTGCTTCCAGCAGACGCACCTTTCATCACCGTCCACGAAGACGGGGTCTGCAGGTGCGATCTTAATAAAACTTGGTAAAATGAAAAGAAAAACGATAATCTTTCTCTTAACTTCTTTGCTTTTTTCTAGTGTCTGGGCAGAAGGTAAGACAATTCGTCTGGAATTTGGAGAACCCAATTCCCAGAGCATAAATCTCCCTCTAAAAAAACAGCTCAAAAGAAAGAAAGTGGGCTTAGCCCTCTCCGGTGGTGGCGCCCGAGGTTTCACGCAAATTGGAATACTGAAGGTCTTAGAAAGAGAACAAATTCCAATCGACTATATTGCCGGAACCAGCATGGGTGGAGTGGTAGGCGGACTGTTCGCAGCTGGATACAGTGCTGAAGAGTTAGAAGAATTAGTTCTGAAAACAAACTGGGAAGATATCTTAAGAGACAATCCTAACCGCCTATCTTTATTTTTGAGCCAGCGCGAGGAAAGCGAAGGATATTTCCTGAAGATACGTTTCAACGGATTCAGACCATATATGCCAACCGCGCTTACTTCTGGCCAGAAGATCACTGATCTTTTCACCAGCTTGACTGCTGGAGCTAACTACCGGGCTCGGGCTAACTTCGATTACCTGAAAATACCTTTCAGGGCGGTGGCAACTGATCTGGAAACTGGACAGAAGGTTGTATTGGGCTCAGGCGATTTAGCAGAAGCCCTAAGGGCAACCATATCCGTGCCCTTGGCTTTTGCTCCAGTGGAATTAGACCAGAAAGTATTAGTGGACGGAGGGCTGGTTGAGCCAATACCAGTTGAGACTGCCAAGGAGATGGGGGCAGGAATAATAATCGCAGTCAACACATCCACCAGTCTTTTGAGTTGGAAGAAGATAACAAATCCCATAGACATTGCTGACCAAACCACCAGCATAATGTCTTTAGATGAGAAGGAGAGGCAGCTATCTCAAGCGGATTTGGTCATATCTCCTGAACTAGGGGGTTATTCTGCGGTTGATTTCGATAAAGCCAAGGAATTGATCGCCATAGGAGAAAGGGCGTGTGATCAGGTAGTAAGCCGAATAAAACAGATAGTTTCTGAGAAAGACACTTTGGGTCAAGAGACGTATTATTTGACTGAAGTTGAATTCGATGGGGCAGAACAAATAAATAAGGATACTCTAGAAAGAATATGTCCCATCCAAGCAGGCGATTCCATCACTTTGAAGTCGATTGAGGATTATTTAAGAGAGATATATGGAAGTGGATATTTTTCAGATGCTTATGCAGAGCTCGAGCCTTACCGGTCAGGTTATGTTTTAGTCTTCAATTTGAAGGAAAACCAAATCTTAAGAGAAATTCTCTTCTCGGGAAACAGTATATTCTCAACCTCTCAACTTAAAAAGGAACTATCCTTAGAGCTGGGCCAAACTCTAAACTCTCAGAGACTAGAAAGAGGACTGGATAATGTCTTGGAACTATATAAACAGAAGGGTCACGCCTTAGCCAGCATAAGTAAGGTCAATTTCAACTCCGGGGCTCTACTCATAGAAATAAATGAAGGGATTATATCCGAAATAAGAGTCGAGGGAAATCATCGCACCAAGAACTGGGTCATTTTAAGAAGTTTTCCTTTAAAGGTAGGAAAACCATTCAATTCAAATCTGGCGGACAAGGGTGTTGAGGATATCTATGCAACTGAACTTTTCGACAAGGTGACGTTGAAAATACTTCCGGGCGAAAAGGGCGCAATTTTAGATATAAGCATCAAGGAAAAAGATTTCACTTTCCTGCGAATAGGAATGCACTACGATGATGAGCATAATCTGGAATCTGCACTACAGCTGATGGATGCTAATATTCTGGGAATCGGAAACAAAACCTATGCCGACTTACTGTATGGTAACACAAAGCAAAGATATGGCTTACATTTCAAAGCGGATAGAATATATAAATCCTATCTTACCTACAGGGGTGACATTTTTCATCAACGAGAAAAAAAGAAGATTTACTCCGAGCATAGAGAGATAGACTCTTTCAGGGAGTGGAGAACCGGAACGGTTTTTTCATTAGGACAACATATCTCACGCTTGGGAACCCTGTCATTAGAAACAAAGCTGGAAAGAGTTGAATTAAGAGAAGGAAAAATATATCCAAAAGAAGTTAATGATGTTCGAAGCATCACCTTGCGTTCCCTGGTTGATACCTTCGATAAATATCCTTTTCCGGATAGGGGAAAATATCATCATCTTTATATAGAACTGGCTGGCAGGATCTTGAAGGGAGATTTGACCTTCAGAAAAGGTTTCACCTCCCTGGAGTCCTATTTTCCTTTGAGCAAACATTGGAATTTTCATCCCAAAATAGCACTTGGAATATCGGATGGAAATCTGCCCACCAGCGAACAATTCCTTTTGGGCGGATATAATGAGTTTTACGGATTCTTCCAGGATGAGCTAAGAGGCGATAAGTTGATTTATGGTAATCTGGAAATGAGGTTCAAATTCTGGCAGAGGTTTTACTGGAATGTAAGATATGATATTGGGA
>DASWLN010000024.1:0-8331 GCA_036396115.1 Candidatus Zixiibacteriota bacterium
GTTTTTGTACTGATGTCTTTGATAATCTGTTCAAACACTGTCTTCGGACAGGCAAATATTGAGAAGGGGGCTACAGAGATAGGGGGTAATCTTTTCTTTATTTCGAGTTCCCTTTCTTACCAAGGTCACTCTGACGGTTCAGTTAGTTTCTTTCTGCTTGCCCCCAGGTTCGGGTTTTTTAAAACGGATAATTTTGAGGTTGAGCCACAATTGCTTTACGGAAGAGTCAGCGAGAACCCAGAATATGGTTCGTCGTACAGCTTCAGCGCCTGTGGCGGAATCTTGAGTTTTAGCTATAATTTTAAAACCTCAAGCAACATAGTGCCGTTTCTTTTCGCAGGTGTGGGGTTCTTGAGTTATTCAGGAGGAGGTGACTCTCAGCTTTCCGCTATAGCACCTGATGCGGGAATAGGGATGAAGAGTTTCATTAGCGACAAGGGTGCGCTGAGACTGGAACTTTTTTACCAGAATATGGCCAATTATATGGGCATTGAGGATTTACTAGCCAGCAATTTCGGATTTAGAGGAGGTTTTTCGGTTTTTCTAAAGTGAATTGCATAAGTAGTAGTTGTGCTGTTGTTCGTTCTTAAATGGATATGTATATTATATAATGTTGTGAGAAGAAAGCGTAGGGGCGAAGCATATCTATCGCCCGAAAAATGCGGATGCAGATGAATTCCACCCTACGCGGTTTTGTAGGCGGGGCTCCCTAGCCTCGCGGTTGGGCAAGGTGCCCAACCTACGAAAGAAAAATGTGAAAGAGAAACATTTTGCGCCTATAGCTCAATTGGATAGAGCTTCGGACTTCGGATCCGAGAGTTGGGGGTTCGAGTCCCTCTAGGCGCGATTCCGACGAAGTCGGAATAATTCACAGTTGACAGTTCACGGTTCGCAGCTCAAAAAGTTTTTTCTGTGAACTGTGAACGGATAACCGTGAACCAGCAAAGCTCGTCCCCATCGTCCAGCCCGGTCCAGGACACCGCCCTTTCACGGCGGCGACACGAGTTCGAATCTCGTTGGGGACGTTTTTTCTTGTTCAATATTAGGTGATGTCGTACTTAGCGGAACTGAATAGCGGTTGTTCATAAAACAATTCAGAAATCATATAGTAACTCTTAGGGTCGGCATCGTTCAAGATTTGTGATTTGTGAGGTCTAGACCATACCTGAAAAAGATTATTCCCTCCATTTTCCTGAGCATACTTTCCTTTTAGGTTTAGATTTATATTCTTTCACCAACCAGTCGAGCCACTTCTTAAATCCTTGTTCTGTCTTAGCGGAGAGTTGAATGGCGGGAAGTTTATGGTTGACCTTTTTGGTATTTTTCAGAATTAAATCCACATCTATATCCAATTGAGGCAAGAGGTCAACTTTGTTAATTAAAAGCAAATCGGAATTTCTGAAAACCACCGGATATTTGCTGGGCTTATCCTCCCCTTCGGTTAGACTCAAGACGATGACTTTTCTGTCTTCCCCCAGATCGAATTCAGCCGGACAAATCAAGTTGCCGATATTCTCGATAAATATTATCTGAATAGAGGACAATTTCAGGCCCTGTATGGCTTTGTTTATCATACTGGCATCGAGGTGGCAGGCACCGCCAAAAGACTCAGTGGTTATCTGAACTACGGGAATATCATACTTAGCCAACCTTTTGGCATCGTTGGAAGTCGCCACATCGCCTTCAATCACCGCGAACTTAAAATGCTTTTTCAATTTTTCGATAGTTTTCTCCAAAATCAAAGTTTTACCTGCACCCGGGGAGCTCATAAGATTTAAAACCAGAATTTTGTGTTTATCAAAAAGTTTCTTATTCTCCAGGGCTACGGCATCGTTGGCTTCAAGAAAATTAGTTAAAACTTTAATCTTTCTCATATTTCCTCCTCTAATGCGGATATATCATTTATGAAAGCAGTACCAGAATTTCCCCCGCAGGGGGATAAATGACATTTCTATAAGTTCCCTCTCCCTTGGGGGAGAGGGTTAGAGCCTGCCCTAAAGCGAAGCCCTGCACCAGATTGGTACAGGGCGAAGCGAAGGGGTGAGGGGGATAGCGAAGACGATTCTCACCCTCTCTCCGCCTTTGGCGAGATTTTCAACTTAGTCCTCCCCCTCAAGGGGGAGGAGATGTTTTAGATGCTCCACTCTTTGGGCGGAGTATTCACTCGATTTCAAATGATTCTATGAAAAGTTCTCTGCCGGTTTTTATCTCTACTCTAAATGAGCCACAAGCAGGGCAGGTGAAATCTGTCTTCTCTAACAAAAGCTCTTTAGTGCAATCTTTGCATATCCCGGTTATGGGAACGGAATCAATAAAGAGGGATGCTTTTTCAAAAGGGGTTTCTTTGGAGATGACTTCAAAAGATAATCTTAAAGCTTCCGGCTCAATGCAGGTGAGCTTTCCGATTTTCAAGTTGACTTTTTTTACTTCCCCTTTTTGGTCTATCTTTCTCAATTTCTCTTCAATCACTTTTAAGATATTTTCCGCTACTGCCATCTCGTGCATATCACTCCTCAACAGATTCGTGGGAATTGTTCACCCAAAAGCATATCCACCACTCTGGTTCCGCCGAACTTTGTTTCCAATCCTATAATCCCTTTGAATTTGTCCGTTATCTCTCCGATAATTTCAGCATCTTTGCCTTTGGGGTGTTTTCTCAAGATGCTAACGACTTTTTCCGCTATCTCTGGTGCGGTTATAATCAATACCTTTCCTTCGTTTGCCAGATATAATGGGTCATATCCCAAAAGCTCACAGAATCCCTTAACCTTTTCTTTAATGGGAATTTTATCCTCAAACAGAATAGCTCCAAAGCTCTTGTCTGAAACCATCTCATTTAATACCGAAGCCAGACCACCACGAGTGGGGTCGCGCATGAATTTTATCTTATCCTTAAATTTCAGAACAGAACCAATCAAATCTGAAAGAAAATCACAATCACTTTTCAATTTGGTTTGAAATTCCAAACCCTCTCTCGAAGATAAAACCGCTGTGGCATGGTCGCCAATGGTTCCGCTGATTATAATTTTATCCCCAATCTTTATTCTCTCCTTTCCCAAATTTATTCCTTTCGAAACAATACCAATGCCGGAGGTGTTTATGAAGATGTTATCTGCACTTCCTTTTTCCACCACCTTGGTGTCCCCGGTTACTATCTGGATTTTCGCTTTTTGAGCGGTTTTCTTCATTGATAAGATTACTTTCTCCAAGATGGCTTGGTCCAACCCCTCTTCGATAATTAAAGAGCAAGATAAGAAAAGTGGTCTCGCACCCATTACTGCAAGGTCATTTACGGTCCCGCAAACTGCCAATTTGCCAATATCTCCACCAGGGAAGAATATGGGCTGAATCACATAAGAGTCGGTAGTGAAAGCAATTTTTTCCTTGCCCAGATTGAAAACTGCCGAGTCTTCCAACCTATTTAAGATTTGGTTACTAAATTTACCTCTGATTAAATGAGAAATCAGGTCAAAAGAGAGTTTTCCTCCGGCACCGTGGGAGAGAGTTATCTTTTCGTTCGATTTGTGCTTGTTTGTCATAACAAATACCAAGACGGTCAATTAATGTTTTCTCTTTTTTTTCCGCGTATCTTGTGGTTTAACCTTAGGTCTTTGTCCATACTTGAAATAAGCCTGACAAGAGCCTTCAGAGGATACCATACAAGGCCCAATAGGGGATGCAGGGGTGCATTTCTTGGCAAAAAGGGTGCAATCCGGAGGAGTTTTCTTGCCCTGAATTACCAAACCACACAAACAACCCTTAGGCTCCTGACTTTTCTCAACTTTAGCATCTATTTTTTTAAAAGCATCAAATTCCTCATATTCATCTCTAATCTTAAGTCCTGATTGTGGTATAATGCCGATGCCCCGCCAGAATGAATCTTCTTTTTCAAAAACGCTGTCGATTAAATTCAGGGCGATTGGATTCCCATCTCTTTTTACTGCCCGAAAATACTGGTTATCGATTCTGGGATCTCGGTTTTTTATCCGATTCAACAAAATATATAAAGATTGGAACAGGTCCAGCGGCTCAAATCCAGCAATCACGCAAGGTAGATCGAACTCTTTGGCTAAGAATTCGTAAGGTTTAGTTCCAATGATGGTGCTTACATGTCCTGGGCAAATAAACCCATCCACTCTTAAATCTTTGGACTGGGCTAAAAACCTCATAGCCGGGGGGATTAACTTATGACCGGATAAAACAAAGAAGTCATTTATTTGTTTCTTTTTCGCTTCCTTCATAGCAAAAGCGATTGTGGGAGTGGTGGTCTCAAACCCAACTCCCAGGAAGACCACTTTCTTATCTCGATTTTCTTTTGCGATTTTCAAAGCATCCAAAGTGGAATAAACTATTCTTACATCTGCTCCATGGGTTTTCTCCTTTTCCAGAGAGGAAGAGGAGCCGGGTACTTTCATCATATCCCCGAATGTGACCAGGATAGTGTCCTCTAATTGTGATAAGGCGATGGCTCTATCGAGATATTCATTCGGAGTAACGCAGACCGGACATCCAGGACCGGAGATGAGTTTTATATTATGTGGCAAAATGCTTTTTATCCCACACTTGAAAATAGCCACAGTATGTGTTCCACAGACCTCCATCAAGGTTACTTCTCTTTTTATCTGGTTGGCAGTATGCTTAATTTTCTCTGACAGATGTTTAGTTACCCTGGAATCAGAGAATTCATCAAAAAGATTGCTATTCATTAGATAATTTCTCAAATAATTTCAGAGTTTCTAAAGCTTCTTTCTTATCCAGTTTTTGTATAGCAAATCCAGCATGCAGAATCACATAATCTCCTACTTCAACCTCATCTAAGAGGTCCAAATTCACTTCCTTTTTCACCCCTTTGAATTCCGCAATTCCTTCCCTATCCTTTTTTTGAATGATTCTTACCGGAACTCCCAAGCACATATCAAATCCTGTGGTTAGCTACTGCCACTTGTCCTAAAGATATTCCACCATCATTGGTGGGAACTTTATGATGAGTGTAGACCTTAAATCCGTTTTTGGTCAAAAGCTTATACGTTTTATCTAATAGAACAATATTCTGGAAAACGCCACCGGATAAACAGACCGAATTCAATTCATATTTCTTTCTCAATCCCAAACAAACCTCATTTATCATCCAGGCAATGGTATTGTGAAACTTGGCTGAGATTCTTGATTTCTCTTCTTTTCTTATCAAGTCTTTCACCACACCTTTGATTGTGGGCTCCGGAGGAATGATGAATATACCTTCTTTTTCGATTACCTCAAAATCATATTTTGTTTTCGTTTTATCATCTGCCAAAACTTCCAATTCAATTGCCGGCTGACCTTCGTAATTGGTCTGGTCTCTCCAGTTCACTAAAACTGAGACGCAATCGAAAAGCCTTCCCATGCTGGAAGTAGGAAAAACATTTATATTTTGGTTTATCATCTTTTTTATGGTTTCCCATTTAGCCCTACTCACTTTTCTGGTAAATTCCAGATCCAGATTCAAAAAATCCTCTCCCCAGCAAGTGTATAGATATGACAGAGCCATTCTCCAGGGCTGTTTTATTGCCATCTCTCCGCCAGGCATAGGAACATATTTGAGATGAGCCACTCTTTTATATCCATTGAAATCCGCTAAAAGAAACTCTCCACCCCAGACAGCCCCATCCTCTCCAAATCCAGTCCCATCGAAAGCCACCCCAAACACCTTTTGGCTGATATTGTTTTCAGCCATACAGCTGGCAATATGAGCATAATGATGTTGGACTGGAATCTTCTTAAGATTCGACGAAGATAGCGCATATTTAGTTGAGAGATATTCGGGATGCAAATCGTAAGCCACAATCTCCGGCTTGACCGAGCAGAGCTTTTTGAATCTTTCAATTTCTTTAGTATAAAAATCCAGAGTCTCAAAATTTTCCAAATCACCAATATGAGTGCTCAAAAAAGCAAAACCATCTTTAGCTAAGCAGAAAGTATTCTTCAGTTGAGCACCTGCGGCTAAGATATGTTTCTTGAATTTAAAATCGACCTTTATAGGTCGGGGGACATACCCCCTAGCTCTTCGCAATATCATTTCTCTATCTTTCCAGATTCTGGTTACCGAATCATCACAGCGTCTATGGATTTCTCGATTGTGAATTAGAAAGTAGTCGGCGATGCCACTTAACTTTTCAAAGACATCATCCTCTTGAAAGGATATTGGCTCATCCGACTGATTACCTGAAGTCATAACCAAAATCAGATTTGATTTTCCAAGCAATAGGTGGTGTAAGGGGGAATAGGGAAGCATCACCCCCCAGTTTTTTTGAAGAGGTGCGACATCCGATGCAATCAAATCACCCTTTTTCTTTTTCAAAAGCAAAATCGGTCGAGAAACTGATTGCAGAAGTTTTTTCTCAAGTGAGTTCACGTGACAGAATTTCTGAATGATTTTTATATCTCCTGCCATTATAGCAAAGGGTTTATCCTCCCTGTATTTTCTTTTTCTCAAAGTCGAAACCGCATTCTTGTTTGTAGCATCGCAAGCTAAGTGGTATCCACCAATTCCTTTCATAGCTACTATATAACCTTTTTTGAGAAGTTGAATTGCAGATGAAATTGGATTAGTGGTATGTATCACATTTTTCTTCTTATCCATCAATAGCAGTCTTGGTCCACAAATTGGGCAGGCATTGGGCTGGGCGTGAAATCTTCGGTTTTCTGGATTATTGTATTCTCGATTGCAATCCGGGCACATCTTAAAAACTGACATTGTGGTTTTATTTCTGTCATAAGGAATATCCTGAATAATGGTTAATCTCGGACCACAGTTGGTGCAATTCAAAAATGGATAACCAAATCTTCGATCGCCAGGGTCGAACAACTCTTTTAGGCAATCATCACAGGTGGATAGGTCCGGGGAGACTAAGACGGTCTTAATATTCTTTTTTCTGCTTTCCCTGATAACAAAACTCTTATAACCTTCAAAAGAGATTCTTTCAAGCTTAACTTCTTCAATCTGTGATTGGGGTGGGGGAGAAGTTCTTATCTGGAGGATAAATTTATCTATATCTTTTTTCTTACCCTCGGCTTTGACTTCTACTCCACGGGTGTCATTCAAAACATAGCCACGAATGCGGTGCTTTTGAGCCAGGTTATAAACAAAGGGCCTGAAACCTACCCCTTGAACAATCCCTTTTATTTCAAGTTTGATGCTATACATAAACCTACAATATAAACTGAATTAGAGAGGTGTCAACTTCATAATTATTACGAATCATAGGGAAAGTATGTAAAAATATTCAACCAGGGTTTGTGAAAAAAACGACAAAGTTTGATATAAATTGAAAATTTTGATTGACAAATTGAGTATCAAATATCATTATTGTTAAATAATTCACAAGACCTTTTGTTTTTTCATAAAAAATATAACTAAATTAGGAGGTCTTTATGGCTTTACCTCGAAGAAAGTTCCTCCAGTTAGTTGGCGGGTCAGCCGCAGCTGTGGGACTCTCTAATCTTTGGCTTCCCAAAGTAGTTCAGGCTATCTTAGAGAAGCCGGGCAATCCAGCAGTTATCTGGTTACAAGCGCAAAGTTGCACCGGATGTTCCGAATCCCTTTTGGATACTACCTACCCCGATATTGCCAAAGTTTTGACCGAAATAATAAGCTTACAGTTTCATCCTACGGTTATGGCTTCAGCCGGTGATCCTGCCATAAAAATTCTGGATGATATTTTGCAAAACCAAAAAGGGAAATTCATCTTAGTTGTGGAAGGTTCAATTCCCACGGAGGCTTCTGGCGCTTTCTGTACTGTGGGAGAAAAAGATAAGAAACCTATATCCATCTTGGATTGGACGATGAAGTTTGGCAATGCCTCTAAAGCCATCTTGAATGTCGGAACTTGTTCAGCTTTTGGCGGGATTCCAGCTGGAAAGCCGAATCCTACTGGAGCTAAGGCAGTTAAGGATATCCTGCCAAACGCTACGATGATTAATATTCCCGGATGTCCACCTCATCCTGACTGGATGGTCGGGACGATTGCACACGTTTTATTGTACGGGCTGCCAGAGCTGGATGACCAGCTTCGGCCTGTGATTTTTTATGGAGGGTTCATTCACGAGAACTGTGAGAGGAGAGCCTACTTTGAGGAAGGGAAGTTTGCCCAGGACTATAGCGATGAGGGTTGCCTTTTCGAATTAGGCTGTAAAGGACCGATATCACACTGTGATGTCTCCATAAGGGGATGGAACAACGGAGTGAATTGGTGCTGCCGTAGTGGCGGGCCTTGCATAGGATGCACAGAGCCAACCTATCCAGACCACGAGGGAGCAGGATTGTATGGTCTTTTGGATAAGAAATCTATCTTG
>DASWLN010000025.1:0-3844 GCA_036396115.1 Candidatus Zixiibacteriota bacterium
TTCAAGAAGAATTTAATGCAGGTCGTGAAAGGTCATGGAATATGATATATGGCATCAAGGGTATCAATATCCCCTCTGTTGAGGGAATAGATATCAAACTCGCCTATTATTACCCAGAAGGAGTATATATTGGATACACTATATCAAAGGCATATTATTTTCCTCAATCGAGATATATTTTGGTTTTCATAAATCAGCCCAGAATGGCAAGTGGTTTGGACACAATGCATGGTTTTCTATTGCTGAAGATTGTGAAAGAGAGTGGAGGTTGATAGAAGAAAGGTGAATTATGGAACGAAAAATCAGAATTCTTTTAGCCAAACCCGGTTTGGATGGGCATGACCGGGGGATTAAGGTGATCGCCGCCGCCTTTCGGGATGCCGGATTCGAGGTGATCTATACGGGTCTAAGGCAGACCGCAGAGATGATTGTAGAAGCCGCCATTCAAGAGGATGTGGATGCTATCGGGATGAGCATTCTTTCCGGTGCCCACATGACCCTCTTTCCCAGAGTGCTTGAACTTTTAAGAGAAAAGGGGGCAGATCATATCCTTCTTTTTGGGGGGGGAATTATCCCCAAAGAAGACATTGAGAAATTGGAGAAGATAGGGGTGGGAAATCTTTTTACCCCGGGTGCCACCACTACCGAAGCCATAGAATATGTAAAGAAGGCTGTCTCTGAGAGAAGAAAAGAAGAGAAGATTTTTTAAAAGAAATTCCGAACATTGGTCAACGGATTAAGCAGATGTAACGGATAAACTCATCTGTTTAATCCGTTTCATCCGTTCTCCCGCCAAAGGCGGGATCAGGATGAATCCGTTGACAGTTTAACCTGTTGGGAATTAAAACATTTTCCCTAACAACCCCTTACTTGCCACATAGATCGCACCCCACGTTTTCCTGTCTTCGCAATATAATAATGTCAGTAGTTTGCAAATAGAGAATGTCAGGTTATAATCATCCCTACGGATGATGAGGGTGTTAAACCTGACTATGCAAGAGGCGGAGAGATATAAAGTGATATCAGAGGTAGAAGGAGGGTATCTTAAGGTTAAAGAGGCTGCAGGGATTTTAGGGTTAAGCGAGCGTCAGGTATATCGGATTAAGGCGCGAGTTGAGAAGGAAGGGGCAGGAGGAGTAATCCATAAGAGCAAGGGTAAGAAAGCTCCTCTTTGGCTTACGGAGAGGGTCAGGGATAAAGTAGACCATTTTTTGGGTCATTCTTAAATAATGTGGAGAATTTTTCATAAGTTATTGATATAGAGGGAGAAATAAAAAAGCATCGACTACCAAAGAGAAACCTGATCTAGTTGGGTGGAGAAGACCAACTAAATCAGGAGGTAATCGATGCCGGCATATAGTATAAGAAAATGGCTGAGTATTCCACAATATAAAATAACAAGGATTATAGGAGATGATGATAAAGAGATTCACGTCTGGTTAGAGCCTTACCAGCGGAAGGCATTTGTTTGCTCCGGATGTGGAGAAGTTCACGAGGCCGGATATCACGGGATAGAAGAATCAGTGGTAGAGGATTTGGCACTATTCGAGAAGCGAGTGTATCTGCATGTAGTTAAAAGAGGATATGGGTGTCCTAAAGATAAGCGGATACACATTGAAGAAGTGCCGTGGGTAAAGAAATGGGGACGAGTAACTAAACGCTTTGCGGAGAAGGTAAACCGATTAACTGCCATAACCACCAATCAGGAAGCGGGCTGGTTTTGGGGGTTAGATGACGAAGTGGTGTATCGCATAGATAAAGAGACGTTAGAAGAAAAAGCCCGGGAGAAATTGATGCCCCCTCCGGCAGCCATAAATATCAGCTTAGATGAAGTCAGTTACCGTAAGTACCATCGCTATTTAACCAACGTTATAAATGTAGATGAACGGTTGGTAATTTGGAACGATAAAGGCAGAAAGGCTGAAGTGTCCGCCAGAGGCGGATCTGCCTATGGCATGACCGGACAGGTATTATGCCGGTATCGGAGAAGAGAGTTGCCGGAGGATAGAGTCGGTGGCATTAGATGGAGCCAAGCATCCCGCCAACGGCGGGATGCTACCAACCGCTATGCGGTAAATGCGGTGATAGTGCACGATAAATTTCATCTCATGCAAAAGCTCAATCCCGCCTTTGGCGGGATGGATATGGTCAGGAAAGAAGAGCTACGTAAAGCCGGATCGGATAAAAATAATGAGCGAATTGAACTGACCAACTGTCGGCAGCGATTTATCTTGTTCAAGAACAAAAATAAGCTTACGGAAAAACAAGCAAGCTATCTACTAAGGCTTTGTGAGATCAACCAGCCTATTTACCCCCGCCAAAGGCGGGGTTAAAGGAAAGCTTTTTACGGATTTATTCTTACCGTGATATAGAAGCAGTAAAAGCATATCTCCAGGATTGGATTAACGAAGCTCTTTCCCCGCCAGAGGCGGGGAGGTTTTTAAGATTTTAGCCCAAAGCTTTAGCCCTAAGATTCAATATGTCGTCAACCGGTTTAAAAAGAAGATCAGTTCGGCTATCTCAGAAGGATTTAACAACAAAATCAAAAGGCTTAAACGGATGGCTTATGGTTACAAGGACGTCGAGTATTTCAGGTTGAAGATTCATCAACACTGTGGGTTATTGAATCCAAGGAAATTCCCACATTAAATGCGAAAGAACCCCATCTTTTGCGGCGGACGGCGGTCGGTGGACTGCGGAGGTAATGTAAATATTGGGGCTGTTGCCGAACTTTTTGAGTTAAAGGGGCAAGAGGTGGTGAGCAAAGCTGAACCAAAGGGTGTTCGACATCATAACTAAACTTGTGAAACAGGCTTAACCCACAGAGCTAATCTATAAGAATCAAACCGGAATAGTGCCAGATTTGATCGTAGGATGTAACCACTTCCAATTTGTAGCCCACATGGGCTAAGGTGGCATAGACATCTATTCCGCATGCTTCCATGGAGGGACGAGCTAAATCCTCAAATTTACAAGGCTGGGTAATGTCGCAAGCTTTACAGAAATTGCACGGACCCGAAGCCATGCCGAAAGCTTTATAATATCCGTCCAGGAAAGCCTCCCTTTCCAAAGAAGCTATATCTTTTCTCATTTTCCTACGCTGTCTTCTTTCGGTTTCTTTAGGTTGCGGATAAATATCATAGATCATGATCAAAGCTTTGGAATAGTATTCAAGCATCTTTCGGGTATACTCAGGCGTAGGAGAAAAGGGCGGGCAGGTCAGACAGGTCCCATAACGTCCGCACCCATATTGACACTTGATCCGGACCCATTCTGCGATCACCACGTTCTTAGGGTGAATCAGTTTTGCCCAGCTGGCTCCCAGCTTTTCTGTTTTTTTAAGATATTTTCTCATTGCTGATTCTTTTTTAGAAGCTCCAGCGCTTAACTTAAGTGCTGGTATTCTTAGAACACAGAAGTAATGCAATCGCAGGCAGACTTTGTCTACACCCTGTGTAATTTTTTCCTAAAAGCAGTCCTCAAGGTGACCCAGTAGCGGTCGAAGTGTTCATGGTTCAAAAGTTGACGCACCAGTGGGTCGTTCTGATATTGACAGAGGTATTGGCAGACTTCTTTCTGTAAGAAGCGTCGTGCCCACGGAAACCTTGGCCCTAGCTTATGCAGACTGTCTAAGGTGGACACTAAAGTCTCGACATCCCCATGATTCCTCGGCGGTCCCGCTGCCTCTATCTCAAGAAAATCGCAACGGACGCGGTTGAACTCATACTTCGGAAGGTAATACTCCTGGCCGTGTGCTAAGCCTATGGCTATATCGTATAATATTTTGATAGACCTCAGCCTCTCAGGTGACAGATGAGGTCTCGACGTATCAATTAGATAGGTA
>DASWLN010000026.1:0-12246 GCA_036396115.1 Candidatus Zixiibacteriota bacterium
TAAAGACTTGGTTATACCAACTCGCGGGCAGATTCTGGCAACTGAGCCGGTCAAAGAAAAACTCTTCGACCAGAAGATTGTCTATGCGGACTGGGGATACGAATATTTCAGACAGCTTTTGGATGGAACTATACTTCTGGGCGGATTCAGACAACTTTATTCTGATACTGAAATCGGCTTCAGTGATGAGACGACTTCAGAAATACAAGAGGGTTTATATAAATTTCTAATTGAGCATTTCCCTCAATTGAATAAGATAAAGATAACTCACCGCTGGGCTGGAGTAATGGGGTTTTCCAAGGATGGACTGCCCTTAGTGGGAGCGCTTCCCCAAGCCCCTTTTGTCATCAGTGCAGTTGGATTCACCGGGCATGGAATGGGTTTTGCCTTTGGCTTGGCAAAGGGGTTGGCGGAATATCTAACTGGAGGGAAAACTTCTTATCCGTTAGATATTTTTTCATTAAAAAGGGTATTGTAGGAACCTTTCCCCTTCTCTTATACCTACCGAATTCATCGGCCACGTTCAAATTAGGGCGGGAACGTAGATTTCTTTCCTCTATGCACATACCTTTTCCTTTCAGTTATAGAAATTGCGCCATTCGATTCTTCATCAAGTCCAGTTTTTCCATCACCCACAAAGTCCTTTTCATAATCTAGTCTCTGATATTATTTAACCACCAGTTAATACTGAGTTAATACCAAAGAAATAGTGACTTGTTTGTTTTAGAGGAGAAATAGAGATCATGGAAATGGGCCATAATCTTAACCTCGATTTAACCTGCGGTTAATCTCATCGTAATCAAACAATCGTTTACTTTAAGTGAGTTTGAAAAGGCTTCTCGAATAAGAAAACAGTTCGCATGGGAGTTTAAAAAATATGAAGACGTTCATTCTAATGAGCATGGCACTTGCCACTATTGCTTTTTTGACTCACCTGTTTTCAGGAAAAATGAAAAGCAAACCACCAGTCCCGGCAAATTTATGGCTCTTTTACTTAATAGAGAAGATATTTGGCGAAAATGAGTTACGAGCAAAGGAGGTGAAAGAAAATGGAATGCCCCAAGCTAATCCAGGGCAAAATAAAGATGTGTGACTCAGAGATATTCGATGGAATGGTGCCCAGTATTCTCGAGCTCAAAGATTTCTGTCAAAGTACGGAACACTACCTCTGTCCGTTTTTTATTGGTTCGGAAGCATGCGCAAGTAAAGAGAAGGTCGCTCAAAAGCTTTCCAACTGGAATGCTTTACCCAAACAGTTTATCGGAGCTTAAGATGTAAGGAATGAAAACAGGGCATAAATTTAACTTGTAATTAATACTTACTTAACACGGATGAAACATTGGTAGACGTCTATACAATAAAGTAGTAAAGGAGGTGAAATGAAAACTTGAGCGAACAATAAAAAACAACCAAAAACCTTCAAACAAAGGAATGAGGAAATGAAAGCAAGAATATTTTTGATTTTGATATTACTGGTTATCTTGGGTGTGAGCACATCTTGGGCTCAAACCCAAGAAGACAGTACCGAGGCAGCAATGCAAGAACTAAAAGACCGTCTGGATGGAATTTCTGAAAATATATCAACTTTGAATAGCGATGTAGGAATTCTGAAATACATAAAAGTAACCGGCTACATCCAAGCCAGATATGAGTACAATGACAGCTCCAAATATGGCGCCAACTTGAATGCCAATAACTTCTATATTCGTCGTGGAAGAATAAAGCTCACGGTTCAGCCCGGAACTTCAAGCAAGTACGTTATCTACTTCGATGCTTCCAAGAACACGGTTTCTTTAAAAGAGGCCTATATTGAATTGTACAAAGCTGTGCAACAAAGTAACTTCACTTTGACCTTCGGGCAATTTAACTGGCCCTTTGGATATGAAATTGAATACTCTTCTTCCAAAAGAGATTTTCCGGAAAGAAGTTTAGCGGAGAATAATCTTTTCAAGGGAGAAAGAGACCGGGGAGCCAATTTAACTCTAGCTCTTCCCAAATATCTACAACTGAATTTAGGCATTTTTCAGGGTTATGGAATAGAAAATAGCACTTTCGCCTGGGCTGACCCCACTAAGCCGAAGGATGTTATTGCCCGAGCTAAAACAAAACTGGGAATGCTGGACTTCGGAGTTTCCGGCTATTGGGGTAAAAACCACACCTCTGGAAGTGCAGCTGTTGCCGGAACAACCACCTGGTATGATGCAGATGGGGATGCAGTAGTGGATCCGGGTGAAATCAAGACCACTGCTCCCAAAGCTGCTGTCCTGGCAAGGGAAGATGATAAGATAAGATACGGAGCTGATGCTCAACTTTATCTTGACTTCTTGCCGATTGGCGGCACTGGGATACGGGCTGAATACTATCAAGCCAAGGACTATAACAGCAGTGCGAAGAAGGTTGCAAATGAAAAAGGTTGGTATTTGTGGTTATCCCAGAGCATCACCAATAAGTTTGGTGCTGCGACAAGGTATGATTACTGGAACCCCAATACGGATACTAACGTAAAAAACGACGCTACTGGAACATTATCTTTGGCAATGCATTACTTCTGGGATTCCTATGTTAGAATCACAGCTGCTTATGATATACCTCATAAGCTTAAGGACAATTCGATTTTCTCTAAGTATTCTGGTGATGTAAAAGATAACAGATTTACCTTGCAATTTCAGTTCACCTACTAAATATTTAACTAATTAAAGGAGGTTAAAATGAAGAGATCGTTTCTTAAGAAATTGGGTTTGGCAATTATGGGAATCTCGCTTTTTCTGGCTGCATATTTTGCGGCTTATGCCGGAAAAGCTATAACTGTTAAAGGTTCCGATACTATGCTTATTCTGGGGCAGAGATGGGCGGAGATTTATATGAACCAGAATCCTGGGGTGACTATCCAAGTTACCGGTGGAGGTTCAGGTGTAGGAATCGCCGCATTGATTAATGGTTCAACTGACATCTGTGAAGCTTCCCGGTCGATGAAAAGCTCGGAAATCGATAAATTAAAAGAACGGTTCAATACCATCGGGGTTGAAATTCCGGTGGCAAGAGATGGGCTATCGATTTATCTTAATGCAGAGAACAAAATATCCGAGCTTACTTTGGACCAACTTAGAGACATCTATACCGGCAAGACAACCAACTGGAAGGACCTGGGTGGGGAGGATACCAAGATAGTGCTTTATGGCAGAGAAAATAGCTCCGGTACTTATAGCTATTTTAAAGACAACGTCTTGCAGGGTTTAGATTTTGCGGCGCAGACCCAGACCCTTCCGGGAACTGGAGCTATTGTTAATGCTGTGTCTAAAGACAAATTTGGAATCGGCTATGGTGGGGCTGCCTACGCCAAGGCAGTCAAATACTCTAAAGTCAAAAAGGACGCAACAACCCCGGGTTATGAACCGACTTTGGAGAATATCAAGAACGGCAAATACCCCATCTCTCGATATCTGTACTGGTATTTAAGGAATAAACCCACAGGAGAAATCAAGAAATTCGTGGATTTTGTCCTGTCGCCACAGGGGCAGGAGATTGTGACCAAAGTTGGATACTTTCCAGTGAAGTAGATTTTATGTAGGGGCGACCCGATGGGTCGCCCCTACAACCCGATTTCTAATTTATGAAAAGACTAGGGACACTTGAGAAAAATCTTCAGGCGAAACCTCTTGGTTTTAAAAAGAGGTTTCGCCTTTCAGAATTTCTTATCGAGAAAGCCATCTTTATTTCCTCTTTCTTTGCCATCTTGGGCGTGATTCTTATCTTTTTATTTGTTTTCCGTGAAGCCCTGCCCATCTTTACCAATCCCGAAGTCACAAAAGAGGCAAGTTTAAGACTTTTCTTTTCCACTACTATCTGGCAGCCAATCTCGGATAATCCAAGATACGGCTTGATTCCTATAATCGTGGGTACCTTAAAGGTAGTGGTGGTCGCTCTTTTTTTCTCTGTTCCCATTTCTGTGGCGGCAGCCATTTACACTTCAGAATTTGCTCCGCTTAGGGCTAAGGAATATATCAAGCCGGTAGTCGAACTTTTGGCAGGAATCCCGTCAGTGGTTTTGGGTTTTTTTGCTTTGATGGTGATGGCTTCATTTTTTCACGGCATATTTCATTCCACCATGCGCTTGAATGCCTTAAATGCCGGTGTGGCGTTAAGCTTTGCCATTATTCCAGTAGTTTATTCCATAGCTGAAGACTCTCTAAATGCTGTTCCCAGAAGCATAAAGGAAGCTTCTTTAGCTTTGGGAGCAAATCGCTGGCAGACGGCTTTCCGAGTATCTCTATCTGTGGCTATGCCTGGTGTTTTGGCTGGGGTAATTTTGGGATTGGGTCGGGCTGTGGGAGAGACAATGATTGTTTTGATGGCTTCGGGCAATGCCTCGATTTTGTCTGGAAATATCTTTGATTCTGTTCGTACAATGTCGGCTACTATTGCTGCGGAATTAGGAGAAGTTGTCCATGGAAGCGCGCACTACAATGTCCTGTTTTTTATCGGCGCTTCCCTTTTTATTTTCACTTTGTTTATAAATTCGCTGGCTCACCTGACCGTTACCAGATTGCAAAGAAAATTAGCTGGGAAAATTTAGATGAACAGCAAAATCAAAACTAACATAATCAGTTCCTTTTTCACCGGCTTAACCCTCCTTGCCACCTTAATTATATTTACCATTCTGATTATAATCATCGGAAACATCATAATATATGGACATAAGACCATAAGCTGGGAGTTTATCACTAAAGCTCCACGGGAAGGAATGACCGCAGGTGGCATTTTCCCGGCTATTTTCGGAACCGTGGCTTTAGTTGTCCTGATGATCATCGCAGTTCTTCCGGTGGGAGTGATGACCGCAATTTATCTACACGAATACTCCAAGCCCGATTTTCTCTTAACCAAAATTATCCGTTTTGCCGTGAATAATTTGGCTGGCGTACCCTCGATTGTGTTTGGACTGTTCGGCTTGGGTTTTTTCATTCAATTCGTCGGAGCAGGAATAGATAAATTTTTCGGTCTGGAAGTAATCTGGGGGCAACCCTGCCTTATGTGGGCGGCTTTGACTTTGGCTCTTTTGAACCTTCCGGTAGTTATAGTGGCGTCAGAAGAAGCCTTAAGGGCAATTCCCAAAGAGACCAGAGAGGCGTCTTTAGCTTTGGGCGCAACCAAATGGCAGACTATTCGTCGGGTAGTGCTTCCTCAAGCTACTCCCGGAATTTTAACCGGGGCTATACTTTCCATTAGTCGTGGCGCAGGAGAAGTTGCTCCTATAATGTTCACCGGTGCAGCTTATTTTCTGCCCTATCTTCCGCATAAGCCGACCGACCAATTTATGGAATTGGGTTATCATATCTATGTTATGGCAACTCAGTCTCCGGATGTGGAAACCACTAAGCCCATACTTTACGGAACAGTCCTGACACTCTTAATTTTGACTTTGCTTTTGAACTTTGTTGCTATATTTATAAGGTCTAAAATCAGAAGACAGATGAAGAAAAGCTTTTAAATAGCCTCAAGAAGATGGATGAAAAAGCAAAAATGGACAATCGAATTACTGAAATCTCACAAAACAGACTAGAAGAGTTCTCTTCCAAGATTTTGGTTGAAGGGCTGAATTTCTACTATGGCAGAAATCATGCCCTAAAAGATGTCTCCGTCAACATAAAAGCCAATCAGGTAACCGCCTTCATTGGCCCTTCCGGCTGCGGTAAGTCAACCTTTTTAAGGTGTCTTAACCGGATGAACGATTTGATTCCAGGAGTTAAAGTTTCAGGCAAGGTTTACTTTGATGGAATGGATATATATTCAAAGGATATTGGCCTGGCTGAATTAAGAAGAAAAGTTGGAATGGTTTTTCAAAAATCCAATCCTTTCCCCAAATCCATTTTCGAAAATGTAGCTTATGGCTTAAGAATTCAGGGCATTACTAATAAATCCCATCTGGAAGAAACTGTGGAGAAAACCTTGAGGGATGCTGCTTTGTGGGATGAGGTGAAAGATAAGCTGGATGAATCCGCAATGAAGCTCTCCGGCGGGCAACAGCAAAGAGTATGCATTGCCCGAGCATTAGCCGTAGAACCGGAGGTTTTGCTTATGGATGAGCCGGCATCCGCTTTGGACCCAATCTCGACTGCCAAAATCGAGGAATTAATCCTTGACTTGAAGAAAAACTATACTATTGTAATTGTAACCCATAATATGCAGCAGGCCGCCCGAATTTCCGATTACACCGGATTTTTCTTTCTGGGAGAACTGATAGAATTTGACGATACTTCCAAAATATTTACCAACCCGTCCAACAAGAAGACCGAGGATTATGTAACCGGTCGTTTTGGATAAGAACCTAAAAAGGAAAAAATATGACAATCTCCAGGCATTTAGATAAAGATTTAAACCTGCTTAAAGAAAAGCTTCTTCTTATGGCCAGTTTAGCCGAATCGATGATTCATAAGGCGGTGAAATCTCTCGTGGAAAGGGAGCAGTCCTATTTCAAGCAGGTGAAAGAGGAGGAGAATAAGGTCAATCATTTGGAAATAGAGATCGACGACCTTTGCTTGAAGCTTTTAGCATTGAAACAGCCAATGGCAACGGATTTGAGATTTATCACTTCAGCTATGAAAATCAACAGCAACTTGGAGAGGATTGGCGATTTGGCAATAAACATCACCGAGCGGGCTGCGGTTCTGCTGAAGCAACCTCAACTTAAACCTTTAATCGATATACCCCGAATGGCAGATATGGCTCAGAAGATGGTTAAAGATAGTCTGGATGCCTTTATAAAGAAGGATGCGGGTTTAGCTCGTTCTGTTTTGGAGCGGGATGACCAAATCGACGGATTGAAAGACCAGATCTTCCGAGAGCTTTTAACTTTTATGCTCAGCGACCAATCCACAATCCCGCGGGCTTTGGAGCTGATTTTGGTCTCCAGGCACTTAGAAAGAATAGGTGATCACGCTACCAATATAGCTGAAGATGTTATCTACTTAGTGCAGGGCAAGGATATCAGGCATCATATCGAAGAAGAAGAAAGAGATCACAATAAGTCATAGAATGTTTTGAAATAATTATGAGTAAACAAATCTTAGTGATTGAGGACGATAAAGATATTGTTCAGTTGCTCAAACATTATTTGGAAAAAGAAGGTTTTGTTGTAAAAGAAGCGGCTGATGGTTTTTCGGGTTTGGAAAAAACGAAGTCGAATAAATTTGACTTAATAATTCTGGACATAATGCTTCCGGAAATGGATGGGCTTGAAGTCTGCAAGGAATTGAGAAGTGACCCAAAAACTGCTTCAATCCCTATAATAATGCTGACCGCTAAGACAGAGGAGACAGATAAAATAGTTGGTTTGGAATTGGGCGCGGATGACTATGTAACCAAGCCCTTCAGCCCAAAAGAACTTATCGCCAGAATAAAAGCCATATTTCGACGAGTTGGAAGAAAATCGGAGAAAGAAAAAGCTTATTCCTACGGAAAGCTCGTCTTAGATATCTCAAAACATGAAGTTGTTTTTGACAGTCGTCCGATTGAATTAACTTCAAAAGAATTTGACTTGCTCGAATCTCTTTTGCAAAACAAAGGAAGAGTATTAAGCAGAGACTATTTGATGGACGAGGTCTGGGGCTATGATTATTACGGAGGAATGCGCACCGTGGATGTCCATATCAGAAGATTAAGAGAGAAAATACCTTTCTTATCCAAGAGCATTCAGACCATAAAAAATATGGGCTACAAACTTAAAGAGAATCCTTGAGGATAAATATTCAGTCTAATGTTTCTATTCGCGAGATTCTGATAATATGAAACTGCGTCTAAAACTATTTCTCACTTACCTTCTGCTTAGCCTTTTGTGCCTATTTATTGCCGGAATTCTGATTGTATTATCCGAACAGAGATATTCACGGGCTGAGCTCGAAAGGAATATGCTTTTTGAGACCGAACTGCTTTCCAAACTTTTCGTTCCTGTCTTAACTAATAACATGAGTCAGACCAAAATAGATAGCTTGACCAAAGAGCTTGGCAGCAAAATTGAGGGACGAATCACTGTCATAAACAAGACCGGCAAGGTTCTGGGTGATTCCTATGAAAGCGAAAAAGACGTCCCGAATATGGAAAACCACATTAACCGACCGGAAGTGGCAAGGGCTTTGCGGGGTGACGTAGGGAAAATTGTGCGCTTTAGCTATACAATTAAAACAGATATGCTCTACGTTGCCTGTCCCATAAAAGACGACACCGGAATAATCGGAGTAGTGCGCCTTGCGTTTCCTATCATTCAGCTTAGGCAATATCAGAACAGGATTATGGATATTGTCCTAATTGGGCTTTTGATAGCTTTGGCTTTTTCTCTGCTTTTGAGTTTCGTATTTTCCTCTAAGATAACAAAACCCTTAAGGCAAATGATGCGGGTAAGCAAAAAAATATCCCAAGGGGACTTTACCCAAAAAGTAAAAGTAAAAACCAAAGATGAAATAGGTGAATTGAGTCAGATCTTAGACCAAATGTCTTTAGAGCTTTCAGGTAAAATCGACCAGATAAATGAGGATAAGTCAAGATTGGATTCCATCTTATCTAATATGACAGAAGGCGTATTGGCACTTGATCATCGAGGAAAAGTTGTCTTGGCGAACGATGCCCTTAGTCGTATGTTCGAACTGGATGCCGTTTATGGGAGACTCTATTATGAAGCTATCCGAGATTATGCCTTGAATCAATTCATCCAAGAGGTTCTTTCAAGTAAACAGGCGAAAAACAAAGAAATCTCCTTTTTTCACCCACAGGAGAAAGTTTTTATGGTGCAATCGACTTTAGTCGGTTCGCAAAAGGAGGATACGGTTTTTGCAATATTCGTTTTCTATGATATCACAGAGCTTAAAAAAACTGAAAAAATAAGAAAGGATTTTGTGGCTAATGTTTCACACGAGCTAAAAACCCCTTTGACCTCAATCAAGGGTTTTGTTGAAGCGCTTCAGGATGGAGCAATAAATAACACACAACAGGCAAATTATTTCCTTTCCATAATTTCCCAGCATACCGAGCGGATGAATAAAATCATCTCCGACCTGCTGCAACTTTCTCTGATTGAAGCCGAAGAATTCCAGTTGAAAATAGAGCCATTTGCGATTAAGGAAGTTATCGAAGGTGTTGCATCTATGCTTAAAAACTCGGCGGAGAAGAAATCGCAAAACATAGAGATGAAGCTTTATTCTGAAGAGCAAAGAGTGTTGGCGGATAAATATAGAATAAATCAGGCCTTAACTAACCTTGTGGAAAATGCTATTAGATATACTCCGGAGAAAGGCACAATAAAAATCCAGACTGAAGATAAAGGGGATTTAATCGAAATAGCAGTAATGGATAATGGGATTGGTATTCCCTCGAAAGACCTGCCTCGCATTTTCGAAAGATTTTATACTGTGGACAAAGGTCGCTCCAGAGAATCCGGAGGCACGGGATTAGGGCTTTCCATAGTCAAGCACATAATTGAAGCCCATAATGGCAAAATCCATGTGGAAAGCAAATCGGGAAAGGGAAGCAAGTTCAGTTTTGATTTGAAGAAGGCATAAAACAAAAATATTAAGCTAAGTCAAAGCTTGTTGCTTCCTATCTATCGGTAACATAGCCTGTCACATGTGAGCTTGTGCAAATGGGTTCTGGATGATCCCAAAGGAAATAGAATTTGGGCGTTCCGCTATCGAAAGCGGGTGAGTGGCCGGTGCTGGAAAACATATCTCATTTCAAAAGCGAAATAATATTCTTCGAGCTCAAACTCCCGTGAGCCAGCATCGCCATCCCGGCTTCTAAGTTCAGCTTGTTCTTTACGAAATCAACATATTCCTTTGCCATATCCACATCTCGGATGGATGATTCCGCACTCATCAAATTTTGTAAACTAACCATCAAGTTATTGCGATTTGTTTCCAGTGTATATTTATACTCCCCACCCAACTTCCCCCGAATCTCCGAAATCTGGTTGATCCTTTCTTCTATCTGGGATAGAGTCTTTTCTGCTCCTGCCTGAGTCGTAATGTCGAAATTTGCCATGGAACCAATATTTGCTACACTTCCGCTTAAACCATCGAAAAGATTATTACTAACGAACTGAGCATTTGGAATCATCTGATTGGTGCTCTCCGCTATTTCTTTCATGCCTTTTTGTAGCGCTGAAATCTGAGCAGGGTCATTTAAGCCAGTATTTGCCGCCTGGATAATAATCCTTTTCATCTCTATAAGCTGATTATTGACCTCACTTAAATATCCATCTGCGGTCTGAAGTTTCAGCATAGAGTACTCCTCCCTTCAATCTCTTTTTCCAAGCCACCTATCTGGGAACGTATCTTTGCGGAAATGACAAGTCCAGCCGGGTCATCCGAAGCCTGATTTATTCTTCAACCACTAGAGAGTTGTTGAACATTCTTGCTTAAGTTCCTGGTTATCCGAAAAAGTTCCGACAAAACCCTCTCTTCATTTTGAAAGGAATTTATCCTTAACACCTTTCCCCCTTTGCGAGCTTTACATCAAGTCATTCTAGTAAAAACGATGCCTACCGGACCAAAAACACCCCTCAAATTGGCGGAAGTAAGCGCTTGTCAATTCACAAGTTGTATCGTATCGAAAAATGGATGAGACAGACTGACGATAAACTGAATTTATCTATTGTTGTTCTGTTATACTCTATTGGATTTATCCTATATTGAGATTTTTATTGGTTTCTGAAAAACTATTTTAAAAGGGTACTTTGGAGTGGTCACCTTCCTTCGGCAAGCTCAGGACGGTGAGCAAAGTCGAACCGTTAGGTGAACCAAGTTAAAGCTTTTTGTTTTTCAACAGGTTTCGGGTCAAGCTAAAGCTTGACACTCCATAGAAACCTTTTCCAATTCGACTTTTTCAAAAGACCTCTTTTTAAGAGCTTGACAACTTAAGCATATCCTTTAGATTGAAAGTAGTATTATATTTGTCATTCCCGCGAATGCAGGAATCCATCGGGTTTTCAATCAAAACTTGATTCCGCATCAAGTGCGGAATGACAAGCAAAATCACTTTCTAAAAATAACAGACAAGCTGTAGCAGTTTGATTCGTCGAACGATTTTGTTTTTATCGTAGTTGCCCGATTCATTGGGCGAGGTTTGAATTCGCTCGATAAATCGAGCCCCTACAAAATTTCTAAACTTAATTAATTATGGCGAAAGTGGAACTAAAGAATGTAAGTAAATTTTTCAACAAAGACAATTTAGTAGTTAAGGATATTAATTTGGACATACGAGATGGCGAATTCTTTACCATCGTTGGACCTTCTGGTTGTGGAAAGTCAACTATCTTGAATATGATCGCTGGATTGGAAGAGGTTACGCATGGTGAAATACTGTTTGATGACCAGATAGTAAATAATATTCCCCCTGCGAAAAGAAATGTGGCTATGGTTTTCCAGAGTTACGCTCTTTATCCGCACAAGAATGTGTTTGAGAATATAGCTTTCCCCTTGAGGACAAGAAAGGTAAATCGTCGGGATGTAGAAAATAGAGTTAAAGAGGTAGCTGGGATTTTGGGATTGGAGAACTTACTGCATAAAAAACCCAAAGAGTTGAGCGGAGGACAAAGGCAGAGAGTGGCTTTGGGACGTGCCATAGTCAGAAAACCAAGTATCTTCCTGTTAGATGAGCCCCTTTCCAATCTGGATGCCAAACTGCGTGTCTATATGCGGGCTGAGCTCAAAAGACTACATCGTCAGTTAAAAATAACAACTATCTATGTCACCCATGACCAAGCTGAAGCTATGACCCTCTCGGACAGGGTGGCTTTGTTTTTTGAGGGCAGAATTCAACAGTGTGACAAGCCAGAGGTTTTGTATAATAATCCGGCTAACCGCATCGTAGCTGAATTTATCGGAAGCCCGGCTATGAATTTAATTCAGGCAAAAATATCAGAGAAAAAAGGGCAGATGGAAACCATATTCGATTCAGGTGAAAAATTATTTCTTCCGGAGGAATTGAAGTTTAAACCAAAAGATGATTCTGTTCTATTTGGAATCAGACCGGAGGATGTGGAGGTAAGTTTAAATTTCAAAGAAGGGTATTTCAAAGGTGAGCTTTTCGCCATAGAGCCAACAGGAAGTAGCACCTACCTGGATATTCTGTGGAATGGAAACCGTCTCAAGGCAGAGGTTTCGCCTGACTTCAAGGCAAATATAGACCAGAACATCTATTTCTTATTCAATCTCAATCGTTGTCATCTGTTTGACCTAAAAAGCGGGGAAAACATTAAGGGCT
>DASWLN010000027.1:0-2458 GCA_036396115.1 Candidatus Zixiibacteriota bacterium
TGCTGGGAAAAGTGGAGAACGATGCGGCTGCGTATATCAAAAGCATTGCCGAGAGAAGAAAGAAAAATGCCGAATGGGCAGTGGATGCAGTCAGAAAAAGCGTTTCCATTACCGAAAAAGAAGCGCTGGAATTGAAAGTAATAGACCTGATAGCTGAAAATGTTGACGAATTATTGACTCAATGCGATGGCAGGGCAGTTATTCTTCCTTCGGGCGAAAGAATACTTCACACCAAAGATATTGCCAAAAGAAATATAAACATAAACTGGAGAGATAAAATTCTGCAGGTTATTACCGACCCGAACATCGCTTACATACTTTTTTCGCTCGGAATGTTAGGGCTTTTCTTTGAGTTTTCAAATCCCGGAGCGTTTTTGCCCGGAATTATGGGAGGAATATGTTTGATCTTGGCTTTTTTCGCTTTCCAGAGTTTGCCCATAAATTATGCCGGAATTCTTTTGATGATACTTGGAGTAATACTTTTTCTTTTGGAGATAAAAATAGTAAGTCACGGAGCTTTGACCATAGGAGGGATAATATCTATGCTGTTGGGTTCGTTATTGCTTTTTCAGTCACCCATACCCTATATGCGGGTATCCTTGGTGATAATCCTGTGTGTGGTGGGGGCGACTGCCTTGTTTTTCATCTTCGCAGTTGGTTCAGGTCTGAAAGCACAGATGAGAAAAGCTACCACTGGAGCGAAGGGACTTGTCGGCCAAGTTGCAGTTGCGCGCACCGACTTAAATCCCGAGGGAACGGTTTTCATTCACGGCGAACTTTGGAGGGCAGAAAGCGATACCCCAGTCAAAACCGGTGAGAAAACAGTAGTTAAAGAAGTGGAGAATTTGACTTTGAAAGTAACCAAAAAACAATAAACAATAGGGAGGTTTTATGTTGAGTGCTGGTCTGTTGACCGTCATCGTCATTGCCATATTCATCTTGGCTAATGCCGTAAGGATCTTAAGAGAATACGAAAGGGGGATTATCTTTCGTCTGGGAAGGCTAATTGGCGCTAAGGGTCCGGGCTTAATTCTCTTGATACCGATTATCGACCGTATGGTCAAGGTTAGCTTGCGGGTCATAACTATGGATGTCCCTTCTCAAGATGTTATTACTCGTGACAACGTTTCCATCAAAGTCAATGCCGTGGTCTATTTCAGGGTGATGGATGCTGCCAAAGCCATCGTGCAGGTGGAGGATTATCTTTATGCCACTTCCATGATTTCCCAGACAACCTTGCGCAGCGTTCTTGGTCAAGTGGATTTAGATGACCTATTGTCCAGCCGTGACAAGATAAACCAACAACTACAAAAGATCATTGATGACCAGACCGAACCGTGGGGAGTGAAGGTATCTGTGGTTGAGGTTAAGAATGTGGATTTGCCCCCGGAGATGCAAAGGGCAATTGCTGCGCAGGCAGAGGCGGAAAGACAGAGAAGAGCGAAGATTATTCATGCAGAAGGGGAGTTCCAGGCCTCGCAAAAACTGGCCGATGCAGCTAAGATTATCGGCGAACAACCAGCCGCCATTCAACTGAGATTTTTGCAGACTTTGACCGAGGTGGCAGCGGAGAAGAATTCAACCATTGTCTTTCCAGTGCCGATGGACCTATTTGCTCCGATAATAGAAGCTTTGAAGAGGATTAAAGAGAAGAGTTAAGAAATAAAAATGAACTGGAAAAAAGCTGACTTCTGGGTAGTGGTGGGACTGGTGGTGCTTACCGGTGTTTTGGTGAACCTTCTCAGGTACAGCGAAGCCAAACCACAGAGCCGTCCTCACCTATCATCTGTGCCTTTGCAATTGGACGATTGGCAGGGGGGGGAGCTGCGTTTTGGTAAGGCAACATACGAGATACTCAAAGCGGATGAAAGTCTCCTCGCATCTTTCGGGAGTCCCAAAGGACAACTTTGGCTCTTCGTTGCCTATTTCCAAAGTCAAAAATATGGGTCGCAGATTCATTCCCCCAGACACTGCCTGCCAGGAAGCGGTTGGAAGATTGTAAAAAAAGAGAAGATGGTAACCAATTTTACGACACTGCGAGGAAAGAAATTGGCAATGAACAGATTTGTGATTTCAGATGGCACCTCCCAACAGTTGATGCTTTATTGGTTTGTCACGCGCAGTGGAATCATCACCAACGAATTTGGCCTGAAAATGGATTTGGTGTTCAACTCCCTGCAAAGAAAGCCAACGGATGCAGCTTTTGTGAGAATCACCATTCCCTTTGAACAGGGTAAGGAGCAAGAGGCTTGGGGAGTGGCAACTGATTTCATGAATCATTTTGTTCCTCAGATCGACCAAGCTTTGGGTTTTTAGGAACTATAGCAAACACATTAAATGTTGTTACATATTAGAGCAATATGCAATCTATCTTAAAATCCCCCTCCCTTCGACTTTGCTCAGGATGGTGAGGACATTCGGCTGAGCGGTTCGACCGTCCTGAGCGGCTCACCGTCGA
>DASWLN010000028.1:0-2655 GCA_036396115.1 Candidatus Zixiibacteriota bacterium
TTTCGTGGGTCCTCCAGGTACTGGTAAGTCCTCTTTGGCTCAGTCCATTGCCAAGGCTTTGGGAAGAAACTTTGTTCGCATAAGTGTAGAGGGAGTCAGAGACGAGGCTGAGATCAGGGGACATAGGATGACTTACACTGGTGCATTGCCAGGGAAAATCTTAAGAGCAATAAGACAAGCTAAATGCAGTGACCCGGTGTTGTTGCTCGAAGGAGTGGATAAGCTCAACATGGAAAAGGTCAGAGGCGAGCTTACTGCGGCATTGCTGGAAGTGTTAGACCCGCAATTCAATCGTTCTTTCGTGGACCATTATCTGGGGATTCCCTATGACTTGAGTGGGATCATGTTCATTGCCACTGCCCATATTTTGGACAATATACCGGAGCCGATTCAGGACCTTCTGGAAGTCATTGAATTCACTGGATTCATAGAAGAGGAGAAAGTGGAAATAGCCAAGCGTTACCTCGTCCCACTGATTATAAGGATGCACGGTCTGAAAACCGGAGACATAGAATTCACCGACCACGCTATTATAAGAATAATTCGAGAATATACAGTCGAAGCAGGAATAAGAACCCTACAACGTGGCATAGAAGCTATTTGCGGTTATTGCGCGCGCAGTAAAGCCTCGGGTGAAGATGTTTCCTGGAAGATAACTGAGGGGAATGTGGAGAAGTATTTAGGTACACCACTGTATATCACTGAGAAGATTCAAAAGAATCCAGAGGTTGGAGTGGCAATCGGTCTATCCTGGACCGAGGCGGGTGGCGATATTATGTTGATTGAAGCCCTGAAGATGAGGGGTAGCGGTAATGTAATACTGACTGGCCAATTAGGTGATGTGATGAGAGAATCGATTCAGGCATCACATAGCTATGTCCGTTCCAAGGCGGAACTATTGGGCGTGAATTATGATGATTTCGCCAATTATGACATCCACATCCATTTCCCTGGTGGCGCCATTCCCAAGGATGGGCCTTCAGCCGGAGTCACCATTTGCCTGGTTCTAGCTTCGGTGATGAGCGAGAAGCCGATAAGAAACGATATCGCTATGACCGGTGAAGTCTCGCTCAGAGGAAAGGTTCTTCCGGTGGGAGGTTTACGCGAGAAGGTTTCAGCCGCTCATCGCATTGGTATAAGAAAAGTGATACTTCCCCTGGAGAATGAGAAAAAGTTAGCTGATCTTCCCGAAGACGTAAGAAGTGAGATGAAATTCATTTTCGTTGAACGGGTGGAGGATGTGCTGAAGGAAGCTCTCATCGATTACGAAAAGCCGAGAAGAAGGTCAGAAGACTTGCTTCTGGATGAAATAGATAGAATAAAGAAATCGATTCAAACCAGAAAACCAAAGCTCAAGAAGATTAAACACAAGAATGCAAACAGAAAGCATAAGTAGCTCCTTCCTAGTTTTACTCGCCTCTGCCAGAAATGGCGAGGAGAGCCTCGCCGAAGTCCCGTAGAGCGGGACGAAGGCGGGCTTAAAAGAAGGCTGCGGTCGCCTTTGGCGAACCTCGCTTAAGGCGGGCGAAGTCTCGCTCGCCTCTCGGCGCTCGCCTCTCGGCGAAGCCGAGGGAAGCCGAGGGCTTTTTATATTTGGGAGGCCCCGTGATTTATCATGGGGAAGCTTCACCTTGACTTTTGAGAAACCGGTTCTATATTTAAGTTAATTTTTCCATCGAGAAAGATCTTTACCCGTGGGGGGATATGGATCTGTCTGGAAGCATAGAGAAGTTCGATTTACATCAGATAGTTCACCTGCTTAGTGTGGGTAAGAAAAGCGGAACTTTGGGTGTTCAGCGGGGAGATGAGATCACCATGGTTTATTTTCAGCAAGGTGGGGTCATCTATGCCCACAGCCCCACCAGACCGATAGGGCTAGGGGAACTTCTGGTTCAGCACAAAAAAATTACGCAGGAGCAACTGCAGGAGATTCTCAATCTCCAAAAGGAGCTGGGGAACAAGAAAAGAATTGGAGAGCTTCTGGTCTTGGAATCGCTTATCACCCGCAGCGATTTAGAGAGTTTCGTCAGAAAGCAGGTGGAGGAGATAATCTATCGCTTGTTGTCCTGGGAGAGCGGGCATTTCAAATTCTTTGAAGATAGGTTTCCCACGCAGGAGGAGATAACCATCAACATATCCACTGAGAATTTAATTCTGGAGAGCGTCAGACGGCAAAAGAAAATGGAAAAGCTCAAACGCAGGATTCCTTCCTTAGATGCGATCTTGTCCCTTGCGCCGTCTGGGGATAATCGGCCTAAGGATTTGTCCTTAAGAGCGGATGAGTGGAATGTTTTGACCTTGGTGGATGGCCGTCGTAGCATCGAGGAGATAATCTCCCTCTCCGGCTTGGAGAAAGAAGGGGCTTTAAGCAAGATTGCCGGGTTATTCTTGTCCGGGTTGGTGCAGAAAGCGGATAACCCAAAGGTTGAGGCTGATAGTGGGGCTCTGGAGGATTTGGTGAGACAATTCTCTAGACTCTTGGAAGAATATAGCAAGAACGAAGGAATCTAAAATAAGTGGAAAAGAAGAAAATCATAATTGACCTCAAAAACAGGGTGGAGAGCTTTCTGGAAAATGTTGCCCAGAAGGAAGAGCAGAAGTTTCGAGCGAAAGCCAAACTTTCTCAGCTGGAGGATATAGTCTATGGTCGCAGGA
>DASWLN010000029.1:0-20185 GCA_036396115.1 Candidatus Zixiibacteriota bacterium
CGATTTCCGCTTGATATGTGCTACCAATCGCGACTTGGAGTTAGCTGTTAAAGATGGGAAATTTAGAGAAGATTTGTATTATCGGCTCAACGTTTTCTCCATCTCCATTCCACCGCTAAGGGAAAGACGCTCAGATATACCTCTTATGGCCAATCACTTTCTTAAGAGATTAACCACTAATATGAATAAGCCCGTAACTGGATTTTCTCCTGAGGCTATGGAGCTATTAAAGAACTATGATTGGCCGGGCAATGTGAGGGAACTAAGAAATGCAATAGAAAGAGCTGTAGTAGTATCCAAAGGGCCTTTCATCCATGCGGAACAACTTCCCATTCCAAGTGCAACCGGAGCTACACCCCAAAAGCAGACTCTGGAAGCGGTCGAAAAAGCCCATATCCAGAATATCCTGGATCAGATAGGAGGAAACATAACTCATGCGGCTGAAGTTCTGGGAATCGACCGGGCTACCCTCTATAATAAGATAGAAAAGTATGGCTTACGAAGATAAAAGTGCACCTATATATACTTCCATTACGTTTTTCAGATAAGAATCTCCTGATTGATGTATCTTCCGCCCTCAATGACATTTTCGGACTTCCGGTCATCATTTTACAAAACCCTTTTTCACTGGACGAAGGCCGAGACGTTCTTCGCAATCAGGTCAATTCCACTTGGATTTTATCTCAGCTCTTAAAATCTGCCCCCACAGACCCGCATAAGATTTTAGGGATAACTGAACTCGACCTCCATATCCCTGTTTTAACTTACGTTTTTGGCGAAGCTCAATTGGAGGGTGAAGCCGCAGTTATCTCCAGCTACCGACTCAGGGACGAGTTATATGGACTGCCTAAAAATCAGGAAAAGTTGAAGGACCGTCTGCGAAAGGAGGCAATCCACGAATTGGGACACACCTTTGGGCTGATTCACTGCCGCAACATCCTGTGTGTGATGCATCCATCAACTTACGCTGAGGAGATCGACTTTAAATCCATGAATTTCTGCAAGAGTTGCGCTTCTATTTTGGAAAGCAAGAAAAAGGGGTCAATCACTAAACCTTAGAAGTTATCGAAGAATATTGCCGAATCCCGATTCAAATGCATCATGCTTGAATCTTATCTCAAATTTTCCTTTCTCCCTCCCACCTGATACCCCAAGAGCCTCAAACCCTCTTCTATCTTTTCCCAGACTTTCGCCCCACCAGGGAATTTATTCCCAAAATAGTAACCCAATTCGCTCACCATCTGGCCAACCGGCTTGCTCTCCGGCTCTACCACTTTTCCCAAGACAAACAGACCCCATAATCTCCCCAGAGCAGATAAAAGAAAAAGAATATGGAAATTCACCAGGGTCTGTCCATAAATCTGGAGTTTAAAGGTGGTGAGTTGGTTAGCGATAATTCCGCCGATAAGTGATGCCAAAAAAGTGAATAACCCACTTACGAAATAAGCTGAAGCCAAAAAGAAAGGTCTCCCCTCTTGCGGAGAAATCTGGAGAACTATGGTGAACATAGCCAGATTAAATCCTGCCCAGAAAATCCCGCCCATCACCGCGTCCACCCATAGTAAGAAATAGTTCTGCGGAGTAACAAAAAACCATAAGTAAGGAATAAATAGTATGAAAATGAGGTTGAATCTTAGAACCGGCTTGGAGCCATAGCGGTCAATCATCTTACCCCAGAATGGCTGGGAAACCAAACTGATTGTTCCGGCGACAATAGAGAAAAGGGAAATCAAATAGTAATCTAAGTGTAAATTCCTGAGCATATGCGCTCCCCAGAAGGGAGCGGCAATTCCTACGCACAAAGACCACCAGACTAAAAAGCGGATGAACTTACGGTAATCTTTATCCTTAAAGGGAAAGAATAAATCTTTTAAGCCAGCTTTGTTTGAAAAACGAGGGAAAGATGGTTCGGGTTGAAGATAAAGCAGAACTCCTGCAACAAGCGCTGCTATCACCGCCAGAGAGAATATTATGCCAAATCCGAGAACGGACATATTTCCAAAACTCGAAAAATCAAATAGTTTCTGGCTCAACTGGTCAGGTTTGAGAGCTTTGTAATGGTCAATCAGTTTCGCTCCAGCAAAATAGACGCATATTGTGACAACTTGCAAGATGGTGTTTCTGATTCCGAAATAGCGACCGCGAATCTTTTGTGGAACTAAATCCGCCATCCAGGAAAGCCAGGCAACTGTAGCAAAATTATTCGCCACCGCGCTTAATGCAATGATGGAAAGAAACAAAACGATTTTATGATTTTTGGTTAGGAAGGTGAAGGGAAGGAAAGCCAGCAAAATCCATATCCCCCTAAAGAAGACCGCACCAGTCAGAGTGAAAGGCTTTCTTCTTGCCAGATTCTGAACCACAAATGCTGCCAGGGGCTGAACCATCTGAGCCAGAAAAGGTAGAGCTGCCAGAAGTCCCAATTGAAAATCGTTCACTCCTAAAAGCAAGGCATATCCCACCAAGAAGATGCCACTGGTAAGGGTCAAATGCACAGTGGCGAAAGCCCCCTCCCAAATTGATATTTTTAATCCCTTTCTGATTTGTTCACTGGTTAATCTGGGCATGTCACTTTTCCCTCAATAACTGTAATATTTACAAAAAAGAAACGGAAAAATCAAGAAAGAAGAATGACAATGACAAAAAGAAGTGAGGTAAGCTCCCATTTCTGCAAGGCCTTGTTTTCCCCCTTGCATAACTTCAAATAAGATTCATATTATTGAAGATGGATTTGGGTTTAATGGATCCTGTCAGGAGTAGCTCCTGACATTTTTTTGTTAGTGCGCAGGGCGGCTAAACTACTCTCCGCAAATACAAAGAATCTGCAACCGAATCACCAAGACAGCGTAAGATAGAGGTAAGATTACATAAATAGTTAAACGCAGGGCATTACAAGTTGCATGATCGGCTCTCGGCTTCTGTCAGTCATAATTCGTCAAACAGAAACATGTAACCCATTAACCAAAGGATGGAGGACGTCATGAAGATATTGGTTTTTGTTTTCCTCATTAGCGCTTGCATGGTTGCCAGCGCTTATGGAGCTGGTGAGATCAAGAAGGAGTTCTCAGTATCTGAAGGCGGAAAGCTGGATATTGGCCTTAACTCTGGTGGCTCGATTGATGTCCGCGGTTGGGATAAACAACTGGTGTCAATAGGGGTAGATTTCGTACATTGCAGTGCAGAAGATTTCATTTTTGATTTTTCAGCCGATTCCTCTACCATCAAGGTGCGTTCAGACTATAAGCGGCACGTAAACAATAGCAACATTGAGGTAGACATCATGGTTCCCCGAGAGTTCAACTTGAAGCTAAAGACAGCCGGCGGTAGCGTCAGCGTCTATAACGTCAACGGCAAGATAGAAGGGAATACTGCCGGCGGCAGCCTAGATCTTAAAAACCTAACCGGGCATATTGACTTGGTGACAGGGGGTGGTTCTATAATAGTAAAAGATTCGAAGCTGGATGGAGAGGTTAGAACCGGTGGTGGGAGTGTTTTGGTTGAGAACGTTGAAGGTGATTTTGATGCCCATTCCGGCGGTGGAAACGTCGTTTACAAGAACGTCAAGACGCCATCCCGGGTCTATTCTGTCGAGCAGGTCTATATAAGAAACGCCGGTGGCGACCTTAATGTCGATGATGCCCCCAATGGCGCTGATATCAGCACCGGCGGAGGAAACATACATATACGTTCAGCCAAAGCTTTTGTTCGCGCAAACACCGGAGGGGGGAACATCAGCATTGATTCTGTTGACGGTTCAGCGGAAGCATCCACCGGAGCCGGCGAGATAGAGGTTACTGTAATAAGTAATTCCCAGAATGGCAAGGGCGACATAACACTTACCTCCGGAACCGGAAATATCACGCTAACCCTGCCGCGCTATTTATCCATGGATGTTGATGTCGAGCTGGCTTATACAAAGGAGCATGAGAACAGGTACAGGATCATAAGCGATTTTAACCTTCAACAGGAGACCACCAACGATTGGGACACAAGTCACGGCACTCCCCGCAAATACATCCGGGGGAAGACGGTCTTAAAAGATGGCCAGAATAAGATCGTGATTCGCACGGTTAATGGTAATGTCACTTTAAGGCAAGGTAAATGATCTTGTGGGGATTGAGGAGGAAGAGCTGCAGAATTCATAAAGACAGCATCTCTCGGCAGTTTCTTTCCAATCCGCCTGAAACCCAAAGCAGATGAAGCTCCCTGCGCCAAGAGCGCAGGGTATCTTAAGCGGAATTCATCCGAAGCCAACCATCTTTCGCTCTACGAGCTACGGAATGGTTCTCCTCGTCTTCATCCCTGCGGCAAGACCGCAGGGTATTCGGCGAAGGAGAATAAAAGGCCCAAAAAGGCGATTATCCCCTACTGCAGTTATTAGTAACCCTAAATATAATTTGACATTTAAAAAATAAAAGGTTATATAAGAATGACAAAGATTTTAAGTTAACCATTAAAATTTAAAGAAAGGGGTCTCAGGGCTAAATTATTTATTAAGGAAGTTAAACCGGGGCAATTTCTTTAAAAAAATTGGGTATTTTTTTCAAAAGGAAGGAAAATATGTCTAAAGGGACAGTAAAGCGGATAATGAGAGAAAGAGGATTTGGATTCATCTTGGCTGAAGATGGAAGAGAGATATTTTTTCATCGCTCTGAGCTCCAAGACGTGAACATCGAGGACTTGAATGAAGGAGACCATCTGGAATTTACCGTTACTAAAGGCGACAAAGGCCCTCAGGCTACCGGCGTCAAAAAAATCAGCGAATCGTAGAGATTAATTCCGCCCTGCATTTGGCTGAGTTAGGACTCCAGAATAAGAAGATGAGATGAGGATTCTTCTAACAACTCCCTCTTTGGACAAAGTCGGAAGCAGATTTTTGAGAATGCCTCAGCTCAGCTTAGGTGTTATATCTGCCTTGACTCCAAAAGAGATAGAAGTGGACGTGGTTGAGGAAGGGATCGAGGAGATCAATTTCGACAAATGCTATGACCTGGTGGGTATCTCCTGTATGACTGCAGCCGCTCCCCGGGCTTACCAGCTCTCTTCGGTTTTCCGAAAAAAAGGCGCTAAGGTGGTTTTGGGGGGAGTTCATCCTACAGTTCTACCCCAGGAAGCGATCGCTCATTGCGATAGTGTGGTTATTGGCGAGGCAGAAGGATGTTGGAAAGAGCTCTTAGACGATTTCAGAGGGAATCGGCTAAAGAAGTTTTACCAATGTTTTGATTTTGACTTAGCCAAATTTCCCATACCCAGACTGAACCACAATCATACCCCCTTCCACGTGACCCCCATCCTCTCCACCAGAGGTTGCCCCTACGCTTGTGAGTTCTGTTCGGTTACTGATCTATATGGAAAAAAGTTAAGACACCGCAAAGTTGAAGATATCGTCAAGGAGATAGCCACAAGAGGCAGCACAAAATTTTTCTTTTTAGATGACAATATCACAGGGGATGTCAAATTCGCCAAGGAACTCTTCGCCGCTCTTTCGGATTTGAGAATTCGCTGGGTGGGTCAGGCATCCATATCTTTAGTCAAAGACAAAGTTTTGCTTGGGCTGGCGAAAAAATCTGGTTGTGCGGCTCTGTTCATCGGAATAGAGTCGGTTTCCTCTGATACTCTTAAGAAGCTCCGTAAAACCCCGAATGATGCTAAAGAGTATGGCCAAGCTATCAAGATCATTCAGGATTGCGGAATCTTGTTCCACGCCTCACTGGTGTTCGGCTTTGACGATGATGATAAGAGCATATTCGAGAAGACCCTGGACTTTCTGGAAAAAACGAAAATCGCCAGCGCCACTTTTAATATCTTGACCCCCTATCCGGGCACGACTCTCTTCGAGAGATTCAAGAAAGAAGGAAGGCTCTTAAGTACGGACTGGCGGGAGTATAACCACAGAACCGTGGTTTTCAAACCCAAAAATATGACCCCGGAAGAATTGGCTTTAGGTTTTATCTGGTTAGGAAGAAATTTTTATACAAAAGCTTCGATATTTACCAGATTTTTTCACAACTTCACTCATCCGCTGCTCTATTTTTCTCTTAACTGGGGGCTTCGGAATATTTTTGAAAATGACAAAGTGGAAGATTGCCTCCCGCATAGTCCAATCGCTATATCCGGGTCTGAGCCACGAGCTTCCGAATATCTTCAAAGAGGATAGAATATTGTATTCGCTAATCAGAGAAGTTCCAAAATCGTCCACTACACCCAGAAAGGCACTTTAAAAGTTTTGAGTTTAGAGACCCCACGGCAAAGTAGTTTTGAGATTAAGTTTTGAGAAATCTGTAGTTGCTCCATTTATGGAGCGAAGTTAAGAGACCGCCCGATAAATCGGGCAACTACAAAAGTATAACCTCTCCCTAACCCTCTCCTTATGTAAGGAGAGGACAAAGGTGAGGATAAAAAAGCAGTTTAAAAATTTAATAGGTTGTGCCAGGAGTAACTCCTGACACTGTTTATTTGTCAGGTGCTCGGATGAGTTCATCTGGGCGCAGGGCACATAAACTATAATACTAATTAAGGAGGGACAACATGAAACCAGTTACGACTCTGGCAACCATTATCTTCGCGCTAATTTCAATCGGACATCTATTACGGCTAATTTTTCAAGTACAGGTAGTGGCGGCGGGCTTGGTTATACCGATGTGGGTCAGCATCTTCGGGTGCCTTGTCCCGGCAACAATCGCCGTATTGATGTGGCGTGAGAATCGACGTGCATAAGGAGAAGTAGTAGGTCAGGTGCTCGGCTGAGCCCATCTTGGCGCAGGGTGCCCGAGTTGCGTGGCCATGAGACCATTAACCCTATTCTTAATTGTATGAAGAAGAAAACAAAGAAAACTATAACCTTTGCAGTACTCATATCCTTTTTTATTGGAGCTTTTGTAGGTGAAATAACACATGGTTTAGTTTCTTTATCTTGGGGTTTTGCGAAGAACCTAATATTCCCTACAAAGCTTGAGCTTGCGTTTACGAAATTCATCATATATCGAACGGAATCCGACCAGTTTCCTACTTGTGATATGGATATAGTTGCAAGGAGTAATTCAAATGAGAATTTGACAGTGGAACTGAAGGAGTTAAGGTTTTTCGGTCGAGATATAATATATCGATTCGGTGCGGGTCAACAAGTTATTAAGACACAAGGAGTAGATGTATTCTCAAAGCACATAACATTCCGGGATAAGGTATTGGATGACGCTTTGAAAGTACCCCAAGATTCAAACACAGCCATATTGGAGCTAAAATATCAGTATGTAGGTGCAAAATCAACAGCCACTCTAAAACTTACTGATAAAGATGTAATAAAATGTACATACTGGCAGAGCCCCGTGTTTAACTCCGATATAGAAGCAGCTGGTTTTGGAGCAATACCGTTCAGTATCGCTGGCAGGGTCTATTGGCATACTGACAAGCCACACCGCAAAAAAGGTAGCTGGGATCCTAATATCAAAGTATTTATAAACCAATATGGTTTATACGATTTCGACATGACTGAATTCGGCGGGCGGATTATCAGTAAGGATTTCTCTTTGAGTTACTACCCTCCCGCATTCAAGCGGAAGTATGGAGGAGTTTATCTTGGGTTTTTGGCATCAGATTCCGCAGAGTTTGAGCGTGCCACGTTTCCTCATCAATTATTTGGCAATCTTAGGGACTATGATGAATACAATTTGACTGGTTCAACTTTCGATCAGGATTTTTCCAAGGTAAAAGAGTTCATTTATTACGATTTCGACCCAGCTAGGAGGCAGAAGTTATTTGAAATTTGTTACGAGAATTCGAAGTATTACATTTTGCTAGTATATGAAAAACCTGAGGGAATACGACCATTAGCTCAAAACCTAGCCGCAAAAGGATATAGAGTGGGATCTGTGTCTGCGAACTTCTTTGGTGGACTTGCAGAGGTCATGACACTTATAACTCCTGAGGAAAAATTACCTAGCTTAGCAGAAAGATTTAACGCTTATGTAGACAGTCTTAATTCTGTAATAAACAACGATGGCGTTTTTGTGTTTTTTCCTGTGGCATTGGATGCTAAGACAATAAATAGAATTACTAGCGATATACGTCAACTTACAGGTAAAGAGCGGTCAGTAGCATTTGATTTCGATTGCCGACCTTTTAAGTCCAGGTTACCAAACGCACCGTTTTCGACTCCGGCTCTTACATTTCTTAATTTCTCTCAGACGACTATGAATGCGAAACTTGACAGTCTGGGTGTGAAATGGTAGGTCAGGAGCCCCGTACTTTTGACACTATTTTTTGATGCTTCGGGAATAGAAATTCCCGAACCACAAATTCTGTGTCTTAAGACTTAAATGCATCGGCATTTCTCCTCCGCCAAAGGCGAGAGATCTTGAGACTAATGCTGATGCATCAAAAAATAAATATGGATCCCCGATTAAACCCTCGGGGATGACAAAATATAGCATCAAGTGCGGAATGACATATCACTCCTGATATCCAGATACAAATAGCTAAGTAGCTTAGGGGTTCCCTGCTCCTGTGTTAAGTGCGCACGGCACCTGACCTACCAACTAAGTGCAATTGGGAACCACGAACCCCTCTTAATCTCCCCTTATCAGGGGAGAAAAATATCATGGTCCCCCTGACAAGGGGGACAACAGGGGGTTTGTCAGCACTCCATATCATAATGACAAAAATAAAGGGCAGGAGAAATTCCTGCCCTTTATTTGCCTTAGAGTCGTCTTATTTATTTAAACATCTCCCCAGCTCTTACTATTTTGAAATCCTCGGATTTTAGTTTCAGGTCAAAACCCATTATTTCACTATCCTCCTTTTGCAGGGAAGCGCCGGCTGCTCCGGTAGGATATTCAATCACTGTTCGTTTTGACAAAAGCTCCGCTTTAAACTGCTCTCCATTTGACACCACTCCAATTATGGCAATATTATCCGTAGAAATGAATTTCTTTAATGCGGCATCAAGTTCCCCTTTGGTAACTTTCTCTACGTTTGTTCCAAAATCCTTCAAAAAGGTCTTGGTGCCATAGAACTCCTCATCCATTTTCATTCCCAGAAGCCTATCCGGAGTTTCAATCTCAAAGGGGAAATGGTTTTCTTCGTATTCTTTTGCCTGTTTTAGACCATTTTCCGGAATCCCGTCATTTACCAAATCAGTCAAAAGTTTCAACACCAGCTTTATGGTGAATTTGGCATTGACTTTCTTGGGATAAGTCCAGCAACTGAAATACTGATGCAAAAGAGGATTGTTGGGCAAAGCTAAATTAGACCAGCCGTATTGTTCGAATTCCTCAAAATAACTGTAAGCGCCGTAGGACAATCCCCGTGCAGCCCTGACGATTCTAAATAACACTCCGAACATCTCCCGATGTTTGCCAAAATAAGTATCAGCTACCAGAATGGGAAAATACTCTTTATCCTGTCTTTTCAGCTCATAAGGAAAGCCAAAGCGGAGCTGAACCTGGTCTCTTCCCTCTTTTTCGATTAAGAACACTTTTCTTCCCTGGACAGGGGTTATAGTTCCATTCAGTTGCGGAACTTCCCCGACTTTCAAAACAGAAAAATCCTTCTTAACCTTTGCCACCAGGTTATTATCAATGTCACCACCCAATCCCAGAATGATATTATTCTTCAGGAAGTGCTTAGCATAAAAATCCTTTACATCCTCTTGATTAAACTTCTCAATAGTGGAGTATCTTCCTAAAGGAGAATGTCCATATGGATGACCCTGGAAAATATATTCCATAAACCCTTCCTTTACCAGCTCGGCATCATCCTGTATCAATCCGTCAATGGCGCTCTTCTGGTCTGTCTTTAGTTTCTCCACTTCTTCTGGGGGAAAGCTCGGCGCCAGGATTATCTCCGAGAAGATTGGATAGAACTTTTCTAAATTACTTTTTAGAGTCCTGCCGGTTATAACTATTACCTCGCGACTGGTCCGGATATTGATATCTCCGCTTATCAAATCCAGGGTGTCGTCAATTTGCTCGCGGGTGAAGGACTTTGTTCCTCTCCTTAACAGCTCAGCGGTAAAATAAGAAAGCCCTTCCTTGCCAGCCGGGTCATAAGCCGAGCCGGATTTTATCATACAGGCAAAATAAACCACCGGAATAGTTGGCTTCTTCACCTCGATTAGTTTTAGTCCTTCTTGCTTAGCGCAGGAGAAGCCAAGCAAGAGCAGGAAGGAAACAAAAACGATGAAGATCTTTTTCATTTTTCCTCCTATTACTCTTTTAAGATTTAGGCACCAAAGTTACCACGGTCCGATTTGTCGGAATAAAAATATCCTGGGCTGCCTTCTGTATCATCTCCGGCGTAATCTCTTCAAACCTCTCCGGCAGTTTCCACAAATATTCATAATCCCCAACCAAGGTCTGGTAATGCCCTAAAAAGTAGGCAATGGAAGAAGGTCTGTCGAGCTGATACAAAACCCCGGCTTTTTCGGAATTGACTGCTTTTTCCAACTCCTCCTTTTGCACTAACTGGTTTTTGGTTTTCTCCAGCTCTTCATAAATGACTTTTTTCACTTCTTCCAGCGACTTACCTTTTTTCAAACTAACTGAAATGGTGAACATTCCCGGGTCTTTGTTTTCCCCAACTCCTCCCCAAACCCATTCCACCAGCTGTAAATCCTTAACCAATCTCTCGGTGATTCTACCGGATGGCAGGAACAGGACTTTCTGTAAGAGCCGTAAAGCGCAATAATCATCATTATTCAAATCTAACTTCGGGGAATGGAAGCCAATCTTCATCTTGGGAGAGGTCTCTTTATCTTTCCAAACATAATTCTTTATTCTCTCTTTTTTCTGGGTTGGTTCAGGCGAAATTGTGTTATCTGGATAAGTGGCTTTCTTCCATCCACCATAATACTTTTCTATCAGCCGGAGGAGTACAGGAGTCTCGAAATTTCCTGCTATTACAATGGCACAGTGATTCGGAGCATAAAACCTGTTTTTGAAATCGATCCCGTCCTGCAATTGAATATTTTTCTCCAAATCCTCTTCAAATCCAATTACCGGATGATGATAAGTATGCACGGTATAAGCAAGTTGGGTGAATTCCCCCTCTAAGAAGCCATTCGGGTCATCCACCTCAAATCTTCTTCGCTCCTCTTTTATCGGACCCAGCTCAGTCCTGAAGGTCTCGTTATCAAAAGGCAAATTTATAATCCTATCCGCCTCAATCTGCACAATGGAATCCAGAAACTGCTCCTTGGCATTGACATAATACATAGTATAATCTTCGCCTGTGGAGGCGTTGGTCTCGGCGCCAAAAGGCGCGGTGGCACTATAATAGCTGGGAAATTTTTCTGTTCCGCGAAACATCATATGTTCAAACACATGCGCTAAGCCGGTGGTGCCCGGTTTGACTTCGTCCCGTGAACCGGCATTTACAAAAGTCATATAGGAAACCGTGGGAACGGTTTTGTCCTCACAAGTAAGAACAATCAGACCATTTGGCAGAACCGTTTTCTTGACACCAAGCTTCATCTGGTCTGTTTGGGCAAGGCAGAGTTCAGAGAGGAAGAACAGTGTGAGAAAAAGCAAGGCGATTCTTGGAAACCGTTTCATCTCTTGATAACCTCCTTTTTGGTTGGTTGGGTTTGTCTAAAGAAAATGTTTTCATGGCCAATTCGCAATGAAACAATTATCCTTATAAAAACAACTCATTCTCCCGGATCGGACAAGTCCAGCAGGTGGTTATGTCACGCTGAGTCAAGCGGAATTGTGCAAACCACCAAGCATGCCTGATGGGATTTTGAAGAACATCTGATTTCTCTCGCTTTGGATAGTGAAAGCTAGTCCCACTCGTCTATCTCGCCCTTCTCTTTTAGCCTCTCATATTCCGCTGAATGTTTTTCATCCAATTCCTCTTTGCTGATTCTGCCAGTCGTCATGCCCCAATTTATGGGATAGATTTCCGGGCTGAAGAAGACGAAATAGAAATGCCACACTATGATTGCCAGAGAAGCCAAAAGGGCTTCATAAAAATGAATTGATTTAAAGACATCCAAAAGCCACTTGGGGACAAATCTCAAGGAGAAGTCGGGAAACCATAATACGAGACCGGTGAATATCATCACAAAACCGCCCCAGACCAAAGCCCAGTACTCCGCTTTTTCACCATAATTATAGCGATCGAATTTTGGTTTTTTCCTTAATAGTCCCAGCTTATGAAGCACGTTTTGTATGGCCTGCAGCATATCATTTGGCACAGGGAAGATGGCTTTGAGTTGCTCTTTGCCTCGAGCGGTGAAAAGGATGTAATAGAGATTATAAAGGCAAAGGGCTATGAAAATCGAAGCGGCTATCCTATGCACCATTGCGCGCATAGCCATATTGGCGGCTGATCTGGCCATCCAGGAGAAAAGGAAAAAGTCCGGAAACCTGAGCACGAATCCGGTGTAAGCCAAAAGGGTAAAGGTTATAAATAAAAGAATATGCTGAAGCCTTTCGGAGAGCGTGAATCTTAATATCTCTTCCTTAGCGCTTTGCCTATACTTATCAATGGCATGTCTGATCAAATCCAATAAGTTATGCAGGAACATTAAACCGATCACCAGAATTATTAAGAAAGTATATAAAGACCGTATAAAGGAAGCACCTTTTTCCTCATCGCTGAAATGGAACTTGCCTCTGGCAAAGTTCACTCCTGCACCAGTATGGCATTTGGCACAAGTCTTAGGCAGATTCTCCCTTGAGACCGTTGACCTGGCATCGGATGAAGGCCTTACGTTATGAGCACTATGGCAATCAGAACAGTCTGGCATCCTTTTGTCACCAGCCATGACTTCGACCCCGTGATAGGGGTCGTGATAACCAGTGAGCTTCTTTTCGGTTACGCCAAACTGTTTTACCACCTTTTCTTGCAGATGACACCCCGAACAGGTAAGTTTGGATATGTTGGCAGGGTAGATAGTAGAATTCGTATCCCCGGCAGCAAGAATATTATGCGCTCCGTGACAGTCGGTACAAGTGGCTGAGCGAAGTATTCCTCTCTCCAATGCCCTTCCGTGAACATCTCCTTTGTACTCCTCGTAGGAATCGATATGGCATTTGGAGCAAAGTTGAGGAATATTGGCTTTAGAAGCCAAGGATTTGGCATCTAAAGGAGATTCGGTTGCGTGACTATGATGACAGTCACTGCAGGTTAATGATTCTTCCATCTTCTCTTTGATGAGGAGCTCTCCGTGAACGCTTCCGGCAAAATCACTCCTGGCCTGGGGATGACACCTTCCGCAAACACCAGGAAGATTGATACGACTCACCTTCGATTCTTTGTCCGCGATTTTTCTTATATCGTGTGCTCCATGGCAATCTTGGCAATCAGGAGCATTTTTCAAGTTCTGCTCCAGTGCTTTTCCATGAACTCCTTCTTTATACGATTTCAAAGGGGTGGGATGACATATTCCGCAATCGATTTTACCTGGCTTGGTCTCGTGGACTTCGGGTCTTACTCCCTTGTGGCAGGCAACACAGCTGAGCTTGGCGTGGACAGAATTATCCAGGGTATTCAAGCCCGGCTGGTCATGGCATACTAGGCATTCTTCCTTAGTCTGAGCAGAGACACCAGAAAAAGAGTAAATAGAAAAAACGAAAAGTAAAGCCAAGGTACGGAAGATTCTCCCCAATCTGTCCTCCTGTTACTGGTGCTTCCATCCTTTTTATAGAGACTAAATATCACACATCCACTTTTTCTTGTCAAGCCCTTTTGGGGCAGACAATGTATTAACTTGAAACGTACTAACCTCATTCACCGCTTTGAGTCATTCTGTATAATCTCTTTCAACATCAGTGCGTTCCGAACAGCTTTTCCTATATGACAATTATTGAAGAAAACTAAGGTTTGACTTGCTTTGGAATCGAGGTCCTTTATTGGGTCAACGAATTTCTTTAGTTCTTCTTGCGAATACAAATAGTCATACCTTGAACTCTTTTCAGCTTCGAACCAGTCTTTATTCCTTCCATGAAACCTGAAATATGCTATGTCCGAAGTTATGGCTGGGTTGAAAGGCATTAGCCCTTTTAGGTTGGGTTCATCTACAATACAGTATCCTAAATCCTTGTCTTTTAGAAAATCCAGGACTTCACTCTTATGCCAATATCTGTTCCTAAATTCTATAACGATTGGGATTCCTAAAACCTGCTCTTTGAACTGTTTCAGATAATCAAAGTTGTCTTTGGCAGGATAGAACGAATATGGAAATTGAGCAAGTATACACAGGAGTTTTCCTGAATCGACAAAAGGTTGAATGGAGAATTTGAAATTCTCGAAACTCTTTTTGTTATTCTTTTTGTCTTTTATCTTGTGTGTCATTTCACTGTTGGCTTTAATTGAGAATCTGAAATCAGGAGAAGTCCTTTTGACCAAACTTTCCATAGATTTACGGGAAGGCAGGGCATAATACGTTGAATTTATCTCCAAGACATTAAAACCTAAAATTCTTTCATAATACAAAAGTAGTTGGTTTTTCTTCAGGTAAGTGGGATAAACTGGTCCTATCCAGCTGTCAAAGGAAAATCCGCTTGTTCCTATCTTAATCATTCTATTTCCCCTTGGTTTAAGTTGCCACTTTAAAGCCGGGAATATGCTTGTGAGGCCTCCAGGCGGGAGAGATGACATTTCCCTCTATCGCTGGTTTGAGCAGTTTAGCGTAGGTGATGGTGAACTCGCCAAACTTATCATTTATCTGATCTAGGGCATAAAGCAGCCCCTCCCTTCTTCTTTCTTCCGGAAGAATATCTAGCTGCTTTGCTCCTTGAATTAAATTGGAGACGCTCACCCCAGTTAATCTAACCCCTCGATGTTGAATAAAAAGCGTATCTAAGATACCGAGGGTAGCTTCATAGATAAGCTTCCCATCATCAATAAATTTCTTGAGGGTATGCTGTTTAGCCACGGTTTCGAAATCTGCGTATCTTAAAATTAAAGTAACTGTCCTGCCCTGGTAATTCTCCCTCCTCAGCCTTCTTCCAACTTTCTCAGATAGCTGCAAAAGATGCCTTTTGACTATCTCTTTATCATGGGCGTCCTCCTGTAAGGTCAGAGAATGCCCCATAGATTTAACTGGTTCTTTTTCATAATAATATCTTACTGGACTTTCATCTTCGCCCAAGCCCATATGGTGAAGATATAGGCCGATGATTCCAAATCTTCTTTGTAATATCTCAAAGGGATATCTGCCCAGCTGTCCGCAGGTATAAATTCCAAATTTATTGAGATGCTGAGTCATTTTGGTTCCAATCCCACAAAGCTCGGAGATGGGAACATTTTCTAAGATTTCCAATACTTTATCTTTGGTTAAGACGGTTAAGCCATCCGGCTTTTTGCTCTCACTGGCAAACTTAGCTAAAAGCTTATTAGGTCCTATCCCAACTGAACATGCTAAACCCAATTCATTTTTTATTCTTTGCTTTATCTTTTGGGCTATTTCAACAGGAGTGCCAAAAAGTCTTTCTGTTCCGGTTATATCCAAAAATGCCTCATCAATTGAGAAGACTTCTACCTGGGGAGTGAAATCGATATAGATATTGAATAACTTGGTTGCAGTATCAACATATTTATCCGGGTCGCATTCAACCAGAATAGCATCCGGGCATAACTTTTTGGCTTGGTAAATGGTCATTCCGGTCTTTATACCAAATTTTCTAGCTTCATACGAGGCAGTGGCGACCACGGTCCTTCCTTTTGGATTGCCACAGACTAAAATCGGCTTCCCTCTAAGGTAAGGATTTGATCTTTGCTCCACTGAGGCAAAGAAAGCATTCATATCAACGTGGAGTATAGTTCTATCTGACATATCAACCCTCAGTTTCAATATTAGCTAATTTCCAGACCATAGATTCGGTGTTATAACAGATCTCAAATAGATTATCATTCGTGTCTATAACTGAAAAATGACATACTTTCGCTTTCCCATCTTGAGAAATCCAATTGTAGGTGATTTGAGAGATTTTATATTTTCTATTTCCCCATAAGAAATAGATTGGCTTTAACTTCTTGCCATCTCCAAAGATAGCAACAACTTTTATCATCTCATCTATCTGGGTAACCATATTCCTCACCTGGCATATTATACTGCACAAATGTGCAGTTGTCAAGATATTTCTATGAGAGCTTTGAAAAACTTGTTTGGCAGGGCTGTCCCGCCTATGGCGGGATGCCTACGAGACTGCACGAATTCCACGAATTCCACGACTTCCCCGAATTCTGGGTTTTGAGATGTGCCTTGAGATAACTCCTTGATTTTTCGTCGCCAGGATCCGTAGGATAGGTCGGGCACCCTGCCCCACCACCCTCTTCCACTTTTAACGACAATCAGTCAACACCCATAAACTCGTTTGACCCCAAAAAAAAATGGGCGACCGCAAGGCCGCCCGAAACGAAACTCGATATTTATTTCTTAAGTTATTACCATACTACTCCAGCCGTGACACCCACCGAAGCGCCTTTGGAAGGATACCAGATAACCGGCACATCGATTTTCACCATACTAAAGTTAAATCCAATGCCGGTCATAATGCGACCACAAGCAGAAGATGGACTAATGCCCAAAGTGCTTCCATTGACTCTGACTTTCCCGGCTGTTTGTGACACGGTATCCGGCAATCCCTCAACTCTCACGCCCCCTTTGGAGCTCAGTACGATATCCGAGGAGCCGAAGTTGAAGTCAACACCTGCGCCCAAATTCAAATTGAAAAGCCAGAGAAGCTGGACTGAAGTGGATATATCCACAGGTATTGTGGTGGTCTTCACATCAAGCCCTAAGTTGAATGACGGATCAAGCAAAAGCTGTGCATTGGTGCCTGGATAGTAGGGGTCTAAACCAACTAAATCCTCTGCTATTTCATCCTGCTCTATTTTAAAATCCACTTTACTGGAGTGATACAAGAGCCCGGTGCCCAAGGATAAGCCTCTCCATTTGAAAAGTTTCTGCCCCTCACCAACTCCTTTAACCAGACAATAGTTGGCGCCAACGCCGAAAACGGTGTTCTTGATTTCAACATCCTCTTGCGGCTTTAAGCTTAAAGTCCCGAATTTCACATTCATATAAAGCCCGGGGTGAAGAGAGCTTGCATTAAAACCCAAATTGATAAAAGATATACCCGCGCCCACACCAGCATAAATATCGCCATCTTTGTCAATGACATCTTCGAGGTCATTGTAGTAATCCGGGTCAAGGCTGGGAAGCTGAACACCAACCATAGCGCCAACAGTTACCGCACAATGCAGGTAATTCTGGTAACCCTGAAGCGTAGCCACTTGACTGGAATAGACGTTGGCATTGCCAAAACCCTTGGCAAGGTTTTCCATTCGCTTGAATTTCGCGAGATTATCACTTGCGTCGTCTATAGCAATATTGAACGCATCAGCTAATATGGCGTTTATCTCGGTATCGTGTCCGGAGCTGCTGACTGTGGGTGCAGTTCCCGATACATCAGCCGCCTGGGAATGTTGCCCATTTGCTACCACAAACAACAACCCTATCGCGAGCAGCATTAATGCTCTTCTCATAGAGCCTCCTTAAAAGGTTTGAGATTTATTTTCCAAGAACTACCTTCTAGTCATCATGTCAAAGTGTCATAATATAAACCATTTCCTCCTCAAGTCAACTGAGAATTTTTGACATTGTCCTTTTGCTTTTGTTGTAAGTTTTAACTTGCAACTTCACTGGGTATATTTTATTTTGATGAAATTGAATTAATCTGACTAAACAGCTTCAAAAATCAAACTTATATGTCACTGCCAAAATTCTCCAGATTTTTAGGTCTTATCAGAAGCTATGATTCCAGGATGTGGATTCTCTTCTCCGGATGGATGGTTTCATCTATGGGATTTGCTATGGTTATCCCTTACTTGAGCATCTATTTCCACAATCAGATGAAAATCCCTATGGCACAAGTAGGCCTTCTCTTTGGAATAGGAGCAATTGTTCGAGCACTTTCTGGTCTTTACGGTGGTAACCTCTCAGATAAACTTGGCAGAGTTAAGATAATGGGTTGGGCTCAATTCTTAAGAGGAGTTTTCTTTCTCTTGATGGGATGGCTTGCCTGGAAAGGGGGAAGTTTTCTTCTCTGGTCTTTAGTGTTAATCCTAAACTGGCTATTTGGTGGTTTTTATCAGCCCGTGGCAAATGCTATGGCAGCGGACATGGCTCCCAAGGAGAAAAGGGTGGAAGCGTATAGCATTCTGCGCATTGCAGGGAATATCGGCTGGGCTTTTGGTCCAATGATTGGAGGATTTCTGGCTTCTACCTCCTATCCTATTCTTTTTGTTTTCGCTTCCTTATCAACTTTCATCTCCTCTTTTCTTATACTGTCTTTTTTGCCGGAAACTATTAAAATCAACCACTCAGAGGAGAAATTCACTCTTAAGGATATGGGCAAGCTAAAATCGGACCATCTTTTTCTCCTTTACTGTTCTATTTGTCTTTTGCTTTTTGTGGTAATTGGGCAATTAGTTTCAACTATATCGGTTTTCTCAGTTGATTATGTTGGCATTTCTGAATCTAATCTGGGCTTCCTCTATGCCATCAACGGCTTTGTTGTCATCTTTTTTCAGCTGGCTGTTACCAAACTGACCCAGAGAAGAAACTTAATCCAAGTGCTCTTTTGGGGAAGTTTAGGTTATTCCTTGGGTTATTTCTTGGTTGGGTTCTCCTCGTCTTTTGCCTGGCTCTTCGTCTGTATGCTTCTTATCTCTTTTTCTGAGATTACCGTATTACCCGCCTCAATGGCGATCGTGGCTAATCTCTCCAAGGAAAAACATCACGGCTTGTATATGGGTGGGTATGGGCTTTTCTATTCTCTGGGCTGGTCTTTTGGACCTTTGGTAGGAGGGGTTCTGATTGACCTTTTGAATAATAAACCAGTGCTCTTATGGGGAATAATCGCTTCCTTGGGAATCTTATCTGCTCTGGGTTTTAGCTGGATTGGAAAAAAACTGCCCAGGGAGGCTATCCTTCCGCCAGCAAAATAGTATCACTAGCACTGGGCTCCTGACCTACCTTCTAAAGAACATCATAATTACGGCCCAGAATATAAGTGTGCCAGCCCCTAATGCAAGTATGCCAATTATAACCCAGATAAGAGGTGAAATTCCCTTAGAGGCAGACTGTTTTTCCATAATGTTCCTCCTTAGCTTTTGTTTGACTTACCAGATTATATGGATAGGGCCCTCTTAAAGTTACAAATATGTTGCCTGTACTTTATGGAATGGATTTCACAATTGATTAGGTTATATTAGAAGTAGTAGTTGTGGTCACGAGCCCGTGACTCTTGACTTACTCGTACTTGGCCTGGATTCTTTCTATCCTAAATGGAAAAATGGAAACTCTCAAGCATTAATAGTGTAAAATAGAGAAGATCATCTAAATCCTTTAAGAAAAGGAGAAAGTAATGAGAAAAAACCTTACATCATTCATATCACTGATAGTGATTTTGGGTTTCGCTTGTATGGCATATGCTGGCAATGAAGCAACGGTTCGCTTTCCCCAGACCAACGCTGGAAAGCTGGCCGAATCCTATTTCAGCGCATTCAACAGTCATAACGAAAATGACATGCGGACATATTTGGAGCAGAACTTCGCACCAAACACCCTCAAGGAGCGCCCCATCGAAGAACGCATGGCGGTATATCGGCAGCTCAAGAGCGACCTGGCAACATTGGAGCCGGTAAAAATTCTCAAGGAGAGTACGGATGCGATCAAGCTTGTTGCTCGCTCTGCAAAGGAGGCGTGGCTTGAGCTTACCTTCGAGTTCGAAAAGAACGCGCCTTATAAGCTCCTGGGCATAAGGATCATGCGCCTGGAGGAAGCACCTGATCTTAGTGCTCCGACGAGTTTGATGACCGAAACGGAGATGCTGAAGGAGCTCAATACTTTTATGGATGGGATATCAGTTAAGGACGAGTTCTCTGGAGTGGTTCTGGTCGCCAAAGGACAAAAGCCAATCTTCCGTAAGGCTTATGGCTTGGCGAGCAAAGAATATAACGTCCCTAACCGCGTGGATACGCGCTTTAATTTGGGTTCGATCAGCAAATTTCTGACTCGCATCGCGATTGAACAGCTCCAGGGAAAAGGCAAACTGAGTTTGGATGACCCGATCGGCAAATATCTTCCGGACTATCCTAACAAGGAAGCAGCTGAGAACGTAACCATACGCCATCTATTGGAGATGACTTCCGGAATAGGAGATTTCTTTGGTGA
>DASWLN010000030.1:0-10326 GCA_036396115.1 Candidatus Zixiibacteriota bacterium
TCTTGCTCGTAGCCGGTTTTTAAGTTAGCTCCAAAAAGCTCCAATGGTTTTTCGGTCTCATTTTCCGTTTTTTCAGCTTGAATGAAGTTGGTATACCCTTTGGCAAAAAGAGAGGTTAGCTGTAAGCTGATTTTCGCCAAAGAGCTTTCCTGGTTCAGATGAAAGTTCAAGGTTTTCAATCCTCGACCTTTTAAGGTGATGACCGCCTCTTTTCTTTTGGAGGGAGTTACTTCGACTCCCATTTTTTCCAGTGGGGGGTAGAGTTCTTGTCTGAATTTTTCACCTAAAGAGACGTCTCCTTTGAGTTGAAACTCACCTTCTAAACCAGAAAGGATTCCAGCCACAAGATAAAGTGTAATCTCTGAATCATCAAAATCTATTACTCCCTTCGGAGGAGTGATTCCGCTTAGTCCTTTGCCTAAAACTCTTGCTCTATTCGAATCAATTTGAATATCAATCCCCAAATCTCTTAAACATTGGATAGTGATTTGACAATCTTTGCCAGGTGAAAGATTGTGTAATACACTTTCCCCCTGACTTAAACTCGCCAAAACCAAGCTGAGATGTGAAGCGAATTGGTCCCCTGGCAGAGTCAATTTCCCATTTATCTTTTTTATTGGCTTGATGATTCTTGACATATCTACATTCTCTTGGGCGCTTTTATGCCCAACAGGTCCAACCCCAGAGCCAGCACAACCAGCATCCCACTGACCAGAAGCATCTTGGCTTTGGTCTTTTGGTCATCTTCGGTTATGACCCGCTCCCTTTGATAAAAGCGATTGAAAAGTGAGCAAAGCTCTATCAAATAAGAGGAGATGAGATATGGTTCATAAGTGTCAGCGGCTTGTTTTATTTTTTGCGGGAAGGAATCCAACAATTTGATTAAGGCGATTTCCTCCGTGGATTGAAAAGTGCTGTAATCCACCTTATCGTTTGCAGATTTTCCATACTTGGAGACTAAACTGCACAAGCGGGCGTGGGTATATTGTAGATATGGTCCGGTCTCACCTTCAAAACTTAAGGCCCTCTCCCAGTCGAAATCTATATCTTTATTTCTTCTCACGCTCAAATCAGCGAATATCACTGCACCGATGCCAACCTGATACGCCACCTCCTTCTTGCTCTCCAATCCAGGATTTTTCTCTTCAATGATTTTTAAGGTAAGCTCAATGGATTTATTCAAAACATCCTCTAACAGAATTATATTCCCCTTGCGAGTGGACATCATCTCCTGTTTGAATTTGACCCAGCCGAAGTCAACGTGAACCATATCCTTTGTCCATTCGTATCCCAATAGTTCCAAAACCTTGAACACCTGCTGGAAATGGAGCTTCTGGGCTGTTCCCACCACATAGATGTTCTTGAAGAATTTATAAGTATCATAACGATAAATAGCGGCAGTTATATCGCGGGTAGCGTATAAAGTGGCTTCATCTTTTTTTCTTATTAAGCAAGGCGGCAGGTTGTATTTGTCCAATTTAATTACCAAGGCATCCTGGCTTATTTCCGCCAAACCCGATTTTTGTATCTTCTCAACTGTCTGGTCAACTAGTTCATTATAGAAGCTTTCACCGGCATAGTAATCGAAAGATACATCTAACATCTTATAGATTCTTTCGAATTCATCCATGCTGTATTTTTTAAATCTCTTCCAGAGCGAAGTCGCCTCTCTGTCACCTTTTTCCAGTTTCCTGAAATGTTCCCTTGCCTCATCTTCTAAAGTTTTATCCTTTTCAGCCTCATCGTGAAATCTAACGTAAAGGTTAAATAAGCTGGCAATCGGGTCGGAGCTAATCTCTTTCTCATCGCCCCATCTTTTATAAGCCACGATCAGTTTCCCGAATTGTGTTCCCCAGTCTCCCAGATGATTTACTCTAATTACCTTAAAGCCTAGCTTTGTGAAAATCTTATATAAAGCGTTTCCAATTACAGTTGAGCGGAGGTGCCCTATTCCAAACGGCTTGGCAATATTAGGGGAGGAGAAGTCTATAACAATGGTTTTTCCTTTTCCTATTTTGTCTGAGCCGTAGCTATCCTTCTCCTTGTTGATTTTCTTTAAAACAAACTCAGCCAACTTATCTTTCTTGACTCCGAAATTGAGATATGGTCCGGAAGAAGTGATTTTCTCGATTAGGCCCTGGGGTTTCAGTTCCGAAGCCAATTCAAGCGCAATCTCTTGGGGTGATTTCTTTAGTTTCTTGGCCAGAACAAAACAGGGGAAAGCATAGTCCCCCAGAGATTGGTCAGGCGGGATTTCAATTAACCCTTCGAGCTCTTTTTGGGACAAGCCAATTTTTCCCCCCAAGATGCCTGTTACTTCTTGAATAAATTCATTCATCTTAAGCCTGCCGCAGGATTGTGGTTATTTTCCCCATTTTGATATCTTCCTTACCGGAGAAAAATTTGAGATATAATAAGCTGGAAATGACATACAATACCACAGCAATAAGCAGTGGAAGGGTGAATCCATGGCGACTGATTAGATTTCCTCCCAAGCTGGCAACAATTGCCCAGGAGCTGGTCCAAGCTAGCATCATTAGACTGTTGGTCAAAGGCTGCTCATCTTCTTTGACTTTTTCCATGGTGAAGTTGGTGGAAATCGGCTGGCTCATATTCATCAGGGATCCCCTCAAAAGAAAAGCCAATACCGCCAAGGTGTTGTTAAAAGTGAAAGCCAATATGAGCATGAACGGTATGGAAGCCAACTGAGTATAAACGATAGTTTTAATCATTCCCGATTTCCTGGATAGGATAGGTCCAATTAGGATTCCAGTTAACATGACAAATTGCAGTAACGAAAAATAGATTCCAATAGTCCCGGCGGAAAGGTTAAATCTATCCCTGAAATACAGGTTTAAAAATGGAATCACCAGACCAGCACCTAAACCCAGGATGAAATAAGGTAAAAGCAGTTTTAAAAGGACATTGCCTCTTTCTCTTAGTAGATTTCTGTTCAAATCAAATCCGTTTGTGGTGCTCAATTGGTCTCTGTCCGTTTTCTTGATCAAAGAGAAGGGAATTATTCCTAATAACCCCAGGAAGACACCACTAAAAAGAGCATAACGAAAACCCAAAACCTGTGACCCGGATATCTTCGACCATAGACTGGTGAGATATCCTCCACCTAAACTACCGATAGTGCCAGCCAAAAGCGTAGTTCCAAAATTCAGACTAAAAAGATGAGTTCTCTCCTCCGGGGTGCTGTTGCGCATAAGGAAAGGTGCAATCGCAACTCGAGAGAAAGACATGGTTACTCCCACCATAAAGCTAACCAAAAGAAGCATTTGTTTTCCTGTTATGATCGCCTGCAAAAAGTAAAATAACCCAGCCAAAAGGGTGGAACCCACAAGGATCCTCTTTATGCTTATCTTTTGAATCGCCATTGCCGCAGGGACACAGATAAGCATCATTCCCAAAGAGATAGCGGACAGTACCTGCCCGATCAAGCTTTCCGAGAATCCCATCTCTTTGAAATATAAATTCAGCAAAAGCTGATAAATAGAAAAGCCTAACCCAAAAAAGAAATTCCCAATTAGAAACAATCGGGCATTAGTTGAGAAAAGGGAAAGGTTCCGCCGATAGTCGGATATATGAGAATTCAGCTTTTTTATCAATTTGAACGAGCAAGTTTAAAAATCATAGATTCCCTCACAGACTTTCTCTGCAGGTCCGGTCATAAATACACAGTTATCTTTCTTACTCCATTCTATGAGCAATTGGCCAAAAGGGAAATCCACCTTCACCTTGCGGTCTAAGTTTCCATTTAGTATTCCCGCTACCACTGCGGCACAGGCACCAGTGCCACAAGCCAAGGTGGAACCAGCCCCTCTTTCCCAAACCCGAAGCTCGATTCTCTTTCGGTCGGTAATCTTGACAAATTCAACGTTGGTCTTCTTAGGAAAAAGAGAGTGATTTTCTATCATTTTTCCCCATTTCTGCCAATTATTGTCGAACTCTTTAACGAAGACGACAGCGTGGGGATTTCCCATAGAGACCGCAGTAAAATTGAAAACTTTCCCATTTACTTTCAAGTTTTCATTTATACAGAAGTTTTTACTTCCTTTAACCGGAATTACATTTCTCACCAAAATAGGTTTGCCCATATTCACCTTTACCAGAAAATTCCTCTTTGGGTTTGTGATTTCGGTTTGAATCAATCCGGCTGGTGTCTCTATTTTTTGTTTTCTTTTTCTGGATAATCCGCATTCATATAAATACCGAGCAAAACATCTTATTCCATTTCCACACATCTCAGCTTCGGTCCCATCCGAATTGTAAATTCTCATCTGAAAAGGATGATTTTTTCCAGATAATGCCAAGATGATACCATCTGCGCCTATGCCTAAATTTCGATGACAGATATTTTTAGGCAGCTCTTTGATGTTGGTCCTTCCGAGATTTCCTTTCAGTGAATTGATGAGGATATAGTCATTTCCCAAACCGTGCATTTTGACGAATTCTATTTTCATCTCTCTCCCTTTTGGCAAAATCTAAATTAAAAAGTCATTTTTAGCAACTGTTTTTAATAAAAAAGTCCCGCCACAGGCGGGACTTAAAACATAAACATAAAGCCCTATACTTTATTGTCTCAATAGAAAAACTACTTTATGTTTTCCTTGAAGACCTTGCCTAGTCTCTTAATTCCCTCGACTATCATCTCTGGTGTCGCATTAGAAAAATTTAGTCTTAAGGTGTTATCGCCGCTTTCATCCACAAAGAACGGTTTGCCTGGAACATAAGCCACCTTTTGAGCCACTGCCTTAGGCAGGATGTCAGTGGCAGAATTGCCTTGGGGTAGCTCGACCCAGAGGAAAAGTCCACCTTCGGGCTTAGTCCATTTGATTTCTTTTGTGAAATATGTTTCCAAGGCTTCAAGCATAACCTTTATTCTCTCACCATAAGCTTTCTTTATCTTGGTAATGTGCTCATCTAACTGGCCAGTTTTGATATACTCATACACCACATACTGAGCAAAAGTGTTAGTGTGCAGATCAATTCCTTGCTTTAGCTTCTCAATCATCAACATGACATCAGCTGGGCCCACAATCCAGCCAATCCTCAAGCCCGGCGAGATGATTTTGGAGCAAGTTCCCAATTCTATGACATTGTCTCCCCCCAAGGACTTCAACGAAGGTAAATCCTTGCCTTGATATCTTATCTCTCCATAAGGATTATCATCTACTATAGGAGTATAGAATTCCTTACTCAATTCCACCAAACGTTTGCGTCTTTTCAGGCTCATAGTTATTCCTGAAGGGTTCTGGAAATTGGCAACCGCATAGATGAATCGCGGCTTATGCTTTTTTATATCCTCCTCCATTTCATCTAAGAGCATCCCCTCGTTGTCCATCCCCACAGTTATGTAAGTTGGTCGGTATGAATTGAAGGCTTGAATTGCTCCCAAGTAAGATGGCTTTTCAATTATGAGCGTGCTGGTGGAATCAAGGAAAAGTTTTCCCATTATGTCCAAACCCTGCTGGGAACCCCCGGTTATAACTATATTCTCTTCAGTTACCTTAATCCCATCTCTTTTGGAAATGCGCTCGGCTATGGCTCTACGTAAGGGAAGATGACCCATAGTCAAGCTATACTGCAATGCCTTCGAGCCCGATTCATCCAAAACCTTGATACACGCCTTTTTTATCTCCTCAACTGGAAACAGCTCAGGCGCAGGAAGCCCACCGGCGAAGGAGATGATGTCTGGTCGTTCGGTTATTTTAAGTATCTCACGGATAACAGAGCTTTTTACCTCCTTGGCTCGAGTGGAAAAATTCCATATAGTAGACAAATTTCCTCCTTTGTGAAACTTTTAACTATCTCTTTGTCAAAAATAAATACAAAAAATTAAAATAAAGTCAAGGAAAATCGTTCTCTTATTGTTGATTGAGGAAATATTGATAAGCCTCTTCCAGGTTATCTTTCAACCATTGGGAATTGAATTGAGGCAAAGGTAGCTTCCTTGCTATATCAGAATAGATAAACTTCACGGAATCTTCGTACCATTCCATATTTCTTATGGCTTTGGGATGGGGAAACTTTACTAAAGCGATGATACGACTCCTTTTTTCCGGCAAGCGAAAAATCTTTTCAGGTAATCCCTTTCTTCTTTCTACTATTAAGGTTATCCCGCCAGCAAAGTATTTCTTGCCGGTCTGTTCATCTTTCTCCATATGCCGATTATCAATAAATTTGATCTCGCTATTGGTAATTGAAGAAAACTCTTCCAGAACGAACAAGCACTCTTCGATGCCTTCAGTCACCTTTTCAGCCAGTATCTGATGCTCCAGTTTCTGTTCAATTTTCCTGCTTTTAGCTTCCTCTTTCAGTTTCTTTAGTTTCTCTTTCCATCTCATAAGAATGCCTTTTAGAGAATATAAACATCCACTAATCGCATTGTCAAGTTGAAATGACTATGAAAGTTGTGTTGGCATCGGAAATTTTCTTCTTATTTTGTGCTTGACAATAGTTGGATAGGAGTTATCTTTGTAGCACAAAATCCATTTTCAAATCTATCTAGGAGGTTTATTGATGTCAATTAGGAAGCCTTTGATTATGTTAGTGATAAGTCTGATTATTCTCGGATTCGTCTCTTCGGTTTTGGCTCAAGGATTGAAAATAGGGTATGTTGATACCAATCACCTCAAAGGGGAGTATAAAGAATTTGCCGATGCGCAGGCGAAATTTGAAACGGAGCTTAATGCCTGGCAAAACAAAGCTGACTCCCTGCAGGCGGATATACTGAAATTACAGAATGATTTAACGAGTCAAGGTATGCTCCTAAGTGAAGCCGCCAAGAAAGAGAAAGAGGCGCTTCTAAAGAAGAAGATAGCGGAGTTTGACCAGTTTCGCACCAAGATATTAGGTCCGACTGGAGAAGCTGCCAAGAGGGAAAAGGAACTGAGCCAACCCCTGGTTGACAAGATAACAAAAGTTATTGAAAAGATTGCCCAAAGAGATGGGTACACGTATGTTCTGGATTCTTCAGGCGGTGAGGTTTTGTTTGCCCCGGACTCTTTGGATCTAACGGAGAAAGTTTTGCAGGAATTGCAACCAGTAACCAAGTAAGTTTTATTGCAAGATAGATCAAAAGGGATGAGCTTTGAAAAGCTTATCCTTTTTTATTTTGGTTAAAAACTAGAAACTGTATGAAAGGGTTCGAGTCACCGGGATTCCGCTAAAAGCGGAAAAATCCAGTTCCCGAACTAACTAATACAAACGCATTAACTTACGTTCAATAAATCTCCCCTGGCCCTCGCCTCGATTCGGTCCGCCTCGGCGAGCCATCGGCGAGACGGGCGAAGCGGGCCTCTTTTCCAAAGAGGGAAAAAAAGAGGTCTTCTCCCCCTTTGAAAAAGGGGGATTTGATGGTTCGATATGGGCTTCGACTGAGTCCTTCGACGGTGAGCCGCTCAGGACGGTCGAACCGCTCAGCCGAATGTCCTCACCATCTCTTCGAGCCTGAGCCTTCCTTCGACACCGAGGCTCAGGACGAAGTGCAGAGCCGAAGGCCTGAGCAAAGTCGAAGGGAGGGGGATTTTAAAATAGATTGTATGTTGCTCTAATATGTAACAACATTTAATGCGTCTGCTATAGAACCAATCGGAGATGGTGTTCGCGTAGAGGTGGAGCCCCGCACTAGCTCACTGCGGGATAAATTTATCTCCACCCGCATCCTTCGGGCGAAGGCGGGCTTCGCCCCTACGGGTTTCTATTATTGCTACAAATGCAACTAATTGGAGTGCAAACCTTCACGAATTCTGTGTCTTGAGATAGGTTTGCAAAATCTTCATAAAGCTGAAGCTTTATACTCCTCAAGACTCCCCGCAATGGCACTTCATATTTTAATAATTCATCATTTGGTCAATCTTCCCGTGCTTTCGTGCAATATGTTCAATTGAACGATAAACGTAATGTGAGAACAAAGCCAAAATCAAGGTCGTAACCAACATGATTAGAATCAACTGCGCATCCGAGAACTCACCCAGAGTCAAGCTTAAGCTTTTTCCCAGTACTGCTCTTCTAATCAACTCCAACCAATAGGTCAGAGGGAGGGTTTTAGATAAGTATTGAAGCCAAATCGGCAAAATATCAATGGGATAAATTGCCCCACAAGCCAGATAAAATAATCCTGCGACCCCTTCGGTCAAGAGAAAACTGTGATGCGCTGTCACCATAGTTATGCCTGCCAAGAGTATTCCCAAGCAGGTGATGATGAATATTCCCATAGCCAGACTGAAAAGAAGCAGGGGGTAATCTATGGCACCCAGATCCAATGGTATCTTCAAGACAATAATTCCGAAGCTCATAGTTACAATGACCGCAATGGTGGTGACTATCATCTTGGCAATCCCCCGACCAAAGAAATAGTAATACATTCTAATCGGAGAGATATAGACGTATCTTATCATCTGGTAGTGTTCGCGGTCATCATGAATGACCCAGGCAATTCCAAAGAGAACATTTACCACATACATAAAGAAGGCATTGCCGGTAAAGATGTAAGCGAAAAACTCGGTTGAAGTGTTTCCGCGCGAGACCACCATATACATAAAGACCAGAATCAAAGAAGAGGCAATTGGCCGAATAATAGAATAGATAGCGAAGATAAACGGATCTGCCCAATTGCTCTCTATAGCCCAACCCAGCCAGCCAGCTAGCTTTATAGTCCTTAAATCGTTTTTGAGTCTCTCTATCATTTTATTGCCATCTCAAGGTTAGCCTTCCCTCTTTCTTGCCTAAGTATTCCATATATTTCAAGGCGTAATTCGCTGCTACTAAAAATATCACACACAAAAGCACAAGCACACTTAGTTCCAGATTGACATTGATAAATCCGGATTTGCTTCCAGCCCGGAAAGCTAATTGCCTCATTGCATCTAAGCCCAAAGTCAAAGGAATAAAGGAAGCGACCAGGGCAACTGCGAAGCCCAGATTCCTAACCGGGAAATAAAATCCAGACAAAAGGTAAACTGGTTCCTGGAGGAGATTGGCTCCGTGCCACGCCTCCCTTCCATACAACATGAAGACCGATGAGAAAAGCATTCCCAGGCCGTAGAGGGCCACTAAGGTCAGAACGAATACTATAATCAGTTTAGTGACACTGATTACAGCAAAGTCCACCTTAAATATCAAACTTCCCATTAGAAAAACTGCTACTGCTCGAGTGCTGGCGTGGATAAAACCTCCGGATGCCATTCCAAAAAGTATGGACATACGGGAGATAGGAGCAATCATGTAAAGCTCCAAATTCCCCATCTCCTTTTCCCAATAAAATTGCGCTGCCATAGACCAAAGGACATTCATCCAGTAAGCGCTCATTGTTCCACCCAGGATGACAAAGCCGATATATTCCTCCGGTGCCTTGAGAGCCTTATACACGAAGACATAAGCCGCAGTGCTCAAAAGAGGCATAATCGTTTCGCTCACCCACCAGCTCGGCTCCCGATTAGCTGCCCAGAAGCGAACATAGGAACGGGCAAGAACTGCCCTAAGATTGGTTTTCAGACTGGTTTTCATTTTCCAGAACTCTTCCCACTAAAGAGACGAAGACATCCTCTAAGGTTGGCTCAACTTTAGTCAAAGAGAGAATCTTCGAGTTATTCTCGTCGATTATCTCAGTCACGTCGGAGATGGTCGATTCATCCTCCAATATCAGCTTGATTTTTGTTCTTCCCATATCGCTTTGATGTTGATAAGCGAAGTTCTTAATCCCTTTGAGATTCGAAAAGCTTTCCATATGGTTGAGCATCAAACTGGTCTCAATATGAAAGATGACTTCCTTTTGCAGAAGCTTTTTCAGATTGTGAGGAGTATCGCAAACTAAGACTTTTCCCTGATCAATTATGGCTACCCTGTCACAAAGCTCGTCCGCTTCGGCCATATAGTGAGTGGTTAGAAGAACAGTCTTGTCTTGGTTTTCCTTGACCCATTTCTTAATATACTTTCGCACCTCACGAGAAATCTGAACATCCAGACCCAAGGTCGGCTCATCCAGAAAAAGTATCTTGGGGTCGCATACGAAGCCCCTCATCACATTCAACTTTTGTCTCATTCCAGATGAGAGTTTTCCGATTTTGGTCTTCATGAATTTCTCCATATCCAAGATCTTGGCCAATCCCTCGATTCTCTTTAGGGCAACTCCTGTGGGTATGCCGTAGAATTGAGCAAACATCCAAAGAGTTTCCCTTACCGTTAAAATCCCGTAGCCGGAGTGCTCTCCACCAGAAACCATATTGATATATTTGCGCACCTCCTCTGGATGTTTCACTACATCCACTCCATTGACTAGCGCAGTTCCTGAAGAAGGAAGAAGAAGGGTTGCCAGGA
>DASWLN010000031.1:0-6874 GCA_036396115.1 Candidatus Zixiibacteriota bacterium
CAACTCTTCTTTTTTGAATTTCAGCTCATCCCTCAACTGGGCGGCTTTTTCGAATTCCTGATTTTTTACTGCCTGCTCTTTTTGCTTCTGTAGATGTATTATCTCTTCCTCTAATTTTCCGAAGACATCCGGCTTGGTGCAGGTGGCAAGGTGAGCTTTTGAACCAGCCTCATCGATGACATCGATGGCTTTATCTGGTTGAAACTTTCCAGAGATGTATCGGTCTGAAAGGTTCACGGCGGCTTCTACAGCTTCATCCGATATTTTTATCTTATGATGCTCTTCGTATCTGCTTTTCAATCCTTGCAGTATCTTGACGGTATCTCCTAAAGTTGGCGGGTCAATCATCACGGTTTGAAAGCGTCTCTCCAGAGCGCCATCCTTTTCAATATATTTTCGATAGTCGTTCAAAGTCGTGGCACCGATACATTGCATATCCCCTCGGGAAAGAGAGGGTTTGAAGATATTCGAAGCATCCAGGGAGCCCTCAGCTCCACCTGCCCCCACGATGGTATGCAGCTCGTCGATGAAGATTATCACATCTTTAGAATTGGCCACCTCAGTCATCACCGCTTTCATTCTCTCTTCAAATTGGCCACGGTATTTGGTTCCGGCTACCAAGGAAGCCATGTCCAGACTAACAATCCTCTTGTTCTCTAGTATCTGCGGAACCTTATTCTCAACAATCTTTTCAGCCAAACCTTCAACAATAGCGGTCTTCCCTACTCCCGGCTCGCCGATCAAAACCGGATTGTTCTTCTTGCGCCGTGAGAGAATCTGAGATAATCTCTCGATCTCATTCTCCCGTCCAATGATTGGGTCCAGCTTTCCCTTGCGAGCCAATTCAGTTAAATCTCTGCCAAAATGGTCCAATGCGGGAGTCTTGCTTTTCTTCCTCTTCTTGCCGTAGGCAGAAGGTTTGCCGCTTTGAATATTCTTAAGCTCTTCATATACTTCCTTGTAATCTATATCATACATGGAAAGAACTTGGGCTGCCACTCCCTCCTCATCCCGCAACAAAGCCAGAAGGAGATGCTCCGTGTCAATCTCATTGGACCTTAAAGCGCGGGCTTCCTGTCCGGATATCTCTAAGGTCTTTTTGGCGCGGGCAGTTAGGGGAAGTTGCCCCATGGTCATAGTTCCACCGGAGGGCTGAACCACATCCTCAATCGACTGTCTCAGTTCGTTTAAATCTATTCCAATATTCGCCATAATCTCTATGGCTTTCCCTTCTCCCAGGCGCACCAATCCCAAAAGGAGGTGCTCCGTCCCTATGTAGTCATGCCTCAGACGGGCAGCTTCATCTCGAGCATATTCTATTGCTTTTCTCGCTTTCTCAGTAAACATCTCGTTCATACAAACACCTTTTATCCTTTATCTATAATCTAATTTCTCTAACCACATAAGTCAATTGTAATTTGCCAACTTGCTTCTCACCAGCTCTGCTCGCATGATATCCCTTTCATCCTCATTCATATCCTTGTTAAAATATTTTTGCAGATGAGCTGGTTGAGATAGTATCAAGATTTCGTTAATCAGCGGTAAGGGTAACAGGTCAATCGTTCCCATACCTAATCCCAATCTGATGGCGGAAAGTAAATTCATCACCTCTTCAGAGGTCAAGACCCGAGCGCTCTTCAGTATCCCATAAGCTCGCCAAATCTTATCCTCGATCTCCTCTTTGGCATCCTGGAATAAGGTTTGTCGGGCATTAGTCTCATATTCGATTATCTGCTTGGTTATTTTTTCCAGACTTTCAATAATATCCTCCTCCGACCGACCCAAGGAGGTTTGATTTGAAATCTGAAACAGATTTCCCAAAACATCCGTGCCCTCACCATAGAATCCTCGAACGGTCAATCCCACTTTAGTTATCTGGGAAATTACTTTTTCCATCTCCCGAATCAAGACCAGGGCTGGCAGGTGAATTAAAATCGAAGCTCGCATCCCTGTTCCCACATTGGTTGGGCAGGAAGTCAGATAGCCGAAGTCCGCATCAAAATCGAATTCCAGGGATTGTCCCAGATCATCATCTATCTTGTCGGCGATGCAACAGGTATCTCTTATTTCCAGCCCGGATTGGATTATCTGAATTCTTAAATGGTCCTCCTCGTTTATCATGATGCTCACCATCTCCTCATCGCTGACGAAAAGTGCGCGCGAATCATTCCCTCGCACAAATTCCGGGCTTATCAGATGTCTTTCCATTAAGAGTCTCTTGTCAAGCTCACTAAGCTCATTCCATAAAAGGAAAGTCCCCTTTTTCAAGTTAGGGCTCTTATCTATGGCTAATTTGGCAAAGGTGATGACCCTCTCGCGATTCTGTGCATCTGCCACCGAGGTGAAAAGACAGCCGGATATGTTTCGTGCCAACCGGATGCGACTGGAAAGCACTATCCCGGATTGGGTGCCATCACCGGCTAACCAAGAAGCTGGCTTTTTGACAATCTCCTCAAACATTCTTATTTACCTTCAACATTTTTTTCTTTAATCAATGTTTTGATTCTGTCTCTTATCCGAGCAGCTTCCTCAAAATCCTCTTGCTCTACCGCTCTTTTCAGTTCCTCCTGTAATTTTCTTTCCTCGCGCAAAGGTTTCATCGAATCTCCGGGAAAATAAGGTATTTTTCCGCGATGTCGGTTTGAGCCATGTATCTTTCTTAAAAGGTCGTTGAGTTGAACGCGGAAAGTGGTATAACAGCTTCCACATCCTAATCTTCCTACCCGACTAAACTCAGCAAAAGTCATCTGACAGTTGGGACATTTGACCTCAGCTAATGCTATCCCCTCCTTTTTAACTCCTTTATCCAGCATGCTGGACAAGAATTCAGCCAGAGGGAAGGGGACCTCTTCAAAGGGACTATGGAATCCCCTTTTCTCCGCACAATCCTTGCACAAGTTCAGCATCATTTTCTCGTCGTTTATCACCTGCGTCCACTGAATTGTGGCTTTGTTCTTCTTGCAATCCTCACACAACATTTCTTTTCCTTTAGTTTAGAACTGCCTTACCATCCTTTAGAGTGATTATCCTTTCAGCTGTTTGTGCCAGACTCTGGTTATGCGTGGCAATCACAAATGTGTATCCCTGGTTTTGATTTAATTCCTTCAGTAAATTATGCAAGCCCTGCGCATTCTTCTGGTCTAAATTTCCTGATGGCTCATCCGCAATTACTAGTTCGGGATCGCTGATAAGCGCCCTGGCAACTGCGACTCGCTGTTGCTCCCCTCCGGAAAGTTCAGCTGGTCGGTGAGTTGCCCTATCCTCGATTCCCACTCGAGACAAGAGCTTCAAAGCCTTATCAATTATATTCTCTTTTTCCTCTCCTGCTATCAGTCGAGGCATCATCACGTTCTCTAAAGCACTGAACTCTGGCAACAAGTGATGAAATTGGAATACAAAACCGATCTTTCGATTGCGAAACCGGGCTAACTCCTTGTCTTTAAAGGAGAATATACTCTTTCCCCCGTATCTTACCTCCCCCCGAGTTGGTTTATCCAAAGCCCCCAATATATGCAAGAGGGTACTTTTGCCAACACCAGAGGCGCCGATTACGGCTAATATCTCACCCTGTTTTACCTCCAGGTCTACACCTTTTAATACGTCAAGTCTGCCTGCGCCTGTTTGAAAGCTTTTATACAAATTTATGCATTCCAAGATAGTATCCTTTTTTTCGTCCGGCATTGACTATATTCCTGCTATATCTATTTTCGCCACTTTTCTTAATATATTTAACAATATCCCAACTTAATTGTCAACTCCTTTAATTGTCAAATCTCAGCTTGGAGGAATTTCTTTCTTTTAGTTAGAACGGTTTTGATGATCTCCCATTTGTTTTTTCCGATGCTTCCACCTCTGTACGGTCGATCACAATATCTACAAGTTCTTATATCAGATGTTCTTTTTTCGACCAAAGCCTTTCTTAATTCTATCATTTTCTTATTGTTCCAGAGTTGCATTATTTCAATTCCATTATCTATTTTACCAATAATATATTCTCCTGCCATATCCCGACAGCAAGCTACTACCTCACCCTTGAAGTTTATCTGCATAAGCGACCAAGGATGAGAACATGGATTGTAGTCTGGTTTAAGGCCGGAAGCAGGAACAATTTTCGGGTCGATATTTCCAATCCAATTATGGAAAACAACGGAGACGAAACTATCAACTGGAAGACCCGAAAATAACTTCTGCAGGTCTGCAAGCGAATCCTTCTTAATTTTCTCATTTTCTAATAGAATGGTTGACATATCCTTGATAGTCACTCTTATATCCTGGCGGTTTTTTTCTTTTTTAAATTTCAAAAGATTTTTTAGGTTAGCATAAACTCCCTCCCAGTTGCCGCCGATTCTATTTTTCTCATACAATTCCTTATAAGGCGAGAAATCAATTGTGATAGAAAAACTTCCCGAAGTTGCTAAGGAATTTATGCGGTCAGGATGGAGCAGGGAGCCATTTGAGGTGAAACTCGGACGAAGATGGTGCTTACAGGTCAGTCTGATGAACTCCTCCAATTCTGAATGGAGCAGTGGCTCGCCATTACCAGTAAGGAAAATCTGATTTATCGGTTTGGTCTGGGCAATTTTTTGCATGATAATCTCGAATAAATTCATATCCATAGCCCCCTTTTCCATATTCTTGCCGGTGGAATAACTTTGAGGGCAATAGATACATTTGAAATTACAGCGATTGGTCGGCTCGATGGAAAAGAAGAGCGGAGGATAGTTCAGTTCGATTTCTCTATAAGAATAAGCCCAATAAGCTAAAAAGAACCTTTGATAGAATCTTAAGCCCATCTTGATTATTCATACCTTATGGCTTCGACCGGGTCAAGTCCGGCAGCTTGTCGGGCAGGATAAATTGTGGCTAAAAAAGTTATGCCTATGGCGGCAACGACCACCAGCGCAAAGTCGGAGACGCGCATATCTATGGGAAGGGAATTTATAAAGTATATCTCAGCTGGCAGGGAGACGACCTTGAAGGTCTTTTGCACCCAGCACAAAAGATAACCTAAGGCACTTCCTGACACCGTCCCAATTATTCCGACGATCAACCCCTTGAACATAAAAATCTTCATTATACTATTTTGAGTTGCTCCCATAGATTTCAAGACTCCGATATCCTTTTTCTTATCTAGAACGGTCATTATCAGAGTGCTCACGATATTGAAAGCTGCCACCGCCACAATTAGACTCAAAACGATGAACATCGCATATTTCTCCAAAGCCATCCAAGAGAAAAGACTCTTGTTCATATTCATCCAGTCCTGAGCATAGAAGCGGTAGCCCACCGCGTTCTCAACTTCCCTGGCGATCTTTCCTGCTTTATACAGATTGTCCACCTTCACCTGGATGTTAGTTACCCGATTTTCTAAATTGAATAACCTCTGAGCAGACTCAAGCGAAACATAAGCTAAGGAGATATCATATTCATATAACCCGGTCTCAAAGATTCCAGTTACTATAAACTTGCTGGCTTTGGGAACAACCCAGCCGGAGGAGATGGATTCCTCCTTTAAACTGAAAAGAATCACATGGTCTCCTATGCTAACCCCTAAGCGATTAGCCAGACCAGCACCCAACACTATTCCCGGATAGTCAGTTTGAGTTTGGAAATTCAAATTTCCATCAAGCATATTCTGGCCTATGGTGGTAACTTTGGTTTCTCTGGCTACGTCAATTCCCCTAACTACAATCCCATCCCCGCTACTCTTAGAAGCAATAGCAGCTTTATAAGTGATTACCGGGGTAGCGGCAACCACATGTTTTACTTTTTCTATTTTTGAAATCAATTCCGTATAATCCTCAATTCCTTCCCTTTCGATGGGATAGACATTTATGTGGGCAGTATTTCCGATTATTCTAGAGCGCACCTCTTTTTCAAATCCGTTCATCATAGATAAAACAAAGACCAGGGCAGCTACCCCAATCAAGACACCGCCAATTGAGATTAGGGTGAAAACCGAAAGAAATCCAGACCTCTTCTTGGATTTCAAATATCTTTTGGCAATGAATAATTCGTAGGGCATAAAAAATTAAAAATTAAAAATGAAAAATTGAAAATTAAAATTCAAAACTATATCTTTCTTTTACCTTTTGGAACTTTGAATTGTGATTTTGCATTTTGCTTTTTGGATTTTGAATTCTATCGTTCTGGTCTCATCTGGGGAAAGAGGATGACATCTCGAATAGAAGGGGAATCGGTCAAGATCATCACTAATCTATCGATGCCTATGCCCAAGCCACCAGTGGGAGGCATTCCATATTCGAGGGCACGGATGAAATCCTCATCTAAGACAAAAGCCTCCTCGTCTCCGGCTTTAGCCAACTTGGTTTGCTGTTCGAATCTCTGTCTCTGGTCAAGAGGGTCATTCAGCTCGGAAAAAGCATTTCCTATTTCACAGGTGCCGATGAAAATCTCAAAACGCTCGGTCAAACCTTTCTTTTCCCGATGATGTTTGGCTAAGGGAGAAATCTCGATAGGGTAATCCACGACAAACGTGGGGGAGAACAGTTTGTTTTGCACTTGACTTCCAAATATGACATCAAGGAGTTTTTCCCTATTCTGCTCTAAGTTCGTATCCAGATTTAATTCCTTAACTATTTGCCTGATTTGGTTTTCATCTTTTCCCTGGATATCGATGCCAGCATATTCTTTAAACGAATCCAGATAAGAAACCCTTTTCCAGGGAGGGGTTAGGTCAATTTCATTTCCCTGATAAGTTATTTTCTTGGTTCCCAGAACATCCTGAGCAACCTGGGATATCATATCCTGACATAAATCCATTACATCGTTATAGTCAACGTAAGCCTGATACAGCTCCAGCATTGAAAATTCAGGATTGTGAGATTTGTCCATACCCTCATTTCTGAAATCT
>DASWLN010000032.1:0-2237 GCA_036396115.1 Candidatus Zixiibacteriota bacterium
GAGGGAACCATCTTGAGAATACCCTCAATCGCGGTCTCAATGTGCAATTGGGAAAAGGGGAGTTTCAAAGCAGGTGCGAGGTTTGTCCTTATGCTCTCCAAGCTTATCCTGAAAAAAGGACTTCCTAAAGATACATTCCTGAATGTTAATTTTCCTTCCAGAAAAAATCTAAAAGATTACCGAATAACCGAGTTAGGTCGTGTTTCGTATCGGGATGTCGTCATTCAGCAAATAGATCCTCGTGGTCAGAGATATTATTGGATCGGTGAGCAGTTTCCCTTCACCAAAGCACAAGACCAGAGTGATTTCGATGCCATCAAGAAAGGGCTTGTCTCCATCACCCCCCTGCATTTGGATATGACCAATTACGTTTGCATGAAAGAGCTCAAGAAATGGAAGATATGACCTCCTCTCCACAAACGGATTGACTTTTAAGGCAATCGGATTATATTTAATTACAAAATCAATCCTTCGACACCACGACCTGAAGGCCGTGGATTGCTTTAGGATTGATACTGAGAGCGGTGTATTCTTTCGCCGCCCTAAAGGGCGGGTTTTGAGCGCCGCCGAACGTATCAAAAAAGGTGAAAAATTATGCCGGAAACAAATTTCAATTTAACGGAATATAAAAGCAAGTTGGAAAAATTACGGGAGTATCTTTGAGATAGAAAAGAAGGAAGAGCAAATAGGTGAACTGGAGAAAACCAGCCAGAAATCCGACTTCTGGGAAGATGGAGAAAAAGCCAAAGCCGTTCTCAAGCAGATAGGGTCTCTCAAAAGAATAGTGGATAAGTGGAGAGATCTGAGCAAGAACTTAGAAGATGTCAAGGTCTTGTATGAGTTGGCACAAGAGGAAGGGGATGTCTCGGTTCAGAAAGAGGCACTGGATAATTTCGAAAAACTGAAAAAAGAAATTGATGATTTTGAATTCACCACCTTGCTTTCGGAGGAGGACGATTCCAAGAATGTTCTTCTTTCCATTCATTCTGGGGCAGGTGGGACTGAATCTCAGGATTGGGCCCAGATGCTTCTGAGGATGTATATGCGCTGGATAGAAAGAAAGGGATTTGGTCACCAGGTAATAGACCTGCAATCCGGTGAAGAAGCAGGCATAAAGAGCGCCACCTTGGAGGTAACCGGGGATTATGCTTATGGATTTTTAAAAGGGGAGAGTGGGGTTCATCGCCTGGTGCGGATTTCCCCTTTTGATGCCAACAAGAGAAGGCATACTTCGTTTGCCTCGGTATTTGTCTATCCGGAGATAGAAGACAATATCACCGTGGAAATAAGAGATGACGATATAAAGATAGATACCTTTCGGGCTTCGGGCGCAGGTGGCCAGCATGTCAACAAAACCAGTTCAGCTGTACGCATTACCCACATCCCCACCGGAATCGTGGTTCAGTGCCAGTCCGAGAGGTCGCAGTTTCAAAATAAGGACAACGCATTAAAAGTGCTTAAAGCGAAGCTTTATCAACACTACAAGGAGAAAGAGGAGGAGAAACAGGCAAAACTGGAAAGCAAGAAAAAGAAGATAGAATGGGGGAGCCAGATAAGGTCGTATGTTTTCCATCCTTACAATATGGTCAAAGACCATCGCACGGACGAACAGACCTCAAATGCTCAAGGGGTGATGGATGGGGACATCGACAAATTCATACAGGCTTATTTGAATAGGAAAGAAAAAGATTAAACAGAGCATACAGTTTCTTATACTCAGCAGAATACAGAATCGAAATATTTAGAAAGGATTTCTTATGTCCGTGATGTCAAGAATTTGGGAAAAGGCAAAAAATAAGAAAAAGAAGGTGGTCCTGCCAGAAGGAACTGAGCCGAGAATGATTTTAGCCACCAAGAAAATTCTCTCCGAAGGATTAGCTGGGGTCACGCTTCTGGGAGATGAAAATCAGATTAGAAAATTGGCTCAGGAAAATGGACTGGACCTTTCAAAAGTAGAAGTAATTAATCCTGCTAAATCCGATAAGCTGGATGAATATGCAGAGGAATATTTCAAGCTCCGCGAGAAAAAAGGAATGACCAAAGATAAGGCAAAAGTATGGATGCAAAACCCTCTTTTCTTCGGAGCAATGATGACTAGATTTGGTAAGGTGGATGCTAGCGTGGCAGGGTCAATTAATACCACCGGAGACGTCTTGAGAGCTGGAATTCATATTATCGGGTTGGCTCCTGGGATTAAGACTGTTTCCAGCTCATTCATAATGGTAATCCCCGAATTT
>DASWLN010000033.1:0-8900 GCA_036396115.1 Candidatus Zixiibacteriota bacterium
ATTTCGGATTTTCCGATTCGGTCATCTGGATAGCAACCAATCAGGGACTTAAAAGGTCTTTGGATTGGGGGAACAGTTGGGATAGTATAGAGGTTAAGGATGCTTCAGCTGATTCATCTTATTTTAAAACGCCTTTAGCCCATAGGTTGAAATCATACGACTTGAATACGGTTTTAGTCTCGGATAGCATAATCTGGGTAGGAGGAAAAGATGGGCTGGCTCGTTCAACTTATCCCGATTCGGTGTGGACCATCTACAACTTTTTTGTTTCCTACGAGCAAGCAGTCTGGACAGGTAGCGCTGCCGGCATCTTTAAATTCATTTACAACCACAGCGATAGCGCAGATATAGCCCTGCAATATACCATTTCCGATAATTTAACTGGAAATTTTGTGGTGGCTTTGACAATCCAAAAATATGGCAGCAAGAGGGTAATCTGGGCTGCCACCAATCCAACCTTTAGTGGAACTTACGGAATAAGTAAATCGGATAATGAGGGAAAAACCTGGACCAAGTGTTTGGAGGGAACAAGAGTGTGGAATTTTGCTTTTCAGGACTCGATTGTCTGGGCGGCAACCGATTCAGGTTTGGAGAGGTCCTTTGATTACGGAGAGAACTGGGAAGTTTTCAATTACATGAAAGATTCAAATGATACTTTGACCCAAAATAGAATATTCAATACTACCTTTTATTCTGTCTGCTTAGTCAAAGATACATCCAATGGTAAGTGGACAGTGTGGGCAGGGAATGTGGATGGTTTGGTTAGGTCAGTAGATTTGGATAACAATAAGTGGCAAGTCTTCCGCTCCTTTGTGCCCATTGGAACGCCAGGCTCCGAGACCGCTTATGCCTATCCTTCTCCGTTTTCTCCGATGATATCATCCGGAGGAAGAATTCGCATTCATCACAGACCGTTAGCGGATAGCTACGTTACCATAAAGGTATATGATTTTGCAATGAATCTGGTTACCACCATAGTGGATAATCAATTTCGCTATGGCGGGAGAGATTACGATGAACCCTGGGACGGTAGAAATGATAGAGGGGCTCTGGTGGCAAATGGAGTTTATTTTTTCAGAATGGAGACAAGCCTTGGTCAGAAAGAGTGGGGAAAGTTGGTAATATTGAAATAGGAGAGAAAATGAAAAAGAGAATCGTAATAATTCTGATGTTATCCATTTTTTCTATCCTGTCTGCAAGTTACGCAGAAGAGGGGAATGGCGGATACGCAGGACCATTTAGACAATTGGGCTTGGGAGCAAGGGCTATGGGAATGGGTGGCGCTTTCGTTTCAATTGCGGATGATGCTACCGCTTGTTTTTGGAATCCAGCCGGGCTGGTTCAGTTAAAGGAAAGAAAAGTGGGCGCCTGCTATCGAATGATGTTCTTGGATAGAAGGATGTCTTATGTCAGCTATGCTCAGCCAGCCAAAGAAGAGGCAGGTATAGGATTGGCCTGGGTCAATGCCGGGGTGGGGAATGTTATGGGAAGGGATAGCAACGGTGAGCCAACTGAGAAGATATCAAACTCAATTAATTCTTTTAGCTTGAGTTTTGCCCGCAGGTTCTCTTCTTGGTTTGGGTTGGGAATGAATCTCAGATATACCCAGTTTAACCTGGCAGGTATCAATTCTTATGGCTTAGGATTTGATTTCGGGGTTCATGTTGAATCCAAAATGGGTATCAGGGCGGGAGCAGTGGTTGAGGATGTGGGAATGAAATATTCTTGGTCTTCAGGGAAATACTGGGGAAAATACGGAATGACCGGTTCATCCATAAATGAGAGGTTTCCCGTAAAGGTGCGTTTGGGAGCCTCCTATCTTGCCTTCAAGGAGAAACTGCTAGTTGCCTTCGATATTCATAAAAGCGAATATCAAAATGTCGAATTCAGCAGTGGAGGGGAGTATTGGTTGATAAAGAATCTTGCAGGCAGGATTGGATACGATAGAGGGGTCTTCACCTTTGGCTTAGGGTTCAAGCACTATTTGGATGAAGAAAAGAATATAAGTATCGATTACGTTTTTCTTACCAGCCAGGTTGAGGGAGACCCTGACCACATGATATCGATGCAGTTTGGATTCTAATGCAAACACATTTATTCGAGCTTGGTCAAATCTCCCCTAGCCCTCGCCTCGATTCGTCCCGCCTCGGCGAGCCATCGGCGAGACGGGCGAAGCGGGCCTCTTTTCTAAAGAGGGGAAAAATCCCTTCCCCCTTTGAAAAAGGGGGAACAAGGGGGATTTGAAAAATAATTGCATATTGCCTACCATGTAACAGAACTTAATGCGTTTGCTATAATATGAGAAAAGCGCTTGCTCTATCTTTTTTGTCCATTTTTTTGGCTGGCTTATGCTATGGCGGAGACATTTCCGAGAGGGCCGGCACTTACGGTCTGAGCTTTCTGAAAGTTGGTATGGGAGCAAGGCCGGTTGGGATGGGTGAGGCTTTCACTGCCATTTCAGGCGATATCAATTCGATCTACTGGAATCCAGCTGGCTTGGCAAGAATAGAGGGAATAGACCTCACCTTCATGCACAACCGCTGGTTTCAGGAGATAAGCTCCAACTACTTAGCAACTGCCTTCAAAATAAGGAAAAACAGTATAGGAATTAGTTTAGCTTTGAATCGCGTCCCGGATATCGAAGTGAGGGATAGACCAACCGCAGAGCCGATTGGCACTTTTGATGCAGAGGATTTGGTTTTGACCTTAGGTTGCGCCAGAAGTCTTGGTGCGAAGTTTGATTTGGGAATTTCAGTTAAGGGGTTATATCAAAAGATATATACTTATGAAGCTTCAGGTTTGGGATTTGATATTGGCGGCGTATATGTCTTAAATGATAAATTCCAATTCGGAACCGCGATTTTAAATCTTGGTCCCAAAATGAAGTTTGAAGAGGAGAAATTCTCCTTACCACTAATATGTAAATTAGGAGCAGCTTACAAGACAAGTGAAAAGCAATTGAATGGGGATATCATCTTGGGTTTGGATCTGATCAAGCCAAGAGATAGTGATCTAAAGCTTCATTCCGGGATTGAGTATAATTACGATGAAATTCTATCTTTGAGAATCGGTTATCAATCGGGTTATGATGATAAAAGTTTCAGCTTTGGAATGGGCTTGGGATACGAACGATACAAAGTGGATTACGCTTTTGTTCCGTTCAGCTCTGATTTGGGAAACACACATAGGATTTCTTTAGAGATAAAGATGTGAGGAGGATTATGCCTAAATACAAAATTGCCTGGTTGCCCGGAGACGGAATTGGAAAAGATGTGATGCAAGCCGCTCGCATTGTTCTGGATGCAATCAAGTTGGATGCCCAGTACATCCCCGGAGATATCGGATGGGAGTTCTGGTGTAAGGGGGGAGACGCTCTGCCACAAAGGACGATTAAGCTTTTAAAAGAGACTGATTGCTGCTTGTTCGGTGCCATAACTTCAAAGCCAAAGGAAGAGGCAGAAGCAGAACTTTGTCAAAATCTGAAGGGAAAAGGCGTTGTCTATACCAGCCCAATAGTTCGGCTTCGTCAGGAATTCAATTTGCGGACTAACTTGAGGCCGTGTAAAGCATATGCTGGAAATCCCTTGAATTACCGAGACGACATAGACATCGTAGTTTTTAGAGAGAACACTGAAGACCTATATTCCGGAGTCGAATTTCATCCTTTGCCTCAAGAAGTGATGGATGTTCTCTGTAAGCATAATCCCAAAATGACAAAATTCAAACAGACCCCCTTGGAGGACATAGCTGTTAGCTTGAGAATTATCACCCGAAAAGCATCTCAGAATATTGTGCGAGATGCTTTCGAATATGCCAAAAAATATGGACGTAAATCGGTAACTGTAATCGAGAAGCCAAACGTGATAAGGGAGACCTCGGGCCTGGTGATAAGGGAAGCCAGAAAAATCGCCAAAGAATATCCTGAAATCAAATTCAATGAGGCGAACATCGATGCTATATGTATGTGGCTTTTAAAAAATCCGCAGGATTACGATGTTTTGGCGACCTCAAATATGTTCGGAGATATCATCTCCGACTTGTGTGCCCAGTTGGTTGGAGGTTTAGGTTTCGCCTCCAGCGGCAATATCGGTGATGATTACGCTATCTTTGAGCCAACCCATGGCTCAGCCCCGAAATATGCCGGACAGTTCAAAGTCAATCCAATTGCCACATTTTTGTCAGCTAAGTTGATGCTGGATTGGTTAGGGGAGAAGGAGAAATCGGAAAGATTAGAAAAAGCCATTGCCGAAGTGATAAAAGAGGGTAAAGTTAGAACCTACGATATGGGCGGAAAATCGACCAGTTTGGATGTGGCGAATGCAGTAGCAGGGAAGTTAAAGTAATGGTTTAAGATAAGCTTATAAGTTGTTGTAATGTAAAGTATTAATGTAGGAATAGAATAGTGTTCTGTTCCTACATTCTTGCTTCACGCTGTCGTTGTGAGTCCTGATTTATCGAGACGGAGCAATCTATATAGGTATTCCCACCTTGCCCTCAAGGTGGGAATTGGTAAACCCACGTTGGGGGCAACGTGGGTTTACCGTTTTTCGTGGGGGCGGGGTTCATACCCGCCCTGCTTTTTTTTGTAATTGTAGGGGCGACCCGAGGGGTCGCCCCTACAGAATTATGACACTTCCTTCTCAACTTTTCCACCCAAAAGAATCCCTATCGGCTCTAAGGGCTCGATATGGTCGCAGATGACTTTCATTGCGGCGGTGATGGGGATAGCCAGTATCACTCCAATTGCTCCCCAGAGCCAAGCCCAATACATTGTAGCCACCAGAAGGGCAAAAGGGCTCAAATTCAAACTCCGTCCCATAAGTCGAGGAGCAACGAGGTTACTCTCCGGAATCTGTATAGCTTCATATAGAATGAAAACCCAGAACATCGGCATCACCGATTTGAATTGAACCCCGGTCACAATCAACGGCGGAACAACAGCTAAAACAGGACCAATAAAGGGAACGAGGTCCATCACCCCAGCCAGAAGCCCCCAAAAAATGGCATATTTTACTCCAATTATAGCCAAGCCGATAGCGAAAACTATTCCCAGGCCCAAGCTGGTCAAAAACCTCACCACTAAAAATTTACCTATTTGTTTGTTAATCTGGGCTATGATGTTCTCCGCCACACTTCTTTCGTTTTTTCCAAAGGCATAAATCAATTTTTCTTTTAGTCCCTTTTGCTCGGAGAGAAGCAATATTGTCAAGAAGGCCGTCAGGATGCTAATGAAGACAAAAGTGAAAAGGGAGCCGGCGCTTTTGGCTACAAAGCCGGTCAAACCGGAGACGTCTTTTAGTTGTAAAGTTTTTAGGTCGAGCGACTCCTGCGAGGGAAGGATTTTATCTAATATCTTTATATCCTGTCTGGTTTGACTCAAGAATTTTATTACCGCATCCCAATAGTTTGGAAAATCGCCTACCAGTCCTTGAGCAATCCCGAATAGAAAATATCCAGCCACGGCAACTACAAAAATAGCTACTAGCACCACAATGAAAACCGATACCATATGCGGTAGCTTGATTCGATTGAGTAACTTGACAGCCGGGCTAAGTATATAGGAAAATGATGCGGCCAACACAACCGGAATGAGAATTGGACTGGCAAAATAGAAAAAGGCAGTAGCGGCTGCCAGGGCAATGAAAGGCAAAGCGATATTCTGTAAGGTTAAGTAACTTTTCGTATTGTTTGTCATCTATCTGAAATATCGGATGAAATCGTTGAAATGTAAAGTATTGAGCACATCCTTTTTCGAAAGCCACCCGCGTCGGGCAGTGGCTACTCCGAACTGCATAAACTCCAAATCGGATTCGGTATGAGAATCAGTGGAGATGACAAGTTTTATCCCCTTTTCTTTCGCCTTTCTGCAGTTAATGTCATTCAAATCCAATCTTTGAGGATAAGCGTTAAGCTCCAAAAATTTTCTATTAGCCAAGACCGCATCAAAAAGCTTGTCCATACCCACCTCATACGGCTCTCTTTTTCCAATCAGTCTTCCAGTCGGATGGGCGATGATATCAACATTTGGATTTTCCACTGCCCTTATTATCCTCTTGGTCATCTCTTCCTTGGACTGACTGAATTTAGTGTGAACTGATGCTACCACCACATCCAACTTTTTCAAAATGGAGTCCGGGAGATCAAGCTTTCCATCCCCTCTAATATCCACCTCAATTCCTTTCAAGACCACAATTCCTTCCAATTTTTCGTTGAGCTTGTCGATCTCTTTCATCTGCCTCTCGAGCCTTTTCTCATCCAGGCCATTGGTTATTCCCACATAAGGGGAGTGGTCACAGATAGCCATATATTCATATCCGATTTTCTTGGCATACCTTACCATATCTTCAATTGTTCTCTTTCCGTCTGACCAATTACTGTGAACATGCAAATCCCCTTTGATATCTTTAAGCTCAATTAGCTTGGGAAGTCTGTTTTCGAAACCCGCCTCTATTTCCCCATTGTCTTCTCTTATCTCGGGAGGGATATAGGGCAAGCCCAGAGCAGAATACACTTCTTCCTCAGTTCTTCCAGCAATTCTCTTTTTCCCTTTGAAAATACCGTATTCACTTACTTTTAGCCCTCTGGCTTGCGCTATTGACCTGAGCTTAATATTATGAGCTTTGGAGCCGGTAAAATAATGTGAAGCGGAACCAAAACTTTCGGGCTTAACTATTCGCAAATCAACTTGAATATTATTTTCAATCTGAATGGAGGATTTGGTGCTCCCTTTAGCTAAAACTTTTTTCACTTGAGGGATTTTGACAAAAGCATCTATAATTGGTTTTGATTTTTCAGCTGAAGCTAAAATATCGATATCCGCTATGGTCTCTTTCATTCTCCTTAAACTGCCAGCTAAGATAGCTTTCTTGACTTGCTTCATTTTTTCCACTTCTTTCAAAACCGCTTGGGCAAGGGGATAGACAAAAGCCAGAGGCATTCTCTCTTTGTGTTTTATGGCTTGCTTTATCCCTTGAAGTATGTTCTGTTCAACTTTTGGTCCAAGTCCGGGCAGTTCTCTTAATCTTCCAGCTCGGGCTGCTTTTTCCAACTGCTTTGTTGTCCTTATGTGTAGTTGGTCATAAACCAACTTGGCGTGCTTCGGTCCCATTCCCGGAACTTTCAGCAGTTCAATCAAAGGAGCATATTCAGATTTCTTGAGCTTCTCGTAGAATTTCAATCTACCAGTCTTTAGGATTTCTTTTATCTTCTCAAGTATGGCATCCCCGATTCCAGGAAGCTCTTTAAGTTGGTCGATGTCCGGCATATCGGAAATTTGTTCGGTGAGATTTTCGATAGTTTGGCCCGCTCTAATATAGGCTCTTATGCGGAAGGGGTTTTCACCTTGAATATCTAAGATTTCAGCGATGCTATAAAATATCTGGGCGATTTCACGATTATTCATTTTGAGTATTTCTTGTAGTTGCCCAATTCATTGGGCGATTTTTAAAAAACGCTCGATAAATGAGGTTACTGAAAAACCCCTTTCGCAGGGCTGGGAGCCCTGCCTACGGGAGCGTAACTCATTGATTTTTCGTAGGGCTGGGCACCTTGCCCAGCTGATTTCTATGTTTGCACAGGGATAAATTCCCTGTGCTACGAAATTAAAATATCGTAGGTGCGGGACAGGCCCACACCGAGCAGAATCGTAGATCGGGTTGCGACTCCCATCTTTGACGGGAGAGCTACTCGACTATATTAAGTTCTTATCGGGCATCCTGGGGAAGGCCTTCTTACTTACCATTGAAATCCCCCTTTATCCCCCTTTGCTAAAGGGGGAACTGTTAGATTGATTCTTTCTTCCCCTCTTTGTAAAAGAGGCCCGCTTCGCCCATCTCGCCGATGGCTCGCCGAGGCGGGCCGAATCGAGGCGAGGGTTAGGGGAGATTTCTACTCCTGCATGTTTCTGTCAGGAGTCCTAGGTCGGGTTGCGACTCCCAGGAGCTACCCGACAGAATTTTTCTGTGAGCGGCAGTTTCATTTTGGCTTTCTCCCCAAGAACTCCAATGCCTTGCTCAATACAGGATCGTTGTGTCGCAAGTAGTCCTGTACTGTAGGGATCACTTCAATATCAGGTTTCACTCCATACCCAACAAATTCTCTTCCATCGGGATAAGTATTCTTTTTCGTGCAGACCCATGCTTCTCCTCCTCCGGGTAACTCAAAAATGTACGGCTGTCCGGTACTGCCATATGAATTCTCTCCGATTTTGACCATATGTTTTTGATTGTCAGCATAAATTAGGAAATCTTCTGCAGCCGAGGCAGTGTTATGGCCAATAAGGAGCACAGTTGGCACAACGACTTTTTTCTCGAGCACGTGGATCGTATCGGGCGAATAATCAAACGTGTAGTACGCTTTGTCCTGAAAATCCAGAAGGCATTTCTTTGCCCAATCGTTGCCTGTAGTATCCTCTGGTTTGACATCCGCACCCCATGCTTTGTAGGCAGGAATGTGCATTCTACTGAAGCACCTATAACCGTAAAGAAGGGTATCCGGGGTCAGGTACTGAAGAATCTGTTTACCAATAGGTTCGTTCCCACCACCGTTGTTGCGGAGATCGATAATGAGCGCCTTAGCTTTGTACAGATCCGGTAAGTGCTGCTCAAACAGCGTGTCGATCTTTGGGTCACCAAAGGAGTTTAACGCCAGGTAAGCAATCTGATGATCGTACCACTTGAATTGCAGGAGCTCATAAAGCGTGTCCTCTTTCTCAAACGGAGGATACACCTCCTGTTCACTTGTTCGTTCATGGGTTAGCAAAAACTGTTTCAGCTTGCCGTTCGGAGTCTTGAGGGTAATCTCAAAGCAATCCCCCTTGAGTCCTTGCAGTAAGTTGGAGACGGAAAGGTCCTGTAGGACGTAACTGGTGGAAGAGGAGAAGTAGGGGGCGACGAATTGTG
>DASWLN010000034.1:0-9961 GCA_036396115.1 Candidatus Zixiibacteriota bacterium
CCCCACAGTCGTTGCCAAGGGAGAAAGACTTTTAGCTGAAAAGATAAAAGAGGTAGCCATTGAATATGACGTTCCCATTGTTGAAGATAGGCCCCTGGAGCGTGCCCCTTATAAGGCAGTTAAGATTGGGATGGAGATACCTGCCAACCTGTATCGGGCTGTGGCAGAGGTTTTAGCTTATGTCTATGGTTTGAAGAGGAGAACAAAATAAGTGGCTGATAACATTTCCGATAATTCACTTTTTCAGCGAGCATTGAAGCACAGCGATATCCTCTTGGCTGCAGCGGTAATAGGAATACTTGCAGTCCTGATTATTCCGGTTCCCACTCAGTTGATGGATATACTCTTAGCATTCAACATCGCCCTCTCCATTGTGATTCTCTTGGTGACAATGTACATTACTGCTCCTTTAGAGATTTCAGTCTTTCCAGGATTGCTTTTGATAGTCACCCTGTTCCGCCTTTCCTTGAACGTTGCCGCCACCCGCTTGATTCTGGGAGATGCTTATGCCGGTGAGGTGGTTAACGCCTTTGGAAATTTTGTGGTTAAGGGAAACTACGTGGTTGGATTTGTCATCTTCTTAATCTTAGTAGTCATCCAATTTGTAGTCATCACCAAAGGTGCTACCCGCATTGCTGAGGTGGCAGCCAGGTTCACTTTGGATGCTATGCCCGGAAAGCAGATGGCCATTGATGCGGATTTGAATGCTGGCCTAATCGATGATAATGAAGCCCGTCGAAGAAGGTTGGAAATCTCCAGAGAGGCGGATTTCTATGGAGCTATGGATGGTGCCAGTAAATTCGTGAGGGGAGATGCCATCGCCGGAATCCTCATCGCTTTGATAAATATCATCGGCGGACTATTGATTGGGGTGGTGCAAAAAGGGATGCCGATTTCCCAAGCCCTCGAGACTTATACCGTTTTGACCGTGGGAGAGGGATTAGTTACTCAAATTCCAGCCTTAGTGGTCTCCACCGGCGCAGGAATTATTGTCACCCGAGCGGCAGCAGAATCGAATTTAGGTCATGACCTTATTCGTCAATTGACCCTACATCCGCGAGCTATTATGGTTGCCTGTGCCATGCTCTTCCTATTTGCCATTGTGCCCGGGCTTCCTACAATTCCATTTTTAGTGTTGGGATGCTTAGCTGGAGTTCTGGCATATACAGTTAATCGCGCAAAAAAGAGTGAAAAAGAGCTATCAAAACCTAAAGAGGAAGTAAAACAACAAACCAAACCTCCGGAGAAGCCAGAGGAATACTTAAAGATTGATACCTTAGAAGTGGAGATTGGTTACGGGCTTATCCCTCTGGTAGATGCTTCTCAAGGTGGAGACCTCTTGGACAGGGTTTCAATTATACGCCGACAGTGTGCTATGGATATGGGGATAATTGTTCCTCCAATCCGTATACGCGATAACATTCAACTCAAACCGAATCAGTATAATTTCAAAATTAAGGGAGTTGCAGTGGCTGGCGGAACCCTTTTGATGGATCATCTTTTAGCCATCAGCCCGGGGTACGTTCAGGAAGAAATTGAGGGAATTTCCACCACGGAGCCGGCATTTGGATTGCCTGCCAAGTGGATTACCCGAACAGTTAAAGAATTGGCTGAAAGCAGGGGCTACACTGTGGTTGAGCCAGCTGCAGTCTTAGCTACGCATTTAACTGAAATTATAAAAGAGCACTCGCATGAAGTGCTTTCCCGACAAGATGTGCAGAACATTTTGGATAACTTGAAAAAGGATTATCCCGCAGTGGTGGGTGATGTGGTGCCACAGATTTTGCCTTTGGGCACGGTGCAAAAAGTATTGCAGAATCTCTTGAAGGAGAGAGTTCCCATCCGCGATATGGTGACCATCCTCGAAACTTTAGCGGATTATGGTAGTATGACCAAGGAAGCCGAGGTCTTAGCAGAATATGTGCGATTCGCTTTAGCACGCAGTATCAGTCAGACTTATGTCAATTCCGAAAACAACATCGCGGTCTTCACTTTGGACCCTCAGATCGAACAACTCTTGGCGGAAAGCGCACAGACGACCAAACTCGGAATAAATGTGGTGATGCAGCCGGAGATGGCACAGAAACTAATCAAGAAAGTTTCAGCTCAGGTGGATAGCATGATAACCAAGGGACATCAACCCATCGCTTTGGTCTCGCCCAATGTGAGATTGGTTTTCAAACGGTTTATCGAGTCGTCCTTACCTAACCTGGTGGTCCTTTCCTATAATGAAATAGCACCTAACTTTGAAGTCTATTCCTTAGGAGTGGTGGGTTTAGAAGATGCTGATTAAAAAATTCGTTGGGACAAGTGTCCCGGAGACTATGAAGAAAATCAAGCAGGAGATGGGAGCATCCGCTCTGATTCTGGACACCAAGGTTGCTGCCAAAGGCGACCCCTATGGCCTTCCCAATGGGAATCGGGTGGAAATCACTGCGGCAATTGACCACCATCCCAGAAAACCTGCCCTAGCCCAAACGGAGAGAAAAGTTGGAACGCCAGCTATTTTTCCCAAGATAAAATTAGTCAAGCCAACAGAATCTAGTCAAGAATCCCTGAAAGAGACAGTTAAGCCTGCCCAAAGCTCTTCTGAGATTGTCGGTATAAACGAGAGCATATCCAATTTGAAAAACCAGATAGATTTATTGGGTCAGGAATTGGAGCACAAAAGGACTCTAAATAATCTGCCGGATAGTCTGAAGCAGCTGTACTCGAAATTAGAAGATGCTGATTTCGATGAAGAGGAGTCCAAGAAAATCATACTGGAACTAGACTCTCGATTGGCTCTGTCAGGAGAGGATAATTCAGAGATCATCGTGCAGGAGCTTAAGCAAACTATTCAGAAGCTGATAAATCTTTGTTCTCTTTTACCCTCCAACCAGAATGCCCCAATCAAGCTATTGTTTGTCGGTCCGTCCGGAGATGGGAAAACCACCAGCTTGGAGAAGATGGCTTATCAACTGGCAGTCAAAGAAGGACGGAAAGTTGGGTTGGTGACTTTGGATGTTGAGCGCATTGGTGCGGTGCCGAGCTTAGTGAGTTATGCTTGCATCTTGGGTGTTCGCTGTGCGGGAGTATATGATTTGATTGAACTGGGGGGATGCTTGGAAAAGTTCAAAGACTTAGATGTCATTCTCTTCGACACCAGAGGAATCAATCCCTGGATTAAATCGGAATTAAAGGAGTTGGCTGATTGGACGAGCGAAATCAGGCCAGACAAAATCTTCTTAGTTCTCTCCGCCAACCATCGATATAAGGACCTAATAGAGATGACATACAGATTCTTATGTCTGGGCAACGCAGACCTGCTTTTCACGAAATTAGACCAGACTAAACGTTATGGCGGAATCTTAAGTTGTGCTATAAAAACCAGAAGGCCGATCTCGTTTCTCGGTTGGGGAACATCTGTTACCGAGGATTTCGAGAAGGCGGATTTAAGTAGGATTACGGACATGATGTTTTAGGAGCGAGCGATATGCTAACTCGACAAGAAGAGATTATTTCTCGAATGATGAAAGATGATACTCCAGAGGTATCCGTTCAAACTTTCGCCATAAGTTCAGGTAAAGGTGGAGTGGGGAAGAGCTTCATAACTTTAAATTTGGGATTGAAACTGACCCAGCTCAATCAGAAAGTTTTAATACTGGATACGGATTTGGGCTTAGCCAATATCTCCCTTATGGCTAATCTCAATCCAACCCATACCTTAGAAGACGTTCTAAATGGGAAGCGCAGTTTGGATGAAGCCATAACGACTTATTCAAATCTGCATATCTTGCCAGCCTTATCCGATTTATCAGGGTTTGATATGCATTCAGATGAAAAGATAGATAGATTACAGAGGAGCTTGTCAGAAGTAGCAAAAAACTACGATTTCGTTTTGATTGACACGCAAGCTAGCCTTTCACCCTTTACATTGTCATTTCTTCTAGGCTCTGACAAAATGCTTCTAGTCTTGACTCCCCAGCCAACTTCCATAGCCAATGGTTATGCTTTACTGAAGTTTATTCTCTCTAAAGATTCGGAAAAGGATATAGCTCTGTTGTGGAACATGGTTGACTCTGAAAAGGAGGTTTGCCAATTGAAGGAGAAATTCAACCTTTTGTGTGATAACTTCTTAGGAGTGAAGGTGAAAGAAGCCGGTTACCTGTCAAATGACGAGAAAGTTGGAAGCTCGATAAATAAACAGATGCCTCTCATCATAAGATACCCTTTTTCCCAAGCGGCCACCTGTTTGGAGAGAATAGCCCTTAGAATGATAAATGATAAACGAAATATAGAGAAAGTCGAGCTCGGTATGCTAGATCGAGGGCAGGGCAGAGGTTAAATAAATCCAATTATAAGTCGATATTATAATTAGGTACTCTGCTTTAAAACCCTCACTTATTGTTAGCAAAGAAGATAGAAGAAAACTAAAAGGATTTTCACGATTCAAGAGGGGTGGATATGTCAAGTGAGGAAGTTTGGGTTCTTTATAGAAAAAGTAAAAACCCGGAGTTGAGACAGAGACTCTTGGCGGAGTATTTGCCCTTGGTTAAGAGTGTGGCCGGGAGAATGGCTATGGGCTTTCCGCGCTCGGTGGAGTTATCCGATTTGGTCAGCACAGGGGTGATAGGACTGATTGAAGCTTTTGGTAACTTCGATCCCTCGCGCGGAGTCAAGTTTGAGACCTATGCCGTTCCTCGTATACGAGGAGCGATCTTAGATGAGCTTAGAGCTTTGGATTGGGTGCCGCGCTCTACCCGGGCAAAGTCACGAGTGATTGAAAAAGCTTTAGTCAAATTGGAGAATAAATTGGGAAGGATACCCGCTAAAGTGGAATTGGCTCGCAGTCTAAAGATCACCACCTCAGAATTGTATGATGCTCTGGGTGATGCCTGTGGCTCCACCGTTTTGTCTTTGGATGAATTGGTCTACAAAGAGGATGACAATCGTCAAGTGCCACGGGTTGAGACCGTTGGATCGGTACAGGAAGAGGGAGTACTGGGTCAGATAGAGCATTGCGAGTTAAAGGAGTTTATGGTTTCGGCCATCGGGCACCTGACTGAGCAGGAACGCTTAGTAGTTACCCTTTACTATTATGAGGAGCTGACCCTGAAGGAGATCGGCGAGGTGATGCAAATTTCCGAATCGCGGGTCTCGCAGATACATACCAAAGCCATTATGAAATTGCGGTCGATGATCAGAGAGAGGTTTCCTATTTAGAAAGACGGGAGAGGGGATATGGTTCGACCTGTAGATTTAAATGATTCCTACTTGCAAGCCGAGGTCGCAGAGAAGATACACCAGATCAAGAAAGCTGATCCGGAAACGGAAAAGAAGCAATTCGATAAAGAGTTGGCAAAGAAATTGAAGGAACAGAAGAAGCCAGCTTCATCACAGGACGAGACCACTCAAGGTGATGTGAATCAAGAACAGAAGGAAGCAGAAGATTCTAAGTCAGATCACATCAATATGACCGTTTAGTCCCGACAAGGGCGGGATGGAGGAGAAATGAAAGTTACTGACAAGGAAAGAGAGCTAGCTATTTCCTCAAAGGAGAAGAGAGGTTTAACTTCGGAATTGAAAGGGTTTCTGGGCTCTCTGGTGGAATTGTGGGGACAGATGTTAGAATTCGAGAATTGTGGTGTTTTCCTGTGGGGGGAAGATGGTCAGGGTATGATTCCCATGGATTGGGTTCATCGATGCGAGGATTATCTGGATAAGTTCAAAGGGGAGTGGATCAGGCAAATCGCCGACCAATTGGCAGTGGAGAAAAAGATCTCGGTAGTGAGAGATCTATCTGATCACCGAAAGTCTTTGATTTTCGCCCCTTTCAAAGCAGGCGAGAAATTGGGTGCTTTAGTTATCTGGTCAGGGAAATCAAAAGAAAGCTTTACCGCCAAAGAGCTGGAGATATTCTCCTTCTTGGCGGAGCAACTAAATCTGTATGCTGAGAGCTTGCACCTCCAAGATAAATTGAGCCAGCTGTCCAGTTGGCTAAAAAATAGAGAAAAATACTTAGAAGGGATTGGGAAGTTGGCGGCAGTGGGGGAATTGACCGCAGGAGTGGCACATGATATCAATAATCCTTTGCAGATAATCCTGGGTAAAACCCAACTTCTGATGATGAGGCTTAGTCGATTAAGTGGGAATAATAAGCACATTGATGCGTTGCAGGTGATTGAAAAAAATGCCACGCGTATCTCCACGGTAATCAAAGAACTGGCTGATTTCGCCCGTGGCAAGGGAGAAGAAGGCGGATTGAGCTCAGATGTCAATCTCAAACATGCCTTGAAATTGGCTCACTCTCTGGTGAAATCACGTTTCGAAGCCCAAAATGTCAAACTCAGTCTGAAAATAGAAAACAATCTTCCCTCCATAAAGGGTGATGTCAATCAAATCGAACAACTGCTACTCAATCTGCTTTTGAATGCTAAGGATTCTGTGCCTGAGGGAGGAAGATTGGAAATAGATGTTAAAAGGGATGGTGATTTCGTCAAGCTGAAATTCAAAGATAGTCGTCCGCCCATTCCACCCGAAGAGGTTTCCCAGATTTTTGAGCCTTTTGCCTGTGTGGGTAAAAGTAAAGGGTTAGGCTTAGGACTTTACATTTGCAGTCAGATAGTCACCAAACATAAGGGTGAAATCAAAGTAACCAGCAACCCGGATGAGGGGACCGTCTTTTCAATCAGGTTGCCAGTAATATAAAAGAGGGGTGAAGGCCAAATGCTAAGCGCTCCTTTTTATTTTTCTTTAGGCTTGGGAGTAAGCTTGTTTTTTGTGGTGCTGTTCTTGCTTTTGGTCTATATATCCATTCGTCTCAGAAAGAACAGGCCCATACAAAGCCAACTCCAGACCAGACCCAAATCAGTTTCCGCTCAGCCCAAATTGAACGCCAGGATAGGTCAAAAGAGTCCTATGGTTGTGGCTAATTCCCGAACAAACAATTCATTTGCTTACGGGTTGAGCCCCGATTTTAAAGTTGAGACTTACAATCGGGTCAAGAGGCTTTTGGAGAAGAAAGAGGATATCAAGACTATCGCTCGCAAAGAGCATTTAAGCCTGGGAGAGGTCAGATTGATAGCTAACCTTAGCGAGTAGAAAAGGAATTCAGAAGTGAGCATGGAATCGCCATTATTTATGACTAAGCTAGAATGCCCCATCTGCGGGTCGGTCAACGAAATTGAGAATATCAAGGTGGGGGCCTACGTTGAGGGCGGTCGGGAAACCGACTTCGCTCCCCGTGACATAATCTGGGCTAACCCGGATTATCAAACCACCAATCCCTTGCTTTACTTCATGGCTACCTGTTCTCATTGTTTCTATACCCACGAATTCAACAAAGAGTTCAAAGAGTGGAAGAATGACAATACCTTCAAGATGTATCGTCTGAAGGGGCTGCGAGAGAAGCACCTTAAGAAATTGGCAGAACCGGATAGTTTGATTCGCACTATGGGAAGCGCTATCGATGCCAAGCATTACCCCTTTCAATCCGCCATTATCAAGTTTCTCCTAGGGATTTACGATGAACTGTTCTTGGAAAGGCCATCCGCTCTGGATTTAGGCAGGTACTATCTTCGTATCGCCTGGCTCTTCCGTGAAAACCAGAAGGGGATGACCACGGTACATCAGGCGGAGAAAATGAGTCTAGCTAATTGGGGGAAAACCGTACGTGGCTTGGTCGCAGCTGGTCAGGACCTCAAGAGTAGATTGGATAAACTCAAAAGCGTAGTGGATGCTCAGTTCAAGATGAAATCATCGGATGAAGAGCAGAACACCAAAAGGGAAGCAATGAGGAACGATTATCTCAAGATAATGGAAGAGCTCAATTCTTTAGTTTCCCATTTAGATCGCAAATCAGATGAACTTCTTTCGGTCTATGCTCGCAGCGAGAAGTTGGTTTTCGATCAAGGTGATAAGAGCTTCAAATTGGCTGAAGGGTTTAAGAGTTTCCCTTCGTTTGAGGCGTTTTTCTCTTCCTTGCTCAAGGAATGGCGGGAGATACCAACCAACGAATATGAGGCTATTAAACTGTCTTTGAAGTATTATAAACAAAGCTTTGAACAGAACCGGGACATAAATCCGGGCAATCAGCAAATCCAGGCTACTTACATTATCAGTGAACTCTCCCGAAGAGTGGGGGATTACGAGGAAGCCAGAAAGTATTTTAATGTGGCGATTCGAGTCGGACAGGAATTTATCAATAAGAATAGAGATGATGTGAATAAAACCGCCTTAGCTCGAAAGATTCTAGAATTAGCTCTTGAACAGGGAAAGCTAAATCTGGCTGAGGCTCAAAGTTAAACTTAAGGAACTCAAAACAACATGTCAACCCTTAAAGAATATCGTAATCCGGATGGAGTTGGCTTCAAACTGGAAGATAAATTCGAGTTGGAGGTGAAAAACTCTTCCCCTTTGAGGGGCTTCTTTGCGGTGGTAAAAGAGGTCTCCGATTTCGGGGTAATCCTGTCGGATGCGGTATTGAACAAAGGCGAAGGCAAGTTGGAGAAGGGAGATGAAATAATCGTGCGTTTTCCAGATAAGGGAGTGGTGTATGAGTTTGATTCTGAAGTCCTAAGTCAGAAAGGGGAAGGGGTCTATTTGGTCAAGGCTCCATTAGTGATCAGAAGGAGTCAGAGGAGACGTTATGTTCGCTTGGACATTTCGGCTCCAATCAGTTTCCGCCTGCTTTGCTTGAAAGACAACGATTGCCTTGTTTCAAAAGCGGAATATAGTGGGGTGATACTGAATATCGGTGGCGGAGGAATCCTTTTAGTGACCAAGAGAAAACTAGAAGAGGGGGATTTCGTAATTGTTGATATGAGCTTGGAGGGATGCGAAGTCATCTCCGGAGTCTTGGGCAGAGTCAAACGTTCTGAGCAATCAAGTGAAGACGAATTTCTCATTGGTGTGGAGTTTTGTCCGCAGGAGGAATTGGAATATTATTTGACCTCAGAGCAGATAGCCCAGTTGCCGGTAAGAGTGAAAAGTTTCAATCAAAGACTGAGGGAGGTTTTGTCCAAGTATATTTTCTATCAGCAGGCAACACCTAAAGAGGAAGGGCATTGAAGAAATGAAGGCAGTTAAGTTTCAGAGCACTTATGGAAGTGTAACTCTCGCTTGCCTTTTGTTATTGGTTATGGCACTCACCTCTTCCGGCCAGGAGGGTTTCAAGTTAGTCATTCCCAGGTTCGATAAGGGAACCTTCGTTTCCTCCGACCAGTATGTACTCGATCGCTTCATGGAGATTCTGGCGGCGGGAAGCAAGACCGAGATAGTTGGTCCAGAATTAGCTAAATATGAATTAGAAAAACAAAGGACTGAACTTGGATTCCGGTTCTCGACCGGAGGATATGCTGGAGGTGGGCAAGGAATTAGGGGGCGATTTGGTTTTATGGGGAGGGATGGATAAAAAGGAGATAACCATGAAGCGGGGGGTTATCCGTTCCATACATTTTTACAAAGTACCAGCATCAAACTGAGGTCAAAGTGAGCTTGAAAATATTCGATTTGAAAAAAGGGGAGATGGTTTTGGCCAAGAGCTTCGATGCTTTCGCCTTTGGCGATAAAGGCATAGCCTGGTTCGTTCATCCAGAAAAGGAACCAGACCGTAGGCTTTCGCCTTTAGAGCAGGATAAACTCTTGAGGGAGGCGGAGGATAAGATGGCAACGGATATGGCTCTAAGATTGTCCTTAAGCTTCTGAAAAAGGGAAGGTAACATATTGTCATGAAAAGATATCAACAGAGGGATGCTGAACTCGAACTGGAAGTGCTATCCGAGATGTCCAATCTAGTCAGGACTTGTTCCACGGATGAGGAGAATTTTGAGAAGATGCTCAAGCTTATGGGAAGGTGCGTGGAATACAGCTCTGCTAGTTTATTCTTGGTCAACCGGCAAAGCGGGCAGCTGGATAACGTAGCCTATGTTGGGAAGAGGGTGGATTTAATCGATTTCGTGAAGTTCGATATGGGGCAGGG
>DASWLN010000035.1:0-3563 GCA_036396115.1 Candidatus Zixiibacteriota bacterium
CGAATAAGAAAATTGCCGAGCCACGAGTATGAATTGAACAAAATCCTGACTGACGCCTTAGAAGAATATCATCAATCCGGAATCATAGAAATCCTGGGGCCACTGGAGCCGCGGAAGCGAGCAGGCATACTTACTTTCGAAGCAGATCAAGCAGCCCTAAACGAGATCACGGAGAAATGCCTGGCTTCAAATGTCATGTTTAGAGCCGGGAATTTCTGTGTTGATTCATTCTGTGAATTAAGGAGGAGACCAGGGCGGGTTCGTCTGTCCGTTTATCTTTACAATAATATTGAAGACTGCAATATGTTTCTGGAAATAGCAAAACCTGTTCTTGAAAAGGAATTCCTTGCCCGGTCATAACATAAATTCGGTTTAGAGATTTAATAGTTTAAAAGTCTAATAAGTTCTGTTGCATCAGGGGTTATTCCTGGTGCAATTTGTAAGGGCAGACCCTTGTGTCTGCCCTGTTTTATATTTTCTATGTCTATTTCTGTAAGAACTTTATGGTGGGCAACCGCAGAGGGTCTCCCCTACGGTTATTCTGTCAAAAAATCACCCAAGATTAAAAAGTCCTCGGGCGATTCTTATTGTAGACAAAAATATCAATTACAACATCAAAAGCGTAGTCACTATAATTTGCGCCAATATAATTTTGGCAATCATTGATGCTGGATAAACTGTGGCATACCACAGATTGGGCAGGTCATTTTGGGATTGCTGGTTAGCATAAGCCAGACAGGCAGGTTGGGTTTGCATTCCTGATACCATTCCCATAATTGCCGACATAGGTAATTTTAGAAATCTGTATCCTACCAAGATAGTTGCTACGGCAACGAAACTTGTGATGGCTGCGCCAACTGCGATTATTCCCCATCCGCCGCTCCGAAAAGTAGCACCAAATCCGAACCCGGCTTTTGTGCCTATGGCTGCAAGAAAAAAGACCAAACCTATTTGTCGCAAGACCAAATTGGCATTAAAAGGCAATGCCCACACAATAGGTCCGGTTCGTTCGAGTTTGCCTAAAATAAGACCTACCACCAGTGGCCCGCCGGCAAATCCGAGCTTGAAAGTCATGCCGTTGGGCAGGGGCAGTGGAATCATCCCCACAAAAGCTCCCAGCACTATCCCTAAGGAAAGGGAAAGATAATCAGTCTCGGAGATAGCCTGCACTGAATCCCCCAGAAAAATCTTGATGTGATCAGTCTGCTCACGTGGAGAGACCACCAATACTCTATCCCCCAGCTCGAGAGTTGTGTCGGGAGTGGGAACGAAGTCAACATCCCCGCGTTGAAGACGGGTTATGGTACCTTCAAACTCCTTGCGGAGGTGTAATTCACTGATAGTCTTTCCAACCACTTTCTTGTTAGACACGAAATAGCGGTGATAGCTGGTATCGTCACGTCTCTCCTCAACTTGCTCTTTGACTTCCTCGCCAAAAAGTATAGAGGCTCTTTCCAGATTTTCCGCAGTACCCACAGCTACAACTAAATCACCGAAGGAAAGAGTCGTCTCATCCGCCACCATATCTATTTTATTGCCTTTTTTAATTCGGCTTAAGACAAAGCCGGGATGACCCAAAGAGTGCAATGCCTGGTCAACAGTTTTGCCAATAACTGCTGGATTGGTTGCCTTATAGGTCTTGCTCAAAATAGAGGAAGAGGTAGATTCCTTCAAGAGATTGCCTCTTTCTTTGGCGAAGTCGATTTTGAAAATCTTGCTGAGAATGAAAAACCAAAATATGACCCCGAATACTCCAAAAGGATAAGCCAAGCCATAAGTTACCACCGGACTCTGCGAGTACATCTTAACTAAATTTTGCGGCAGGCCGGGAGAAAGATTCTTTATGGTTTCGATGGTTGCGGCTAAAGCGGGCGTGTTTGTTAGAGCACCACAGAATGTTCCGGCAATGCTGGGAGCGGAAAGACCCAGGGCCTTCCCCAGGATAACGGCGACCGCAGCACCCAAACCGAGAAGAAGAACTGCTATTATACTTGTCCTTAGTCCGCGCTTTTGGAAGGACGCAAAGAAACTTGGGCCAGCCTGAAGCCCAATGGCATATACAAACATCACTAACCCAATAACATAGATATACTCAGGAAGAGCCAACCTTTGGTCAATGGCGCCAAAGGCGATGCCGATAAATAGGACTGCAGCAACTCCGAGCTTGAAACCAAAGACTTTGATGTTGCCAACAAAATATCCCAGCCCAATAACAGTAAATAGCAAAACAAGGGGACTGGCGGCTAACAGATTTATAATGGAATGCATAGTGTTTTTTTAAATATCCTCTATGTTTCTTTGACAGTTGCTCGTTTTAATGCCAGCACGTTAATTGCTTCAAATATCAACCATACGCCCAGGATAAACAGGATAATTCCAAGGGTGCCTGAAATGAGAATTGTAGGTTGAAGGGTCTTGCCACTAAATATGCCAGGAAACGACCCAAGAAAAGGAAGAACCTGCAAAACCAGCGACCACATTGTCACTATCATCATAAAGACCATCGGAATTATAGTATATACTGCATTTCTCTTGGTGCGGATTAACCATACGGAGATGACCAAAAGAGTCAGACTGGCAAGGAGCTGATTGCTCGTTCCAAAAATGGGCCAAGCCACCAAATACCCTTTTTCCTTGGTAAGCATAAGAAATATAGCAGGCAGAAGTAAAGTTACAAAAGTTGCCAAGAAAGCACCGACTGCCGTTTTCCAGCCGAGAAGCTCCTGTAATATATATCTGGCAAGCCGGGTGCACACATCCAGAGTATCATAAACAAAGGTGGCAAAAGCCAGAAGTGCGAAAGGGAAGGCGATATTGAAATTCACTCCTACCAGCGCCAGATAGCGAGCCAGACCATTAGCGTAGATGAGATTCGGGTCACTCTTAAGAATCGCTTCCCCCTTAGGTATCATCATAACCGTTGCCAGAGCTAAAACGGCAACCAGGCCCTCCAATAGCATCGCACCATAACCAACAATGCGCGCGTCCGATTCCCGTAATAGTTGTTTCGAGGTTGTTCCGGAGCTTACTATCGCGTGAAAGCCCGAACAAGCACCACAGGCAATAGTTATGAATAAAATCGGAAAGATAAGTTTTCCATTAGCCAAGCTTTCAAGCCCTTTGACATTGAATGCCGGATATTGTATGTGAAATCCTCCAAATAAAGCACCTAATAGTCCGGTTAATATTGTAAGATATAATAGCCATCCACCTAAGTATCCTCTTGGTTGAAGCAATATCCACATCGGCACAAGCGAAGCAATGAAACAATATATCAGCAAAATCATGTCCCACTTCTTTATGGATATACCCGATACAAAGGAAATTACCGGCTGGGGAAACTTGGGACCGAGCCATACGATACCTAGCACCAAGGGTAAAAAGATAAGAGTGGCGATTTTTAGGTTCAGTTTGAATTTGTATAGAGAAATCCCCATCAAAACCCCAAGTACTAGATAAAGAACAGAACTTATGGCTACTCCCGACCCAAAAGCAACCTCAGTTGTGCCCCACTTGAATGTCTGGGCAGTGATGTCAGTAAAGGCAATGACAACATAAATCAG
>DASWLN010000036.1:0-5840 GCA_036396115.1 Candidatus Zixiibacteriota bacterium
CTGGGATCCTGGGAGTGATGATGCTTTTGCGCCTTGTCCCGAAAATCGGCTGGATTTCCCGCTGGCCCCTTTCCTTTATAGTGGGTTCAACCGCAGGCCTTTATTTTATCACTTACCTGCAGAGCAATATCATGAACCAGATTCGTAGTACCATTATCCCGATTTATGTGCCTGGAAACCTGGGAATCTCCATCTCAAATCTAATAGTTTTTGTGGGGGTTTTCTGTGGCCTGGTTTACTTCTTCTTTTCTCGGGAACACAAAGGGGCTTTTGGCGGAGCAGCCAAGGTGGGGATCTGGTTTCTAATGATAACCTTTGGCGCTTCCTTCGGGTTCACAGTTATGTCCCGAATGTCCCTGTTAATTGGCAGAATCGACTTTCTCTTCGGAACCTGGTTAGGGTTGATAAAATAGACTGAACTTTTTTATCTAAAAATTCGAGGCAAAGATGAAAAAAACAAAATTTATTATTTTAATAATTCCACTTATCCTCATCTTTTTCAATCTATCCTACCCTCAGGAAAAACCAGTTCCTCTTCCTCCAATTGAGGTCAAGGCTTTTGACACTCCCAATGATAATGGACATTCCCTTTCTGTTACCTGGAAGCTCTCCCCGGATGATGGTGCCGGAAAAAATAATGTGGTGGCTTATGAGATTTTGAGAGCGGAGTCTCCGGAGGGGGAATTTGAAGTTAGAGGAATGGTACCATCCGGAGAAAACCTTTTTGACGATAAAGGTTCAAGAGAAAAGGAAGACAAAAACTATCTGCCCAGCCATAAGAATTACTATTATAAGATAAGAGCGAAAGCAGATAATATCTTTTCTGAATCTGAAGTCTCCAACCCGGCTTTTGCCTATGGACAGTGGTATCATACTGGGAAAACCCCGGTTTTAGCTGGGGTAATCATCTTTTCTATTTTTGCCTTAACTTTTATAACCTTAGCCCGTAAGGGTAAAAAGTTGTATATACGACCCTTACCCGGGATCGAGGCTGTGGATGAGGCTGTGGGCAGAGCCACTGAAATGGGAAAACCTATCCTCTATGTTCTGGGTCTGGGTACTGCTTCAGATATTGCTACTATTGCCTCTTTTACCATCCTGAATAGAATTGCCAAAATAACTGCAGAACACAGAACTACCATTCTGGTCCCTTGCTACGATTCAGTGGTAATGGCCGCCGCCCAGGAAACTGTTAGAGCTGGATATCTGGAAGCTGGCAGGCCGGATATTTACAAAGAGGAAAATGTCTTCTTTGTAACCTCAATGCAGTTTGCCTATGTGGCTGGAGTTAACGGGTTAATGTTAAGGGAAAAGCCAGCTACGAATTTCTATTTAGGAAAATTCTATGCCGAATCTTTGCTTTTAGCAGAGACCGGCTCTATAGCTGGATCTATTCAAATCTCCGGAACAGATGAAATCGCTCAGATCCCCTTCTTTATCGCGGCAACAGACTATACCCTGATAGGTGAAGAGCTTTATGCTGCCTCAGCTTATCTGGGAAAAGAGCCAGTTCTCTTGGGAACCCTTAAAGCACAGGATTGGGGAAAAGCAGTAGTTATTATATGTTTGATCTTAGGTGCTCTGGCTGCCAGTTTCCATTTTCAGTTCTTTTTAAACCTGTTCAGGGTGCAGCTCTAAGAGCATAGCCTGGCGCCCAAAGGGCGGGCAGGCTCGTAGCCAAAGGAGAAAAAGATGCGTAGAACTTTACCTTTTGCTCTCGTTACCGGTGTGGGATTCTTCATGCTGGTTCAATATTTTATTCCCAAAGAGGAGTTTGAGATAGCTTATGAATGGATTTTAGACTGGACCATCGTTATCGGCTGTTTTGCCATGCTTTTAGGATTATGGAGCTTAACCAGGGTTAATATCTCCAAGGTACAGAGGAAAACCCCTGGTTGGGGATATAGTTTAATTGCCATAGCTGGACTGGTCTTTATGCTGCTCGTCGGATTTATCCCGGGACAGAAAAGCCTGGAGCGTGGTAGCACCTTTATGCTCCTTTTCGAATATATCTATATTCCGATCCAGGCTACTATGTTTTCACTTTTAGCCTTTTATATTGCTTCAGCCGCCTATCGAGCTTTCAGAGCCCGCACAGTTTTAGCCACCATACTTCTCCTCTCTGCTATAGTAATAATGTTAAGATTGGTGCCTCTGGGTCCTTTATCCGCTGTAAACCAATGGTTGGCTAACTTCATCTTGACTGTGCCCAATATGGCCGCTAAAAGGGCTTTCTGGATAGGAGTGGGGTTAGGAGTTACTGCTACCTCCCTTAAAATTTTGTTAGGGATTGAGAGAACCTATATGGGAAGAGATTAGTCCTTTAATCCGCTTCAGGCGGATACAGCTCGCAGAGGAGAAAATATGAATTTCTATGAACGGATGATGAATTTAGATAGACGCTGGATCTATCTGGTTATAGGATTGGTGGTGGTGATAACCGCTATTTTCCCTTTTGACGTCCCTCTTTATGTTACTCCGGAAGTGCGTAGCATTTATGATTATATTGAGAGTTTAAATCCGGGTGATGTCTTGATGATTGGAGTCGATTATGCGCCTGAGGTTATGGCTGAGCTTCATCCTATGACCTATGCTATATCCCGTCAGTGTTTTAAAAAAGATGTTAAGCTACTTTTATGCTGTCTTCATCAAAACGGTCCAGGTATGGTTGAGCAGGTGATCTCCCAGGTATCAAAGGAATATAACAAGGTGAATGGAGTGGATTATGTCTATTTAGGATATAAACCCTACCCTGCAATTACAATTTTAGCTATGGGGCAGAACTTCAGAATCCCTTTCCCGGAAGACTATTACGGCAAACCTTTGGATTCTTATCCTATGATGAGAGGTCTTACCAACTTCAGTAATGTGAAGGCGATTATTAACATCTCCGGAGGTTCAGGAACAGAATACTGGATAAACTATGCGAATGGTCGTTATAATGCCAAGCTGGCAATTGGTGTGACCGGGGTTATGACCTCAGATTACTATCCTTTTCTTCAATCCGGACAGATCTTCGGATTAATCGGCGGAATGAAGGGTGCTTCAGAATATGAATACTTAGCTGAGAAGGCTGGATATATCTCCAAAGCAAAAAATCAATTGTCTGCTTATAAAACTATGCCTATTCAAACCACCAGTCATTTAGTGGTGATATTTTTTATCGTTGTGGGAAACATCGGATTTTTTATGTCAAAAAAGAAAAAATCTCGAATTTGAGCCTTGAGGAAAGGGATAATTATGGGAACAGAAGAGATAATCTGGAACGGTGTTGCCGCATTTTTGGTTTTATGCATCTATACTTTTCTTTATAAGGACAACCCATTTTATAAGTTTGCTGAACATCTGGTAGTAGGGGTCTCTGCAGGGTATTTTGCGGTGATCTTATATTACAATGGATTTGTGCCAAAACTGATCACCCCTTTAAAACAAGGGCAATGGGTTTATATCATTCCTGCAATCCTGGGGATGATGATGTGGACTCGCTTTTCTAAGAAATGGTCCTGGCTATCCCGTTTCTCCTTAGCTTTCTATATAGGGAGTGGCACGGGCTTTGCGATCCCCCTTTATATGCAGAACTACGTTTTGAGGCAGTTTAGTTCCAGCATGCTACCTATGGGATTTTCTTCCTGGGCACTTTTCTGCAATATCCTGATAATAGTCGGAGTCCTCTCAGCTTTAGTCTACTTTTTTTTCTCCAAAGAACATACAGGAATATTTGGGGGGACGGCCAAGATCGGGATCTGGACTTTAATGATCGGCTTTGGAGCAGGATTTGGCTTAACAGTTATGGGAAGGATCTCTCTTTTAGCTGAGAGGGTGGTATTCTTAAGGGAATATCTGTTGGAGTTGAAATATTATCTCTATCTATTATTTAAATATGGGCTGCCGTTATGAAGAAGCTTTGCTGGAAAATTCTTTTACTACCTTTGTTTATTTATTTTATCTTTTTCTCTTATTCTTTAGCCTCGGCAACTGAAACTTCTACTGAGACCATTTCAGCTAATCAGTGGTTCAATTCTCAAAGGATAAATGTCTTTATCATTTTAATTGTTTTCTTTGCTTTCGTGCTCTATTTTATCCAGAAGGCTAAGAGGGGAGGAAGCCTCTTTGTGCGCAGGATTGCAGGACTGGATGCAATTGAAGATGCAGTGGGAAGAGCAACTGAAATGGGAAAGCCAATCCTTTATATCTCCGGGATCGAGGATATGGACAATCTCCAGACCGTTGCCAGTATGATTATTTTGGGGAATGTAGCGGAGATGGTTGCCGCTTATGATGTTCCTCTCATTGTTCCGGTTTGTCTCCCCTTTGTAGTGACAGTGGCTGAGGAATCGGTCAAACAGGGTTATGCGAAAGCGGGACGGCCTGAGGCTTATAATCGCAACAACGTCAGGTATCTGACCAGTGAGCAGTTTGCCTATGCAGCTGGAGTTAACGGGATAATGCTTCGGGAAAAACCTGCGGCTAATTTTATGTTTGGTTCATTCTATGCTGAATCATTGCTTATGGCTGAAACTGGCCTTTCAACTGGAGCCATTCAGGTAGCTGGGACTGCTAATATTCACCAGCTCCCCTTCTTTGTGGTAGCATGTGATTTCACCCTTATCGGAGAGGAGCTTTTCGCCGCCTCTGCCTATCTATCCCGGGAACCCAAGCTTTTAGGCAGTTTAAAAGCCTCGGATTTAGCCAAGTTCTTGATAATGGTAATGTTAGTATTTGGAGTATTATTGGAAACTTTTGGAATTACAAAATTCACCTACTGGTTTTTTGTGCAGTAGTGGAGTTCAACAACTTGTTGTTGCTAATTTTATATACGCAAGAGCAAGCTCTTGCACTCCAGAACAATGATTAAAAGCAGTAAGACGTTAGATGTGAGACGTAAGACGATAAAAAGATGGAGTGTAAATCTTCAGGTTTACTGAAATAAATGGTCCCGCCAATGGCGGGACCGCTACAAAAAACACTAAAAGAAAATCCTATGCGTAGAGAAGTTCCCATAATTATCTGTTTCTTAGCTGGAGCTTTCTTCATTGGAAACTACTTCAGTCCCAAACTTCAGCCAGTAGCTCAGGTAGTTAATCAATGGGCAATAATTTGCATTGCCTTTGCCTATGTCCTAGGAGTTGCCAATATCTTCAGGGTAAACTCTCAGGTAATAGCCAGGAAGGGTAAAGACTGGGTTTATAAAATCGTTTTAGTGGCAGGGTTAATCCTGATGATCTGTTTCGGAATCCTGGGTGAAGTCAGGGAAGGCACAGCTTTTAACTGGGTCTTTATGAACGCCATCTATCCTATGCAGGCGACAATGTTTGCCCTTTTAGCCTTTTATATTGCCTCAGCCGCCTTCAGGGCTTTCAGGATAAGAAGCTGGGAAGCCGCTCTCTTAGGAATTACCGCAGTCCTGGTGATGATCGGGAGGGTGCCATTGGGAGAACTGGTCTGGAAAGGTTTCCCGCCCTTTACTGAATGGATTATGAATGTGCCCCAGCTTGCGGCTAAAAGAGCCATAATGATTGGAGCGGCTTTAGGCGCCATCTCAACTGGAATCAAAGTTCTTATCGGACTGGAGAAAACCTATATGGGAGGTGAATAACTTTTTTTTGAAGTTTTTAATTAAGTGGTGGTTATCAGTCGGGCAAGGGTGCCCGACCTACGAATAGTCAAAATCTTATGCTCGTAGGCGGGGCTCCCAGCCCCGCAAAACGGGTTTTTCGGAAGTCCCTTTATGAGAAAATTTTTTGAAAAACTTGAGAAATTAGACCGAAGGATAATCTTTATCTTCGTAGCTATTGCCCTGATCTTACCCCTTTTTATCCCCTTGAATATCAAGTTCTCAG
>DASWLN010000037.1:0-4785 GCA_036396115.1 Candidatus Zixiibacteriota bacterium
TAGGTGACCAGGTAGGAGAGGAATCTATGCTTGAGCTTTTGGTCAAGCGTCTTATGATGACACCATCCGCATTGACCAAATAGATTTCCGCATCACCATCTTTGCTTAAAGTCATAGCCAAAGTTCTTCCATCTGGAGACCAGGCCGGAGCGGAATTCAACCCCGCTTGCGCGGATATTACCTTGCTCTTATTATCCTTTAAACTCAAGAGCCATAAATCCGGATTCCCTCCTTTATAGGAGGTATAAGCGATGGTCTTTCCGTCCGGCGACCAACGCGGGGAAAGGTTAATTGACTTATGGTTGGTAAGTTGGGTTTGGTTTTCACCATCATAATCGCAAACATAAATCTCCTTGTATCCAGTCCTATCCGATATGAAAGCTATTCTGCTGTTGAAGATTCCTTTTTCCCCAGTGAGTTTGTAAACGATATCATCCGAGATGGTATGAGCCAAAGCGCGATAACTTTCCACAGAGGTCTTGTAGGCCTCTGAGGATATTTTTCTCTTGCGATAAACATCCCATAAATCTACCTCAGCTATCACGGTTCCCTTTTTTGCTTCCACTGTCCCGCCAACTAAGGTCTTCGCTCCCAAGTTGAACCAGCCAGCAAAGTCATACCAATTTCCTTTCAGGATGGAAGAGGCGAAAGAATCTGCCTCAACCAGATTAAAAACCAAAGCGTAAAGCAAGTCCTGCCTAACTACAGCGGTTATATTTTTCGACAAATCCTTTTCCTGTGAAACTGCTTTGTCGTTTTTGGGAGTAAAATCAATCACTGCCATGTCCATTGGCTCAATTCCAGCTGTGCTTATCTTGACATGCACTTCGGATTGAGAGCAGGATGTATCATACAGGAAAACAACGAGCATTAGTGGAATAATCGATATTAGAATCTTGTTAGTTAAGTCTTTTGGTTTCATAGTTATTGCACAAATTCAAATTCCAAATGTACTCCCAAGTATTCTCCGGTGTATTCATTTGGCAGGGGCTGCAGGGGGCTGACTGAAATGACCGCCCTCAATGCGGCTTTGTCAAAAACCCCTACACCTGAGCTCTTTTCTATCTTGACATCCACTACATCCCCATCTTTAAGTATCCTGAAATAGACTATGGCGTTCAGGGTGGAAGAGGCGCTCTTTATCGGGTTTTCCCACAGGTCGTTTATCTTTGCCACAAACATCTGCACATAGTAATCGCCCCCGAAATCAGCCCCATCCACTTGCGCGGAGCCAACAATTCCTCCGGATATGCCTGAGGAAGAACCAGCAGTAGTGCCACCCGGCATTCTTTCCTTCTTGGGTTGCTCCTTGCTTGACCCTGTTTTATTCTTTCCCAAGTTTTCTTTTTTGGCATTTTGCTCTTTTTCCGAAATACTTTTTTTCTCTTTACTATTTTTCAGCTCTTTTATGGCTATGCCTTTTTCACTGGCTTTTTCTGCCTTTCCTGAAACTTCAGTTTTCCCACCCTCTCCGCTCCCACCAGCAGGTGCAGGCAAACTCACCAAGCCAACTCTATAGATTTTGGGATAACCTTTCACTGGTTGAATATTCGGACCAAAAAGGATAATCGCTATTATCACCAACAAGTGAAAGGATATCGATATTATTACATCTCGTCTCATTTTTTCTCAACCGGCTGAGTGACTAAACCCAAGTCTTGTATTCCTAAACTTTTTATTTTGCCTATGACCTCCACCACTAAACCGTAGGGAACATCCTCGTCTGCCCGAAGATATACTGTTTTGGCTCTTTTCTTCGCTTTGGCATCCAAAAGTTTCTGCTCAAATCGTCCCATCTGCGTCACCACATCATCTATGAAAATCCTCTTCTCCTTGGTGATGGTGACTACGATTCCCTCACCTAAATCTTCCTGTCCGGCTTTGGTCTTGGGAAGATTAACATCTATGCCCGACTGCAGCATCGGTGCGGCAATCATGAAGATGATTAAGAGAACCAATACCACATCTACCAGATTGGTGACATTGATATCGTGCAATGCCGAGTAGGTTCTTTTCTTCACAGACTATATTCCTTTTTTACTTTGACCATAAATTCGAGGATGAATTTGTCAATCTCCGAAGATACGACTTTGAGTCTGTAATTGAAATGGTTGTATCCGATAACCGCCGGTATAGCCACTGCCAAACCAAAGATCGTGGCAATTAGCGCTTCAGCGATTCCGGGCGCTACCACGGCTAAGCTGGCCGTCCCTTTTACGCCGATGCTGGCAAAGGAATCCATCACTCCCCAGACTGTGCCTAAAAGCCCCAGAAACGGGCTGGTATTGGCAACTGTGGCCAAGAAAACAGTTCTCGTTTCCAATTTATCTAACTCATCCGCCCCGGTTTTATCCAGTACCATTTTTATGATATCGAGTTTTTCCTGGTTTAGTGGGTTTTGCTCCTTGCCCACAAAGTTCTGCAATTCTTTATACCCTTCCCCTAAGACAAATGAAAGTGGAGTGTCTTTCAAACGGGTGCAGTTCAAATAGACTTCTGAAATTCTTCCCTTCTTATGGAAGAGGTAAAGAAATTTCTCAGTTTCCGAGCCAATTTTAGCAAAAACTCTCCATTTGTTGAAAATTATTGCCCAGGAGGAAATTGAAAACGCAAGAAGAATTAAAAGTATTATTTTGCTAAATAAACCTGATTGTGCCACCATATCTATCACATTATCACTGAAAGGCTTAGGGGTGGCAAGGGGGATTGTTAGGAAGTATAAAAACGTCATTTTACTTTGACCTCTTTTTTTTAAAAAATCTCTTGACTAAATTCAGTTTGAACATATATTTCTGCCCATATAACTTACGAAATCTATCCTTGAGGAGGTGATATAGAAAGATGAAGCGTTTACTAGTTATTCTCCTGATAGCTTTGTTCTGCTTTGGATTGCTTGCTGGCTGTGGACCTAAGAAAGAAGAACCAAAGGAAGGGGTAACGACGGAACAGCCAACCACCGAGCAAGTTGCTCCGGATACCACACAACCACCAGCAGCAGACACAACTCAGCCATCCGGTAAATAATAACATAGATTCTTTTTATCTATGGGGCAGTGAAAACTCACTGCCCTTTTTTTATTTTCCATTCAAAGAACAAAAGTATTCACCCAGCCCCAATATATCCAAATCGCATTTTGGTGTCAAGCAAAACCAATTTGTTTGGAGATAATTCGAATTCCTGTGTAACTTTCCATCCATTCCTCCAGTATATAGAGTAGAGGCAAGCTTTACTAATTATATACGATGCCAAACTATTATGTTCCGAAAAAGTGATGGTCGGATTTAAAAACAGACAAACTATGAGGGAAAACGATTTTAAAGGAGAAAGATGAAACCCCACAGCTTAACCACCTTAATCTTAGGAATAATTTTTGTCGTCTTTGGTATAATTATCTTGGCAAGTAGTGGTAATCTTAGTGGGATAATTCCACTTCTCATCGGTGGTTCGCTTTGCTATCTGGGTTGGCGTGGAGGTCGTATCGCCCTTCTTGTGTTCGGTCATATCTGCATTGTACTCGGATGTTTGCTTATTACTTTGGGAATATATCTTTTGCCATACTCCAAACCAACTTTATTACATGTTTTTACCAGACCCCTTTTTTGGGGCTTGTTTTCATTATTTGGCGGTATTTGTGCAAACTACCATGGGTTCTGTCAATGCATTCATGGTCAAAAGCAACTTATTAAGTAATTCATTACAGCATTGTTTTTGTATAAAACAAAGCGCGGGCAACTTCTTGCCTGCGTTTTTGCTTTCCTGAACCTTTTAAATTGCAAATATCAAACAGCAGCTTCCTTCTTCTTTTGGAATACTAACGAAACAACGAGATTGATGACCAAACCGTAAATGGCACCCATAAGTAAAGTTCCTAAAAAGATATTGTAACCCATCGTTGCCAGAGCTGCAAGGCCAGGAGACAAAGAAACAAAGACTCCTATCAGAAGACCATGAGGAATAAAATGAATCTTCCAAGCACTTATTCCAATCACGAAACCGATCAGGGCACGATTTAAAATGATTGCCCAAGCCATAGCAGGTGCCACTGGATTTCCACCGCTTTTTGCCAAAAGAAGGCAGACTATACCGCAAACAAATCCCAAGACCGTGGCGAGAATAACTTTCCAGGCATTCATCTTATGCCCTCCTCGGTTTAAGGTTTTTCCTTTAAAATATTGGATGTGATCTGGCGTATGAGAAATCTTATATAATCTGTTGGGCTATGGCTCGGATGTCAAGGGAAATTTAAATGAAGGATTGTTCTTCTTGTGTATGGGAAATTATTCTGATTTCTTTGGGTAAGACAAAGGAGTTATTCGAACAGTCCCCAAATCGGCGGTTTTTCTAAAAGCAATGCTAAAGGGGGAACACCGCCGGTTTTCTCTTTGAAGGATTGCATATAGTTCTCGTAACTTTCTTTGGATTCGAATTCACTATAGACCAGAAAGGTATGGGGCTCGGAACAGGATTGCTTAAAATAGCTTCTTATATGTCCGGGAATCTTCTCCTTGAAGTGCTGATATTCCGCCATATCCAGCAACGCCTGTTGTCTATTCTCCTCTTTTATGTAACATATAAAAATCTCAACTACCACTCTGCCTCCATTTTGTGGTGGCGATTAGACAATACTCCACTTGAGGGATTTTCCCAAAACGGCATCCCCTTATTTTATATGTCGGATGAAACGGGGAAAAAGTTTACTAAAAATGCAGCGGAAAGCTTTAGCTTTCCATATATAAATGGAGGTCTAAAGACCTCCGCTATATCTAAAACGTAGGTAGGGGCGT
>DASWLN010000038.1:0-47429 GCA_036396115.1 Candidatus Zixiibacteriota bacterium
GAAGCGCGAGAAATATAATCTGCGACAAGGTGATTTTAAAAGGGACGATGAGAAGCCTGGAGAAAAAGGTGGCTGGCGATTTGCCAATTTACGTAAAGCAGATAGCTTCCGGGATTGCCCAAAGCCATGGAGCAGACTTTAAGGTCGCCTACAATAAAGGTTACCCGGTCTTAATTAATGATCCAAAATCAACAGATACTGCCAGGGAAGTTACAAGAAACCTCTATACTAAGGAAGCCGTATATGAGATAGAAAAGCCGGTTATGGGTGGTGAAGATTTTGCCCGCTTCTTAGAAAAAATTGGTGGGACGATGATGAGGTTGGGCATAAGAAATGAAAAAATTGGAGCAATCTATCCTTGGCACCATCCCAAATTTAAAATAGATGAAAAGGCATTGAAATTCGGCTCAGCTGTCCTGGCGGGCATAGTTTTGAAGTCCTTACAGATTAAGTGAAGCCTCCCTATGGAGACTTCCAAAACCCTTGTTTTGAACCCGCCTTCGTCCCGACATAAGGTCGTGACTTCGGCGAGGCTCGCCTCGTCATTTCCGCCAATGGCGAGGCTTTCTGGCGGAGGCGAGTAAATGAGAAAAATCCCCTTACTACTTGCTTTTTTCCTCCTTTTTTTTCATCAAGTCAGCTTCTCTTATCTGTATAACGAAGGCGATTGGACAAGCTACACAATGACGCGCTATGTTACTTCCATCGCTATGGATGATAGGACAGTTTATTTTGGGACAAGTGGAGGGGTTATACGTTATAACAAAATCGAAAGGGTTTGGGAAGACCCTTTTACCACCAGCGATGGTTTACCAGATAACAGAGTGAACAGAATAGCTTATGACAAAAATGAGGATGTGATTTGGGTTGATACCCCCCTTGGGTTCGCCTCCTACAATCCCACTTTTAAAGAATGGAGAAGGGAAGCTAGTTTTCCTCTGGAATGGGTGAGAAGCGATAGGGATAGTCTGAAATTGCCTGATTTTTTTATGGAGTTTGGTTATGATTTTTTTCCCGATGGTTATATCCTCGACCAAAGACTTTCCAGATATGACATAACCGACTACCTTAGAGATGATTGGGGAGATAATCTGTGGCTTGCTACCTGGGGCTTGGGAGTGGCTTTCGGCTCTTTGCGAAGCTGGAACTTACAGCTTTATACTTTTGGTTTATATCAAAATGATGTCAAAGATATTTGCATAGATGGGGGCGTAGCCTGGTTTGGCGGAAATGATATTTTTCAAAATAGAGTGGGAATAACCAAATATGATAGAGATAAAGATAAATGGGAATATTTCGTTGAAGGTTATGAGAATAATCTGGGAAGTGCCAGGGTTAATGCCATACGGGCAAGCCAGAATTTCGTCTGGTTCGGAACTACGCAGGGATTAGAGGTTTACAGCAAAAAAAAAGAGGAATGGAGTTTTTATAAACGAGCCAAGGAATTAAGGAACAGCTACATAACCTGTCTGGAGTATTATCGCGGGTCGGATAAAAAAGATGAGGGCATCCTTTATGTAGGAACATACATCGGCTTATGCTCTTACAAGGTGAAAAAAGATTCGATTGCCCAATTTAAGGACCAAAATATAAGTTCAGAGTATATCAATTGCCTGAAACTGTCACATAACTATCTCTGGGTGGGGACTCAAATGGGAACTTATCGTATTCCCCTTGCAGGAGGAAATGCAGGGGTATTTTCAACTCCAGACGGAATCACGAACAGCAATGTTAACGATATAGAAGAAGATAAGGACAAAGTCTGGTTTGCCACTGATAGGGGAATATTGGGTTACAATCCAATCACTGAGGAAAGGGAAGTTTATCAGATATCAGGCAACTATCCTGGGAGCCAACCTTTAAGATTGGCGATAGATGGAAAGAATCTCTGGGTGGGGACGAAAAACGGGGTGTGGAGGATGGATAAGGAGAAAAAAATCTGGGATAACTTCACTATTTTTGATGGTTTGATAGATGACGAAATCCAGGCTATGGTTTTGGATGGAGACTACATCTGGTTTGGCACTCCTAAAGGTGCAACCCGGCTCTATTGGAATAATCCCCGTATCTTGAGATGAATATGAAACTAAAACAGGTAGGAGAGTTCGGCTTAATAGATTTAATAAGAAAAAGAGTCTTCTCCAAAGGGAAAGAAGTAGTCTTGGGCATAGGAGATGACGCAGCCATATTGAAATTGAATAAAAGTAATTTACAGCTCTTGACTACTGATGCTTTGGTGGAAAAAATCCATTTCGATTTGGACTACTTCCCGCTGGAAGCGGTTGGCTGGAAAGGGATGGTGGCGAATTTAAGTGACATTGCGGCTATGGGAGGAGTGCCTAAAGCAGCAGTTGTCACCTTGGGAATAAATAACAGATTCAAAGTGGAGGAGATATTATCCCTTTGTTCCGGAATATCCAAAGCGGCAAAAAGATTCAACTGTCCCATAGTGGGTGGGGACATTGTTCTTTCCCCTCGAAATCTTTTCTTGTCTATCGCTATATTAGGCGAAGTCAAAAAGGGATTGGCAGTCAGAAGAATCGGGGCAAGGGTTGGCGATTTAATTGCAGTTACAGGTGACTTGGGTAGCTCCTCGGCCGGGTTAGAATATTTAAAATTAAACAAGAAACCACGTTCGTCCTCGCCTAGTGGCTCGCCTCTCGGCGCTCGCCTCTCGGCGAAGCCGAGGGAAGCCGAGGGAAGCCGAGGGAAGCCGAGGGAAGCAGAGGGCGAAGCCACTGGTTTTGCCAGAAAGTTCCTTTATCCTCTTCCGCGTCTAAAAGAAGCCCAACTCATAACTCGATTTCTCAAACCAAAAGCGATGATTGACATAAGCGATGGCTTATCCTCAGAAGCTTATCATTTGACTGTGGAGAATGGATTGGGCGCAAATATTTATGAAAATAATCTTCCGATCAGCAAGATTGCTCTCAAGATAGCAGAAGGGGATAAAAAGAAAGCATTGCATTATGCTTTTAATTCAGGCGAGGAGTATGAGCTTTTATTTGCCTTCGATGGAACAAGAATCAGTCAATTTCGTAAACTGAGTAGAAAGATAAAGATTAGCATTATCGGCAAGGTAACCAGAGAAAGAAAAATCAGGTTGACAGAAAGTGATGGCAAATCAAGAAGTTTATCTTATAAGGGTTATACTCATTTCTAAAAGAGGTGGTTAGGGTATGTTAAGAGGCAAGTTGTTTTTTTGTTGGTTCGGGAATTGGAATTCCCGAACCCTTTCGTGTGGGAAATCCAATTCCCACACAAACCAATACAAACGCATTAGTTTACGTTCAATGAATCTCCCCTCGCCCTCGCCTCGATTCGGCCCGCCTCGGCGAGCCATCGGCGAGACGGGCGAAACGGGCCTCTTTTTCAAAGAGGGGGAAAAGGAGGTCTCCCCCTTTGAAAAAGGGGGACTTGATGGTTCGATATACTCACCATCCTGAGCAAAGTCGAAGGGAGGGGGATTTTAAAATAGATTGCATATTGCTCTAATATGTAACAACATTTAATCCGTTTGCTATAAATCGAGGAGTCTATCTTCCAGAGATTATACTCATTTCTAAAAGGAGGCCAAAGCATGTTAAGAAGCAAATTGTCTTATCTGCTTTTCGCAATTCTATTTTTGTGTTTCGGCTTAAACCAGCTGTGGGCAGATGAAGGTTCTATTTTTACCAGGCAGAACCTGAGAGTAAATGGAAAAATTATTGGCAAGACGTACGAAGATTTAAATGGAGATGGTTTAGTTGACTTCTTGGTTTTTTACTTGGAGGGAGAAAATGAAAACCCCAACTCGCCTAGGGGCGAAGCCACTGGAAGGATGGTCGGCCTTTTCGAACAACAAAAAGGTTCAGGATTTGACAGCATTCCCAATCAAACCTTTGAACTGAATAAAAAGGCTTCAATTGTTGACCTGGTAGATATAAATAAAGATAATAAAAAAGAATTACTTTTTTTGGCAGATGATGGCATCTATTATTATTCCCTAAATGGTGATTCTTTCAACAAGGAGTCCTCTTTATTATTCTCAACTAATAGTTTCTTACCCTCTTCAGAAGAGAACATTGTGATATGGGATTTTTGTCCTGATTTCCAAAACAAAGGTCAACTGGTCATAATTCCCCAGAAGAGAGGGTTTGAAATCTGGACAAGAAACGATCAGGGGGAGTTCGTTCGCCAAGACAAGTTGGGATTCAAGCCGGATATCTCTCTTTCCAGTAGCCCCGGAGAGTTGAACCAGAAAAGAGGATTAATTCATTTTTCCTATGGAATACCAGGTTTAATCTTTACAGACTATAATAAAGACGGTAAGGAAGATATTCTCATTTTAAAAGAAGATAAAATCCATGTTTTTCTCTCGAAGGAAGATGGCTTCTTTGGAGAACAAGCGGATAAAGTGCTTACCTTGAAACCAAAAGACAACAAAGAGGAGAATATAGATTTCAAAATCGAGGATATCAATGGAGATGGAATAATTGATCTGGCTGTGAACCAATCCGGTGGAGACCTGGAAAAGGGTTTCAAGAGCAAAATAAGTATATACTTAGGCAAAGAAGGGGAAGGGCTAAACTTAGATTCGCCGCATCAGGTTATCTCTTCTGAAAAAGAGCAATCCTCTCTTGAGCTTTACGATTTAAATAAAGATGGGAAGGAGGAGATGATCGTATCCGGGGCGGGCTTCAACATAGGTTCAATGATAAAGATTCTGCTGGCCAAGAGCGTAAAACTTGATTTTGATGTCCGCAGTTTAGGGAAGAACGATATCTATCCGGACCAACCCAATCGTAAAATAAAATTGAACATCAAGGTATCATTTGGTAGCTCAGATGAAGACAATTTGGCAATGGACCCCTCCGGGGATTTCAATGGGGATGGCTTGAACGATTTGTTCTTTGCTGGCGGTGACAATATGCTGAAGTTTTTTCTGGGAAGAAAAGGGGATTTCTTTGCGGATAAGCCCCAACATGAGCTGGGCATAGAGATTCCAGCTGGAAATTGTAAGATAATAGATCTAAATAACGATAACAAAAGCGACATAATTTTCAGTTTTGGAGATAAAAAGGAATTGAGGGGCAAAATGGTTATCCTCTTTTCCAAGATGTGAGAAGTTTTCTGTTGACTGTCTAGGTGATTTTAGTTAATTTGAAAAAGATTTAAAAAAAAGTGGTGGGCGGAGCGCAAAATATTAGTTTGGGGAGGTGGGGAATATGGAACACAGCTTTCCTGAGTGCCAAAAGTGCGGCACCGGCGTTTTGATACCGTTGTCCGATTACGGTCGGGAAGGGGCAACCATTCGCTTTAAGGCTTGGGTTTGCACCAATCCGGAATGTGGCTTCTCCATTCGCATAGACAATGGAGAAGTCAGCTACGGCAAGACCATTGGCCATTCCACCAAGTGATTTGCATATTTTAATTTGAGTTATGGCGCTCCGCCCATCCTACTTTTAAGCGAGAAGTAACTTCCTATGGAAAAGATATTCAGCAATCTCGGCTTGAAAATAGCAGCTCTGTTTTTGGCTTTACTTTTGTGGTTTCATGCCACCACTGATAAAACCTTCATATATGATTTTGACTTGCCTCTGGTCATTTCTAATATGCCTTCTGATTTGATATTGGCTAGCCCAGTTCCTTCCAAGATAGAAGTCAAGATTAGGGGCAAAGGCAAACAACTGATAAAATATTTTCTCTCCGACAAGGAAGACGTGGTGATTGATGTTAGCCAATTGAAATACAGGGAAATGGATTACGTAATCAGGCCAGAGGAGATTCCCCTGCCTAAGGATTTGAGCTTAGAGGTGGAGAAGGTGGATTCACCCAAGCAGATAAAAATATTATTGGATTACTTCTCCGAAAAGAAAGTTCCGATTAGAAACCAGATGGAAGTCATAACTCAAAGCGGATATGTTCAAATTGACTCGTTAGGGCTTAAGCCGGACAAGGTTTTACTCTCTGGGCCGAGAACACTAACCAGGAAAATTGACCAGGTATATACTGAAAGAAAAATCCTGGGTAGTTTGAACTCATCTACCTCTGGCTTGGTTCCATTGATTGTGCCGGAGGGATTTAATCTGAAACTCTCTCCGGATGAAGTTGAGTACAAAGTCTTGGTGGAAAAGCTGACGCAAAAGGAATTCACTCAAATTAGTGTAGAGTTAGTAAATCTCCCAGTCAAGAAGAAAGTCAAAATCGAGCCAAAGAGCATAGACCTGTTCGTTCAGGGGGTTTCACAGAAGGTGGAGCAAATTACACCTGACAAAATAAAAGTCAGTTTGGATTGCGATAGACTTGGCACCAGGAAAGAGGGGAAAATAGTGCCACAGGTGAAGCTCCCCAAAGAAGTGGAATTAGTTAGAATAGTGCCGGATAGCATAAAGTTCACTGTAGAATAAAATGCTATTATTTTTTTCTTCAGCGAGGTGGCTTTTCCCTCGCTATTTTATTTTGAGAATATTATGCTCATTTTAGGTATTGAAACCTCTTGCGATGAGACCTCAGCTGCTATCACCAGAGATGGCAGGATTCTATCCAATGTTATTTACTCCCAATTGATTCATACCAGATATGGAGGGGTGGTTCCAGAAATAGCCTCGCGCCAGCATATAAAAACCATTATGCCAGTGGTGCAGGAAGCCTTGAGCCGAGCTAAAACCCCTTTGAAAAAAATTGAGGGGATTGCTGTAACTTATGGTCCGGGTTTAGTGGGTTGTCTTTTAGTAGGCATCTCCTGGTCAAAAGCATTGGCTTATTCACTCAAGATTCCGTTGATTGGGATAAATCATATCGAAGCCCATATCTTTGCCAATTTCCTGGAACATCCCAAGCCTATGCCCCCTTTTGTCTGCTTGGTGGTGTCCGGTGGGCATACCCTTCTGGTGGATGTCAAAGAAAAGGGCAACTATCGGGTTATGGGACAGACCAGAGATGATGCAGCTGGAGAGGCATTCGACAAAGTGGCGAAACTTCTGGAGATTGGCTACCCGGGTGGACCATTGATAGATAGGATATCTAAAAAAGGTAAAAGAGATTTTGTAAGATTTCCCCGTGCCTACTTAGAAAAAGATAGTTTAGATTTCAGTTTCAGTGGACTAAAAACCGCAGTGGCTATCTACGCTTCCGGGTTGTCAAAGACCAAGATAAACAGAAATAAGAAAGACATCGCGGCCAGCTTCCAGGAGGCAGTGGCGGATGTTTTGATAGAGAAGAGCATAAGAGCTCTCAGGGTAGCGAAGAGCAAACGATTGGGCCTGGCTGGTGGCGTTGCCAGAAACAGTCGGTTAAGAGAGAAGTTGGAGGCGAAAGCTAAAGATTTGAAATTCGACTTATATTATCCTTCATACGAGTTATGCACGGATAATGCGGCTATGGTTGCGGCTTGCGGAGATTTTTACCTTTCCCAAGGGATAAAGTCGGATTTAAGCTTAAATGCAATTCCTTACGCTAAAATAAGTTCAATTTAAACTTGTAATTCCCTGTGGCTCGCGACAGAGTTATTTTGTGTCATTCCGCACTTGATGCGGAATCCAGGTTTGGTTGTTGTGGTTTTATCGTTCTCTTTCTGGATTCCCGCATTCGCGGGAATGACAGCGCAATACATTCCTACACGAATTTTGTGTCTTGAGAGTGGGAGATTTTATTGTATTTCCTCTCCCTTGGTACGAACCATGACGGTTCATACCTTGGGGGGAGAGGGAACTGGCAAGAATAGTATTAGTTTTCTACGGGACATTCTGGTATGTCGCCTGCGTTTCTACCCCCCCCCACTCTCTGGGGTTTTTTATTAAAATCATTTGCCTTTTTGGGTATAAGGGTTATTATTTGTTATGTCAATGCCCTTAAAGTGAAGCCTCCCCCTACGGGGGTTTCCCAAATATAAAAGGCCCTCGGCTTCGCCGAGAGGCGAGCGAAACTTCGCCCGCCTTAAGCGAGGTTCGCCAAAGGCGACCGAAGCATTCTTTTAAGCCCGCCTTCGTCCCGACATAACGTCGGGACTTCGGCGAGGCTCACCTCGCCATTTCCGCCAAAGGCGAGACTTCGCCTCTTTGGGGCGAGCATCCGCCTACAGGGGCTTTCTGGCGGAGGCGAGTAACTCAAAAGAGAAAAAGGAATAAGTTGAAGAGATGACTAAGATATTGCTTGATTTACTAATAATGTTTGCCGCAGCGAAGTTGTTGGGCGAGGTCTTTGAGCGGTTTAAATTGCCGGCGGTGATTGGTGAGATTCTGGCTGGGGTTTGTCTGGGACCCTATGTCTTACATATCATCACTCCGACTGAATTCTATCATGTTTTGGCTGAAATTGGGGTGATCATCCTTCTTTTCTATGTCGGTCTCCAAACTGGTATAGATGAAATGATCAAGGTAGGAAAGAACTCCATTTCAGTAGCTATACTGGGAGTCGTCCTGCCTTTTATTCTCGGATACGCTTATATTCTATTTAGTGGGCATAGTGCAGTTGAAGGAATGTTCATTGGTGCGGCTATGGTAGCAACCAGCGTGGGCATAACTGCCAGGGTTATGGCCGATTTGAATGTTTTAGACAAAAAAGTGAGCAAGGTCATTCTCGCCGCGGCAGTGGCAGACGATATCATGGGGATGATCGTTTTGGCTATAGTTACTGGTATGGGAAAAGGAACCCTGTCTTATCTGAATATAATTCTGGTTATTCTGGAGGCAGTAGTATTTGTAATATTTTTGATGGTTATTGGGCACAGAGTAATCAGGCGCGTAACCCCTGGAGTGGATTCGCTTAAGACAAGAAACGCCCCCTTTGCTTTTGCTATAATCTTGTGTTTAGCCCTTTCAGTTTTAGCTGGATATATCAAATTGGCAGCCATTGTGGGCGCTTTTATGGCCGGGATGGTTCTCTCAGAGTTTAATATCCGCTTCCGTTTAACCCTAAAGATGGAATCCCTCTATGATTTTTTGGTTCCTTTCTTCTTCGTGGTAATGGGAGCAAATGTGGATTTGACAGTATTCGGCAAATGGAGCATCTTGGGTTTGGCTTTGATTTTGACTTTTCTGGCTATTATAGGAAAGTTGATTGGATGTAGTCTGGGAGCAATGAATCTGGGTTTCAGACAGGCGACCATTATTGGCGTCGGAATGGTGCCGCGGGGTGAAGTGGGAATGATAGTTGCCTCAATTGGCCTGAGTTTGGAGACTATTTCCAGAGACCTTTATTCAGTGGTCATATTTATGGTAGTGATGACAACCGTCTTGACTCCTCCGATACTGAGGATGCTCTTGAGCAGATGGAGAGGATTTTTATCTTAAGTTGTAGAGGTTAGATTTATCCCGCCTGTGGCGGGATTTACCCGACCTAATGCCTCTCTTAAACCCCTCCTGACCTCCCCTTATCAGGGGAGGAAAACGTTTCGCATCCACCTGACAATTAGGTGAGGAACGGTTTTTGTCCCCCTGACAAGTGGGTTACAGGGGGTTAACAGTTTGTAGGTCTTGATGCTTCAGGAATAGGAATTTTCCGCTTTTAGCGGAATCTTGGTGACCCGAACCGTATCGTAATTTCGTGCAGGAATTCCAATTCCTGCACGAACTAAACGCATCGGTACTTCTCCTCCGCCAAAGGCGAGAGATCTTGAGACCAATGCCGATACATCAAGAATCTCCCCTAACCCTCGCCTCGATTCGGCCCGCCTCGGCGAGCCATCGGCGAGACGGGCGAAGCGGGCCTCTTTTGCAAAGAGGGGAACAAAAATCCCCCTTTGACAAAGGGGGAAAACAGGGGGATTTTATGGTTTGCAGGTTTTTCCGGTTTGCGGATTATTCTGATGTTTCGGGAATAGGAATTCCCGAAGGCACCTCCATCGGCATTTCTCCTCCGCCAAAGGCGAGAGATCTTGAGACTAATACCGACGCATCAAACGGGGTAAGCAATGGCTGCGCCGTTGCTTCTTTGGGAACGGTGCCGTAAACCATGCGGTTCATGGCGGTGCCATGAACCAATGCGGTTTATGGCGGTGCAACCGTTCCCTACCCGCTGCCCAAGGTGGCTTAAGTGTCAATCTTATTTGCTCAGAAGGCTCGCCGAAATAGAGCTAACACATTTTACAGAGAAGTTACATTTTTGCTTGACAAGAAAGATTGGCTTATTATATTAAATCTAATTTTGTGGCTTTAAACCAAAATAGGGCTTTTGAAAAGTGGATGTAATTTTGATGTGTCCCTCTTTGAGGAGAGGCTTTAGTTTTTCGAATCTTTTCTATCATTTCAAGAAAGAAAACACCAATCTGAGAAATCAAAAATAGTTAGTCAGTTTCAGTGAGGGGATTTTGTTCGTAAATTCTTAATATAATCGTTACAGGAGGTGCCAAGTGAGATTTACAAGTAAGCTGCTTATAATTTCGATTTTGTTTATTCTGTTTGTTATTCCCTGCGGTGTTGCATATAGTCAGGACCCAACTATATGGTATGTGACTTTTGATCCGGGGATAGGAGATTACACTTTGCCTAAACCTAATTCTATTTCAGCTTTCATCTGGTTCCCTGAAATAGCAGATATGGACACTACGATTTATTATCCTTTAACTTTTACATTAGACGGTTTACTCATATATAATTGGGAGCCAAATTCAGAGTTTGTCCAAAGCGGATATAATGTTACTTCAAATAAATATTTCCATAGACCGGAATACGCTAGCTATGATGTTTTGGATTCGATTCGATTAGATATTGAGTTGACTGATAGTCTGTCACTTGGGGCCCATGAGTGGAAAGTAGAGCTGTGGCTTGTGGATTGGCCCTTTGAGCCTTGGTTTGCAGGAGCAAAGACCTTTTATGCTGATACTGTCTGGTATGCTCCATCTGAAGCAACATCTCTCGCTTTGATTCCTGAAAAGGATCACTACACCTGTAACTCACCTAAATTTGAAGCGGCATTCAGTTCTCTGCCCGGATACCAATTGATTGATACTACTGTAAAGTTTACTCTATATGCTCCCAACGAAACTTTAGATGTCTATGATGGCTCCAGAGATACAGCAGTTTTAGATGGGTATTATGCCAGATCGGATGTCGCTCAGTTAAAATTATTCATTGAAGTTGACGATGAGCAAACCCTTTTAGATAGCAGTCAGTATTCCTATGAGATTTCAGCCATAGCCGTATCTCTTACGTTACCACGGATAATATACTCTAAGGAGGATACCTTTTCAGTCGGAAATCTTACGACGCCCAAGGAGATCATCCCACAGTCTTTTTCCTATGTTGGTCCTAGGCCCGAATTCTATTATACGATTGGAAGGTCCGGCACTGCTCTGGATACCACTAACATCTACTTGGATTTATTCTACGTGACGTTCGATTATGACACAGTCGGAGATAGCACCATAGAGAAGAGAAACTATCTTAAGACTATCTATCCCAATCAGATGTCGAAATTCGCAACTGATACAGTAAAAGTAGCAACCAATCTGGAACTGATTGACATGGCTGCTATGGATGTGTTGGTTTGTGGACAAGCAGACCAATATGCGCGTCAAGGCTATGAGAATTTTGTCCCCTATACTTTAAGAATGGGGTATATGGATACCGTATCTAACAAAAGAGGACCGGCTTATAAAAGATTTATTGTAGACAGGGTTTCGCCACAGATAACTATGCTGGATTCAACTGATAAGGCGTGGAAATTCCACATACAGGATGGCGGTTCGGGAGTGAACAACAGCTCAGTCGTAGTTACGCAGAATGGTCAAAAAGTAACAAATGATGCTCTTGTTCAGTATAACCCAACTACGCACATTTTAACTTATTATCCCCTGACCCTGGATGCACTGTTTACACTTGAAGCCGAAGATAATGTTGGAAATGAGGGCAGTTATTCCACTTATGTGAAGAGTGGTAGATTGATTGCTTATGATATGCATAGTTATCCTAATCCCTTCAATCCTACCAAAGGGGAAGAAGCCACAATTGTCCTAAGCTCAAATAGACCAGACAATCAAGCTCTGGAGATAACAGCCAGGGTCTGTGATTTAGCAGGGAAACATGTAGCCACCCTGAAGCAGAATGCAGGTAAGCTATTATGGAATGGCAAGACAGATGGAGGAGAATTGGTGGCAAATGGAGTATATCTGTGTTACGTGAGCATAAGGGATTTGAATGATTTAACTGTCCAGAATTATCTTTTGAAAATAGCCGTGGTTAAGAAAGATTAGTTAGATAGATTCTCACTCAGGAGGTGGTTAATGAGAAAGTTGAGCAAGTCGGTTATGCTGATAGGTGTGATTTTTCTGATATTCGGCTGGAGTGGCGTCTCTTTTGCCGAATATGAGGTATTTTTTGTTCCATCCTTCCAAGATAGTTTTACCACGACAAGGCCTGAAATCAGAATCAAGTTTCCCAAGGGAGGGGTGGGCCCAACTAAGGTAGCAATTGATACACTAAAGCGTTGCGCAAACGAGCCCTACTATGGTTTCATTGATTCTACTGGTAGATTCCCAAGACTAGATTCGATATATTACACAAAAACAAGTCCAGCTGATACAATAGTTCGTGCCGGGTTCGGTGACTCTATGTATCAGACAGATGGGTATAATGTCTTGTGCCTTTTCTGGGATACCGCCACGGCACTTCCAGCCAGAGATTCAGCAAGTGGCAAACCGGCCTATGCACTAAAGGTTGATTCAGCCGGCACCGTCTTCCGTTATCCGCTAACCCCCTGCAAGTATAATGTTTCCCGTGCTGGCGAGCTTGTGGTTAAACCGGCTCATAAGTCCAACGACTATACTAACCGTACTCCTATATTCCAAGCGGAGTTCTCTATTTTTAAGGAGGTCAAAGGTGATACTACCTGGTATGATGGAGTATTTCTTGACACCAACTTAACGGTTGTCTTAAAAGCTACTGGGATAACAGACACTTTGTACGATTACAAGAGATTTCCGCAGTTGCGACCAGGTCTGATTGGTAATCTAAGAAAAATTCATCCGGGTAAGATGGTGTTTACTATCAGCTGGCTTGACACCTCTTACTATCTACCTCTGGACATGACCAAAGCATATATTGACAGCGTAACGGGAGGGGTGTGGGATTATCAAGGTCTTAGTATTATTTGCGGCTCTCCTCCACTTGGTTACAGTCCTAGGGGAGTAGCTGACACTTTCTGGGTTGATGGAACTCCACCCGAGATGGAATTACAGGAGATGAACTACGTCAGCAAATCCCCATATTTCTTGCTCAAGGCATCGGATGCCAAAGCCGGAGTAAATACTGACTCCCTCTTTGTTGACCTGTATAAAGTCGAACTTTATGGTGAAGCCCCTCCGGATGATAGCGTGGAAGATAGAAGTTATCTGAAGAGCTTGCAGGTTGAAGGGCTCGATCCATCATTAGGGAGTGTTTTAGTGAATACCGGAGTTGAATTGGAAGATGTGGAGGGTGGTATGGCTTTGGATGTCTGGGTGTTCAATGGTAGACCGTTTGATGTGAATGAGTATATGACAAACTTAGATGCCGTCTATCCGGACAGCTTAGGTCCGATGGATGGGGCAGGAAATCTGATTACCCCTCTGTATAAACGTTTTTATGTGGACGGGATACCGGCGAACGTAAGATTATCTTCAAACTCCACTCACGAGATTAGGATTTTTGAAATCTCCGATACCTCCTCGTGTTATCAAGTTGATACTTTAGGACACGTTGAAATCCTTTGCTCAGGAGTAAACACTGCCAGCGTCAAGTTGTACGAGAATTTCCAACTAGTCACTCCTGATTCAACCAAGTACAACTCGTCAAGTGGAGCTTACTCTGTCTACTATAGTCCAACTTCGGAGAATGTATGGATAAATCTGGATGTGGCAGACAAAGTGGGTAACATAGCTACTTATCAGAACTATTACGAAGATGACCAGCTGAACTTGGTGGAGCCGCATAATTATCCCAATCCTTTTAGCCCGGTTAGTCCCATAGTTGACCACCGCAGGACAGTCATAGACCCGGGGTTAACCAGAACAACTGATATGGAATTGACAATCGATATCTATGACTTAGCCGGACACCATGTTGTTTCGGTTACTCCGAATATGGCGGATGGAGGCAGAGGGTATTGGGATGGTAGGACAAAAGATGGCACTCTGGTGGCCAATGGAGTCTATCTGTGCTATATTCAGGCAAGGGATACAGCCCAAAATAAGACTTTGACTGAAGTAATTAAAATAGCAGTGGCAAAAAATGATAAGAGAATATTTTAACCATTAAACCAAGGGAGAGTGAGAAGATGTCAAACTTCATTAGAAACATTGTTCTCCTTGCTATTGTTTTTAGTATGCTTTGTGTTCCTCCCCTCTTAGCAGATGATAACCATGCCATGCCAGTGCTGAGAATGGGTGTAGGGGCCAGGGCTTTGGGTATGGGTGGAGCTTATATTGCGGAGGTGAAGGACGCTTCAGCCACCTATTGGAACCCAGCTGGCTTAACCGAGATGGAACATCTCAACATAACCGGGATGTTCTCATCCGAGATGTCTTATGAGAGGAATCATAATTTCCTGGCTTACGGTAGAAAATTCGGTTTCGGCGCTTTGGCTATGGGCTGGATATCCCATGAGGTTAGAGGAGTTCATGGATATAGCTATGAGAATCTGCCTACCAGCACATTCAGGGAGGTAGATAATGTATTTATGTTCTCCTACGCCAGAAAGATCGGAAAATTCTCCTCCGGAGCAAATTTTAAGATAGTTGACCAAAGGATGGGAGATTACTTAAGCGAAACCGGCATCGGATTCGACCTGGGGGTGCGTTATTCTTATAACGACGATCTTGTTTTCGGTGCAGTGGTAAAAGATATTGCCACTAAGGTTGGCGGCTGGACCGGAAAATATGAAGTCTGGAAGGATAGAGTTCCAGCTAACTTCGGAGTAGGAGCAGTAGTCTATCCTTACGCTGGTTTCACTTTCCCGGTGGATGTCTACAAAGTTGAGGGCAGAGAGGATATGGCACTCCATTTCGGCGGAGAATATACCTATAAACTTGAAGAAAAATACTCCTTCAGCCTTCGCGCTGGCTCAAATGACGGCCAAATAGCTTTTGGATTTGGTCTGAAGTTTGTGAAATTCACCATAGATTACGCTTTTATGAACGAACAGCAGGATTTCTTAAAGGAGAATCACAAATTCTCCTTCTCGGCTGATTTTTAGAAGTCGAAATGAGCCAAAACTAAAAACCCTCCCGCTTCAGCAGGAGGGTTTTTGTATTGTAGGGGTCGCATTCCCTGGCCATGGAGGTCGAGCGGGGTGTGAACCGTTCTGGTTCACACCGGGGAAGAACGGGTAGGCTGACTTGGTCCCGCATTTTGCGGGATCGGGTGAGGAAACCCGGCAGGTACAATGGTCCGCACAGGGATAAATTCCCTGTGCTACGAATATAACATGTCGTAGGTGTGGGAATTTCGTTGGTTCGGGAATTGGATTTCCCGAACCACTTGTGAGCGGGAATTCCACAGGTAGACAAATGTATTAATCTTCTTTGTGTCGGGTAGCTCGCCAAATGGCTCACAACCCGACCTACAGTGTCTAAAGAAAATAGAGAGAAGATACTGGGCAAAGGTTTGAAGGGAGCTTACCGAATCATAAATCAAAGCGCTGTAAAAAACCCGTAATAAAGGAAGAATTTATGAAAACAGAACAATATAAAATTCAGGTGCCAGAGGGGGCTAATCTCATCTTGGGGCAGACCCATTTTATTAAGACAGCTGAGGACTTATATGAGATTCTAGTAAGTTCGGTTCCCAACATAAAATTCGGCTTAGCTTTTTGTGAAGCGTCTGGCCCCTGTCTGGTCAGGCACGAAGGGAACGATGAGAAATTAAGGAGTTTGGCTAAGAAAACGGCTTTTGAGATAGGTGCTGGACATATTTTTGTCATCTTCATCGAAGATGCTTATCCCATAAATGTATTAAGGGGAATCAAGGAGTGCGCAGAAGTATGTAGCATATTCTGTGCCACAGCTAACCCAGTTGAACTTCTAATAGCCCAGACCGAACAGGGAAGGGGAGTAATTGGAGTGGTGGACGGTTTCTCTCCCAAAGGCATAGAGGAAGACAAAGATATTAAAGAGAGAAAACAGTTCTTAAGAAAAATAGGGTATAAGCTCTGAATTAACGCAGGAAAATTAACTTTTTGGTCTCGGAGAATTCCTTAGTTTTCAGGTTATAAAAATATATTCCGCTCGGCAAGTCCATACCTGAATTGTCCTTTGCATTCCATTCTATCCGGTTTTGTCCTGAAAGCATATTTTGGTTCAAAGTGAAAACTTTTTGTCCCAATACGTTGTAGATGGTTATGTTAACTTCTGCTTGCTTATCCAGATAGAAAGATATAGTGGTACTGGAATTGAATGGATTGGGATAATTCTGCTCTAATTTAGGTCCTTTAGGGGGGTTATTTGGATCCTCACCAGTATGCTCCTTTAACTCGATGGAATAAGTATAATATTGTTTTCCATCCTGAACATAATAATACCCTTCTTTGATTTGGTCTTCCACTGCAACGACAGTCAAGATTGCTTCTTGAATATTCTTGCCGAAGTCGGATATGCTAACGCTTATCCCAAAAGGGAAGTTACTAAGTCGTTCAACTGATATAACTCCTCCCTTTTCATCATAAGTTACGATTTTACCCAAGAGGATAGTATTTAGTTCGGGGTCGATTTGGTCCTTTTGTAGTCTGAAGTCGAGTTGATAGGTTTTGCCATTATCTAAGGAAGCATCAGCTGAAAGCTCGATATAGTCAGAAGAATAAAGATAAGAAAATAGACTATCTTTACCGTAAATTACTGAGTAGGTTTTTTCGTTGTTTATAAATGAAGTATCAACCAAATGTAGAGCCGGGGCATAGCCACAATTCTGCAGGGAATCTGGGTTTCCGTAATTTATCTTTAGATAACCTATTTCGTTTTTCACCTCCACATTCTTATATCCGTATTTTCCGTCTTCAATTGTGGTATCATCTAAAAGATTTGCCATTGCCCAGTTTGTGAAAACCTCTCTTAAGAGGTCGTCTCCGGATAAACCATATCTTTTGAACTCGTCTTTTTCAAACATTCTTGCCAACGAATACATACCACTGAAAGTTCCTGACTCCCTTCTGATATACTGGTACCATAGATCGTCGTGGATTGAATCTGTCAAGCCAGGAAACTGCTCATATAGATAAACACCCCACAAATACCAATGCCAATATTTGCTGGTAAGTGGAGGTCCAGATGAAAACCAAGGAAGGGGATTATCGAATGGTATATTGTAATTGAATACTCCTATATTCACTTTTTTGTATCCGGTGAGGAATCGAGATAGTTCGGACTTAGTTTCATTCACCCACTCGTTATCATAGTTTGTGTTTCCCTGATTACACAAATGCTGCAATTCATGGGCAAAGAGGCCCATAATCAAAGGGTCACCAGGATACAAAAGCCCTGTTCCATATCTTACCCGAATGGCAGAATAGAAGACATTCCTGCCAGCATACCAACCATAACCCTTGCAGAAGTAACTGGGGTTGCTTCCATTACAGTCTTGTGCGTCATTCGGGTCATAGAGATAGTATTTTATCTTGGTATAAGTACTATCCCAGATGGTAAATCTTATCCCGGCTTGGCTTGAGTCTAAATCATTGGGGTTAAAATAGTTCCAGACGACTGGAAATATGTCGGAATTGTTTGTAGTGTCATCATCCAAGATGAGATTTATGAAATCGGAAGTATATTTGTCCTCCCAGTTTTGCACAACTCCGTCCGTTACATATAGCTCAAAGCAATTGTCAAACACAGGGAAGTTGCTGGTATCATACTTGTGGAAGGTAGGATCGGTTGGACTCTGAGAGAATGCAGTGTCAAGAAACGCAAAATATATTAACAAAAGCAGGATGGTTTTCTTCATTATGAAAGAATATCAGAGTATCCCCGTAGGGGGGATGAATGACATTTCTATAAGTTCCCTCTCCCTTGGGGGAGAGGGTTAGAGCCTGCCCTAAAGCGAAGCGAAGGGGTGAGGGGGATAACGAAGATGATTCTTACCCCTCTCTCCGCCTTTGGCGGGATTTTCAACTTAGTCCTCCCCCTCAAGGGGGAGGAGATGTTTTGGATGCCCCCGTAGGGGGAAAGCTCACTTAGAACGGGATGTCGTCTCCTTCGGCCTCTTCGGTTTCTGGTTCCGGAGGGATCTCTTCCTCTGAAGGCCCTTCTTCCTTTCTGCCTAACATCTGCATGCGGTTAGCCACGATTTCAGTTATGTACTTTCGATTACCATCCTTGTCCTCGTATGAACGGCTTTGAATTCTTCCCTCAATATAGACGGGGCTTCCTTTTTTGAGATATTCCTTGCATACTTCGGCCTGTCTTCCCCAAGCCACAATATTATGCCAGTCAGTTCTCTGTTGCAACTGGCCGTCTTTATCCTTCCACCGCTCGCTGGTGGCAATAGGGAATTTCGCCACTGGTTGACCACTGGGGGTGTAACGTAAGTCAGGATCTCTGCCCAAATTTCCAATTAAGATCGCGCGATTAACGCTAGCCATAAATCCTCCTTAAATAGATAATCAGAACTTTTCTGTTAATATACAGACTTTTGGCCAATTGTCAATAAGTTAAATATCCCAACTCAATTTATGGCTTGACTTTTGGGCATGGTCTCTTATAATTTAAAGTAGTTATAATTTATCTATTTTATCAAAATGAATAATCATCCTCAACTTCCCTCGGCCTCGCCGAGAGGCGGGCGTCGAGAGACGAGTCCGCAGGTCTCCATAATTGTTCCAGCTTACAATGAGGCAGAAAACATACCTCTTCTCATGGAGAAATTCTCAAGAATGTTTCAGTCCTCCGGCCTAAAAGGAGAGGTGATTTTGGTTAATGACGGTTCCACGGATAATACCTTGGCTCAAGCTAAAACCTGTCAAGAAAAATATGGTTTCTTAAGAGTTGCCTCGCACAAGGTTCGAAAGGGAATAACAGATGCATTGCTAACTGGATTTAGTGATTCGCAAGGAGAGGTTTTCGTATTCTGGCCAGCTGACCTGCAATATCTGCCGGAAGATATACCTCATATGATAGAGAAGATAGACCAGGGTTTTGATATAGTTACCGGCTGGAAACAGGGGAATTATGGGTTAAAAGGGTTTGTGTCTTTCTGCTATAACCTCCTCTCCCGCATTCTGTTTGGTATAAGAGTTCACGACTTGAATTCGGTTAAAGCTTTTCGCCGAGATATTTTCGAGGATGTAACTCTGCGCAAGGATTGGCACAGATATATGGTTGTCTTAGCTGCGGAGAAAGGATACAAGATCGCAGAAGTCAGGGTGAAGTTATACCCCCGCAAGTATGGAAAATCGAAATTCGGTTTTTGGCGAATCCCCATAGGGATACTGGACTTATTCAGCGTTAAGTTCCAGCTCTCTTTTTTGAGAAAGCCGATGCTCTTTTTTGGATTTTTGGGTTTGGTATTATTTTTTTTGGGAGTGGTAGTTGCTGGTTTGGCGCTTTATCTAAGATTTATAGAACATGAAGGTTTTAGGCCGCTTTTGTATTTGGTTATCTTGCTTGTGCTTTCAGGCATCTCATTTTTTGCCTTGGGATTTCTGGCTGAAGCCATAGTGAGCTTAAGGGAAGAGTTGAGAGATATCAAAAACAAACTGATCAAATAGTGTCTTAACCTTGCCTTTCTTTTCTTACCCTCTTTTCCTTAAATCCAATTTGATTTCAGGGGTGTGGACTCAAGATCCAAAGAGTTGGCTCTCAGGACAACCTGAGTAGTAGTGTTTGTCCCAGCCACTTTAGCTCTCTTGACTATCTTTTCCTTGAGCTAATAACTGTCCTCAATTAGATGCGAATAAGAATGATTGGGCGTGCACAACGGTTCGTGAGGTTGGGTACCAACAGTTTGAGAATTGGGGTAATCTATATTGACAGACGGATATTTTTATTTATATTGATACTTCAACCTTGAATCCCTAACACTCATTTTTCATGAAAACCTTAGTTATCATACCCACTTATAACGAAAGTACAAACATAGCCACACTCCTCCCTCAGATTTTAGCTCAGGACCCGACAATCGATGTTTTGGTGGTGGATGATAATTCACCGGATGGAACTGGAAAACTTGTGGATAAGATGACAGGCGAAAACAGTCGCATTCAGGTAATTCACCGCCAAAAAAAAAGTGGCTTGGGAACTGCTTATAAGGCTGGCTTTAAACATGCCCTGGAAAGGGGTTACGATTACATATTTGAGATGGATGCCGATTTCTCGCATGACCCCGGATATATCCCTCATTTTCTGGAAGCGATAAAAGAGGCTGACTTGGTTTTGGGTTCGCGTTACATAAGAGGGGTGAATGTGATAAATTGGCCTATGTCGCGCCTGCTTTTATCTTACTTTGCCAATATCTATACCCGCTGGGTGACCGGCTTGCCCATAAGGGATTCCACTGGTGGATTCAAGTGCTTTAAAAGAGAGGTTTTGGAAAGCATAAATTTAGATAGAGTCAAGTCGAATGGATACACCTTTCAGATAGAGATGAGCTTCAGGGCTTGGAAGAAGGGGTTTCGCCTGAAAGAGATTCCGATCATCTTCGAGGACAGAAGGGAAGGACAATCCAAGATGTCCAAGAAGATAGTTCGCGAGGCAGTATGGATGGTATGGAAGTTGAGGCTTCTGAGTATTCTGGGCAAGATATGACCCTATCTTTCGACGTTTCAATTATAATTGTCAATTATAATGTGAACAAACTTCTGTTTAAATGTCTGAGCTCGGTTTTCAGAACCAATAGCAAAAAAAAGATGGAAGTGATAGTTGTGGATAATGCTTCCCGGGACAAAAGTACAGAAACAGTGAAGAAGGATTTCCCGCAGGTGAAATTAATCCAAAACAGAAAAAATCTGGGGTTCGCCCGAGGAGCTAATCAGGGAATTAAGGCAAGCCGAGGCAGGTATATATTTCTTCTGAATCCAGACACTTTAATTACCGCCGGTGAACTGGATAAGATAATAGACTTTATGGAGAAAAACAAAAAAGTTGGCATCTGTGGGCCAAAGATGGTAAATTCACAAGAAAATATACAGTATTCCTGCAGAAAATTTCCGAATTATCTCACCTCCATATCTTCCAGCCAGTCGCTATTGTTTAAGCTTTTTCCGAGAAACCCCCTCTCTCAAGAATATCTTCTCACTGAGAAAAGTCACCGAGAAGAGATGGAGGTCGACTGGGTATCCGGTTCCGCCCTTTTAGCCAGAAAAGATATGCTGGACCAAATCGGAAACTTAGATGAGAACTTTTTCATATATGTGGAAGATGTCGATTTATGCTATCGCGCCAAAAAGGGTGACTGGAAAGTTTTCTATTATCCGTATGCCGAGATACGGCATCTGATTGGAGCGAGCACCAATCAGGAAAGATCAAAAATGGTAATTCAACATCATAAAAGTATGTATCATTTCTATCAAAAACATTATTCAGCCAAAGCCATTTTATCTATCTTGGTGCTGTGGGGGATCTTCCTTAGAATGGGGATAGTGCTATTGAGCCAGATGGTTGAGTTAATTCTCCAAACGAATTCAAAAAAGGAAAAAGTTTGATAGTCCTTTTCACGTTCATCATATCATTGCTCATAAGTTTTGCCATAACCTTTTGGATTAGAAATGTTTGTATCAGGCATAATCTATTGGATCATCCAGACCAAAGGAAGATGCATACAACCCCGATTCCTCGCTTGGGGGGAGTGGGCATATTTCTGTCCATTTTGGTATCGCTCTTAATTGTTTTCCTTTTCAAGAGTTCGCTCTTCCGTGAAATAGAATCTCAAATCCTGTTTGTGCTATTAAGTGGGATGGTGATATTTGGCTTGGGATTATATGATGACCTTAAGCCGGTTAAACCAGAAATCAAACTAATTTTTCAGGCAATTGCCTCCCTTATTCTAATCTTAGCTGGCTTGAGGATAAACCTCATTCACATACCTTTTTATCGAACCATCAATTTGGGATGGTTCAGTTATCCCCTCACCTTAATTTGGTTTTTAGTCATCGTCAATGCTATGAATCTATTGGATGGTCTGGATGGTTTGGCGGCTGGGGTTTCAGTCATAGCCGCAGGCTCACTTTTAGTAGTAGGTTATATGCTCAAAGTGGATATCGCCCTTTTGATATCCGCAAGCGTTGCCGGAAGCTGTTTGGGTTTTCTAAGATATAACTATTTTCCGGCCAGCATATTCATGGGGGATTCCGGTTCACTTTTTCTCGGTTACCTTTTTGCCTTGATGGCAATCATCTGTCCCATCAAAAGTTACACCAGTATGGCTCTTTTCGTTCCGCTTTTGGCTCTGGGGGTGCCGCTAATTGAGATAACGATTTCTTCTTTTAGGCGAATCATAGGAAAGCAAACCTTATATCTGGCTGACAAAAGGCATATATTTCATTTCCTGATAGAAAAAGGTTTCAGCCATAGAGATACAGTCTGGCTATTTTATCTTTTGTCCTTGATCTTCGCTATTATGGTGATCAGCCTTCTGACTCAGAGCCATAAAATCGCTTTGCTCTTGGTCTTTTTATTAATATTGACCTTCGGGACAATTTTTGTATCTTGGTATAACAGGACGCAAGCAAAGCTCAAAGCGGAGAAGTAAAAGCGATGAATGGAATTCACTTGGAGTTTGAAAAGCCCATCTACGAGCTGGAAAAGAAAATTCAAGATATGAAGGATTTTGCTGACGGCGAGAATGTGGAGCTTACACAAGAGATAGAGCTTTTGGAGAAAAAATTAGATAAGCTAAAAAGAGAAACCTATTCCAACCTGTCCCGTTGGCAGAGAGTTCAATTAGCTCGGCATCCCAAAAGACCCCACAGTTTGGATTATATCAATCTAATGTTGACCGATTTTGTGGAATTACACGGAGATAGAAATTTTGCAGATGACAAGGCGGTGGTGGGGGGGGTTGCCAAGCTGGAGGGTATTCCGCTCCTAGTGGTGGGTCAGCAAAAAGGGAAGGACACAAAAGAGAACCTCTTTCGCAATTTCGGCATGTGCAATCCTGAAGGTTACAGAAAGGGGTTGCGTTTGATGCAATTGGCAGCTCGCTTTGGCAGACCGATAGTGATATTAATAGATACTCCGGGTGCATTTCCGGGAATAGGGGCGGAGGAGAGAGGCCAGGCAGAAGCCATTGCCAGAAACTTAAGAGAAATGGCCAGACTACCCGTGCCGATAATTGTGAATATCATTGGGGAGGGGGCAAGCGGAGGGGCTCTGGGTTTTGGGATAGGAGATAAGATTCTAATGTTAGAGAATTCCTGGTATTCGGTCATCTCACCCGAAGGGTGCGCCGCCATTTTATGGAGAGATAGTTCTAAAGCTCCACAGGCGGCTGAGGCTTTGAAGCTAACTGCCTGGGATCTGGAGGAGTTGGGGGTTATAGACAAGATAATAGAGGAGCCCCTGGGCGGTGCTCACCGTAATTATGAGGAATCCGCACGTATATTAAAGAAAGAGATAAAAGCTGTTTTGGAAGAGTTGTCTAATCTTGGCCCGGAAGAGCTGATAGAAAGAAGAATCGCCAAGTTCAGGCAGATGGGTTCTTATGGGATTGAGAAAGAGGAGGAAACCTAACTTTATGCTTGACTGGAATTCACTTTCGATTCTGGTTTGTCCTAAATGCAAAGGTCAGTTGAAACATAGGCACAAACCGGAAGGATTAGTCTGTCAGGCGTGCAGATTGGATTTTGAAATTAGAGAAGATATACCTATCCTGCTTTTGGAGGAAGCACGTAAATTCTAAATATCGAAAATAAGGAGGTATGGTAATGAAACTTTCCAAGTTCTGTGAAGAGAATTTGATATCATTTGAGCTTAAGGCTAAAGATAAGGAGGGAGCGATAAGGGAATTAGCGGACTTGGCATCCCGATCCAGTTTGGTTAAGGATAAGGAAGAGCTTCACAAGGCAGTGATTGAGAGAGAGAAGTTGGTCACCACCGGTGTAGGTTATGGGGTTGCCTTCCCTCATGCCAAGACCAAGGCCGTCAAGGGAATCGTCATCGCTTTCGGCAGGTCGAAGCAGGGGATCGATTTTGAAGCTATGGATAAGAAGCCGGTTTACCTCTTCTTTTTGATTGCCGCACCCGAAGATGTGATCGGAGCTCATTTGAACGTTATGGCGCGACTCTCCTATCTTATGAAAGGCGAAAAGAATCGGGATACTTTAATGAAGATAAAAAGCCCTCGAGAATTAATAGAGATTCTGGATTCAGTGGATTAATTATGCCCAAGTTTGCGCCCATCACCCTCAAAGGTAATAAATACTTCTATCTCTCCATTCTAATACTTCTTTCGCTCATACTTCTAATTATGCCTCATTATACTAAGACGATAATCTCATATTATGTCTTCAAATTCAGTTATTCCCCTTTTTATGGACTAAGCGATAAGGTTGGAGAGCTGAGAGGGGTTTATAAAAAGAATCAAGAGCTGGAAAAGAGAGTAGCAGAATTAACTTTAGAGAATTATCAGCTTAAAGAACAGAGCATAGAGAACGCTACGTTCAGAGCTTTATTGAAGTTCAAATCAGAGAGCAGCTACAAGGTGATACCCGCTAAAGTCATAGCCTTTGACCCGGGCAGGAACACAAGCACCGTTTTAGTTGATGTGGGTGGGGAGGAGGGGATAAGAAGGAATATGCCGGTAATAAATATGTATGGCTTGGTGGGCAAAACTTTGGAAGTCATGCCTCATACTTCTGCAATCCAGCTTCTCTCGGACCCTAATTGCCGAGTGGCGGCAATTGACCAGAGAAGCAGAATACTGGGCATAGTTAAATTGGGTCCTGGCCTAGCTCTAGTGATGGATAATGTACCATTTGGAGAGGATATAAAAGCTGGGGACCAGATTGTCACCTCCGGGTTAGGAGGGATATTTCCCTCAGGGATTCAGGTGGGCAAAGTAGCGGAGGTTGAAGAAGCCAAGCACGCTGTTTTCAAGACCATTCACCTAAAACCAGAAGTTAATTTCAATAGTCTGGAGGAGCTTTTCGTTCTGGACGTCTCACAGGGGTAAAATATGTTTTTCAAGAACTTGCGATATTCCAAGGCAGTTGATCTTGTGATTTTCCTTTTGATGATGCTAATCTATCAAAGCATAATCTCCAGGGGGGTGGAGGTGGCTGGAATCACCCTGGATTTTGCTTTGATAATTTTGGTCTACGTCGGCTTAACCAGAGGAGCAGTTTTCGGTGCGGTTTTTGGTTTTGCCTCTGGCTTGCTCTTAGATGTCTATACTCCAGGACTTTTGGGGTTGGGCGCCCTCCTGAGGGGGATTCTGGGATTCTTAATAGGCAACTTCAGAAACAAGCTCTTTATAGAGACTCTCTATTCCAAAGGAGGCATGATATTTATAGCTCTCTTGTGGCATGACCTCTTTTACTACCTCTTTGCTACCACATTCCAAATAGGAGCTACCACTTATATCCTGCTTTTCAATTCCCTACCGTCAGGTTTATACACCGCAGTAATAGGGATGGTCGTCTTCGGCTTAGTTCAAAAGAGACTCACCCAACCAGGACAGGTTACAGGTTTATGAAAGATGCAACTTATCCTCGTGAGAAAAGAAGTGCAATTCTGATTTCTATTCTAGCCATTTTGCTTTCGTTGCTGATTATCCGTGTTTTTGGTCTTGAGGTGATAAGGGGTACATACTATCGCCAGATGTCCGAGGAGAACAGAATCAGGCCTGTTCCTTTGCCGGCTCCTCGCGGTCTTATCGTGGATAGAAATGGGAAAGTTATTGTCTCCAACCGTGCCTCCTATACTGTTTCCATAATTCCCTATGAAGTGAGGAATCTAAAGGAGGTGGTGGGAAGGTTAAGCCCTCTTCTTCAGATAGATGCAGATGGTTTAATGCAAAGGATTAAGGACAATTGGTCCAGAAGGTTTGAGCCAATTACCATTAAAAGAGATGTTGATTTCACAACCATATCTATTCTGGAAGAGCAAAATCAGGACTTCCCCGGAGTTATCTACCAGGTAGTGCAAACTCGAAAATACCCTGAAATAAGAAGCATCTCGCACCTGATTGGGTATGTCAGCGAGATATCAAGTCAAGAGTTAGCTAGCTTGCCCGCTCAGAGATATAGAGTCGGCTCATATATTGGCAAGAAAGGCATAGAGAAGCAATATGATGACCTCTTGAGGGGAAAAGATGGGATGTTGTATCTGGAAGTAAGCGCCATCGGCAAGATATTGGGTGAGCTTAAGGACAAGGAGCCCGACCCTCCTGTGGCTGGCTCAGATATCAAGTTATCCATCAATTTTGACTTACAGAAGTTAGCTGATTCCCTGTTGGAAAAACATAGTGGCGCTACCCTGGTTGCCCTGGATCCAAATAGTGGAGAGATTCTGGCTCTGGTGAGCAAACCCGGATTTGACCCTAACATCTTTGCCGGGGTTTTAACCCCGGAAGAGTGGAATAGTTTAAGCCAGGACCCTAATCATCCCCTTCTGGATAGAGCTATTCAAGGCACCTATCCCCCTGGCTCCACTTTGAAACTTCTGACTGCGGGTGCGGCTTTGGAGACGAAAGTGATACAGCAGGAAAACTCTTTTGCGAGTTGTGTAGGAGGTTATCGTTTTGGGAATAGGATTTTCAAGTGTTGGCAGGAAAGAGGGCATGGTAAGTTGAAATTGCACGAAGCGATGGTCCAATCCTGCGACGTTTATTTCTATCAATTGGGTTTGAAGGTGGGATTGGAAAATTGGTGTCATTATGCTGGGCTCTGCGGTTTCGGTGAGAAGACAGGTATTGATTTACCGGAGGAGGCTAAGGGTTTCGCTCCCACACTTTCCTATTTTATCAAGAGACATGGCAAAGGGGAATGGGTGAAAGGATTGGTCATCAACTTAGCCATAGGGCAAGGTGAGATTTCAGCTACACCTTTACAAATGGCAACATTCTACGCTGGATTAGCCAATAAGGGGATTATCTTTAAACCCCATCTTTTAAAACAAGCTATCACCCCATCAGGAAAAGTCTTTGTCACCAAGACGGAACAGCTCATCAAGTTGCCTTTCTCTCCTGAGACTCTGGATACTTTGAATCAGGTTTTGATTGGTGTGGTGAATGAGCCATTCGGCACTGGTGGTGCATCCAGGCTTGCGGACGTAACTGTGGCTGGCAAAACCGGTACTGCGCAGAATCCATTTGGTGGAGACCATGCCTGGTTTATCTGTTATGCTCCGGCTGAAGCCCCCCAGATAGTCCTGGCTCTTTTGGTGGAGAATGCCGGTCACGGAGGAACGATAGCCGCTCCTATTGCCAAAAGAATACTGCAAGCTTTTTTTGAAAAGAATAAAGAACTCCACCCACAGGGCGGGGTTCTAAACCCAAATCGAGATCCCGAATCAAGTTCGGGATGACAAGAACCGAATCAAGTTCGGGATGACAAAAACCGTAAAACCAAACCCTGTTGTCATCTGGTCTGTTTTTCTCTGTTTCCAAGAGAAGCACCTTTCGTCGCCGTCCACGAACACGGGGTTTTCAGGTACGATCTTGATAAGATCTCTTAATTTACTTGGAATTCGGTAAGGAGAAATGAAACTTAAATTCCCGCAAGAAAACTTTGATATCTGGCTTCTCGTAACCGCCTTGTCTTTATCTTTGATTGGTTTGCTTTTGGTCTATAGCGCCAGCCGAAACGTATCCCTTCCGGCTGGGTCACATCTTTTTTCTAAGCAGGTGGTCTGGCTTCTGCTGGGACTGGTATGTGGGGCGGTCTTCTTCGTTATTCCCCTTAAATTACATGATTTCTTTTCCGGGTTCTATTACTTGATAGGTATAGGTCTGCTTTTAATTTTAGATTTCGTGGGGAACGAAAAGGGAGGAGCAATACGTTGGTTTAATTTCGGAAGTTTTGCCTTTCAGCCCTCTGAGTTTGTCAAGTTGGCACTTGTTTTTATTTTGGCTAGATACCTAGCCTATTCTCAACGGTCCTTTCTGAATTTCAGATGGCTTTTCACTATCTTTGCCATAACTTTAGTTCCTATGGTTCTGGTCTTGAAGCAACCGGACTTAGCCACCTCCTTGATTTTCATCGCCACACTAGTGGTAATGCTCTTTTGGGCTGGAGTCTCGCCCCTTTACATCCTGCTCCTTTTGTCTCCTTTTATCAGTCTTGTGGCAGCTTTTCATTGGATAACTTGGGGTATATTCTTTTTCTTTGTACTTCTCCTTTTGTATCATTTAAGGCCCAATTTCCTTTTGAGTTCGTCTCTGATTCTCTTTAACCTTTTGTTTGGTATGGTGACTCCATTAATTTGGAATCGCCTGCACGATTATCAAAAACTGAGAATATTGGCTTTTCTTGATCCCACCAGCGATCCCCAAGGGTCAGGATATCAAATCATTCAATCCAAGGTTGCCATCGGGTCAGGCGGGTTTTTTGGAAAAGGCTTTCTACATGGCTCTCAGACTAAGCTGGCTTTTCTTCCAGCCCAGCATACCGATTTCATCTTTTCGGTTTTGGGGGAGGAGTTTGGTTTTTGGGGTGTTTTGGCCTTGCTGGCTTTGTTTTTTGTTCTCCTTCTAAAAGGGTTTGTCATAGCTCGCAAAGCCAGAAACAGCTTTGCCAGTTTCGTGGCTCTGGGTATAAGCTCGGTTTTGGCTTTTCAGGTAGTGGTCAATATCGGGATGGCGACAGGCATAATGCCGGTGGCTGGTTTACCCTTGCCTTTTATCAGCTATGGTGGCAGTTCAATGCTTCTGGCTTGGATTTGCACCGGGATTCTTTTGAATATAAATTATCACTGGTACGAATATTAATCTGTAGGAGAAACTATGCATCCGGTTTTGTTCAGATTGGGTCCCTTGGCCATAACAAGTTATAGTCTTTTGTTGGTGCTGGCTTTTGTTTTGGGAGTCTGGCTCGCAATAAGAAGGGCCAGGAAATCCGGCGTAAAGGTAGAAACGATAGTTGATTTAGCGATTGTGATTTGGATTTCATCCATTGTCGGCTCAAGGTTTTTCTATGTCATATTTCATCTGGAAGAGTTTAAGGGAAGATTCTGGGATGTAGTTAATCCCATCCACCCAGGCGGAGACATAGGTATAGTTGGTTTATCTATGGTCGGAGGGGTGGTTTTGGCTATACTGACCGGACTGGTCTATCTTTACTTAAAGAGATTGGAAGTGTGGAAGATAGCGGATATTGTTTCGCCCTCTTTTATTTTGGGTTTGGCTATTGCCCGCCTGGGTTGTTTCTTGAGTGGTTGCTGTTTCGGAAAACCAACCGGCAGTTTTTTGGGGGTCGTTTTCCCCTTGGATTCTCCGGCTGGATATGTCTTTCCCGATGCCCACCTTCTGCCCACTCAGATTTTGTCAAGTATTGGAGCGGTGATAGTACTGGTGATTCTTTTATTTCTCGAAAGATATAAGAACTTTGAAGGATTCACCTTCTGGCTTATGGTTATGCTCTACTCAATCAACCGCTTCGTTATCGATTTCTTTAGATATTACGAGCCCAGCACAACTTTTAAGGTTTTGCACACAGCTTTTTCATCCAATCAGATTACCCTCTTTTTTGCTTTTTTCGTTTCACTGTTTATGTTTGTTTGGTTTGAGAAAAGGGCAAGATAAAATCAGATATGGCTGTGAACGAAAAGTTCAAACCCCTTCTTGATTTGAAAGATGACATCTTAGATTTGATATTCCCCTAACACTGCATCCTCTGTAAGAAATATCTTTCCCGCAAAGAGGAAAACGTTTGTCAGCTTTGCTGGGACAATCTGATTCAACTTCCTTTTCCTTTTTGTGTGGAATGCAGGTCTTTACTGGAAAAAGACAAAGAGTGCAAGCAGTGCGGAGATAAAGATGGGTTGAGCTTGGTTTATTCTTTGGGAAGTTTCGATGATAGCTATCAACGTTTGATTTACGCTTTCAAGTATGGTCAGTTGCTCAATTTGGGAAAGAGATTGGGTTCGACTTTGGGAGAAAAAATAAAGGAGGACAAAAGATTCTTGGGGTGCGATTTTTTAATTCCTGTTCCCCTGCATCCTAGTCGAAAAAGAAAAAGGGGGTTTAACCAGAGCGAAATTTTGGCTTTGGCAATATCAGAAAAGATTGGACTTCCCGTCTTAAAGGACGTTTTAAAGAGGAAGAAAAGAACAAAAGATCAAACTACTTTGAATGCCAAGCAAAGAGAAGAAAACGTGAGGGGAGCTTTTAGTGTAAAAAACGAAGATAGAATTGTTGACAAGCAAATCATATTGGTGGATGACGTGATGACCACCGGAGCGACTTTAAAGGAATGTGCAAGAAACTTATTTGAAGCTGGGGCAAAAGAGGTTTTGGGATTGACCGTGGCAGTGGCAGGAGAGTAGCTTTAGGGCTTCTGACAACGAGGGCAGAAGTAACTTGACCTTTGATTTATAACTATTCTTTTAATCTTCACACCGCATCTCTTACAGGGTTTACCTTCCCTTCCATAAACTTTATGCGACAATTGGAACCTTCCCATCTTACGAGATAGGTCAGTATATGTCCTGATGCTCGAACCGCCAGTTCGCATTGCTTTCGCTAATATCTTTCCTATGCTCTTACGCAAACCCCTTAATTTGACTGTATTGATTTGGTCTATTTTCTTCAAAGGATTTATCCCTGCTTCAAACAAAACTTCATCTGCATATATATTTCCAATTCCAGCCAGAACCTTCTGATTCAAAAGAACAGACTTAACCCTTCCTTTTCTTTTTCTCATTAAGTCCACAAATTCCTTTTCGGAAATCTCCATTGGCTCGGGTCCGAGTTTATCCAAGTCAGGACAAGTCTTGAGGTCAACAAATCTCATTTTGCCGAATTTTCGAGGGTCGTTATATCTAAGCTCTTTTACGTCACCCAAAAATCTAAAAATGATGTGGTCGTGCTTGTCCACTTTCCTATCTGGACAAAGATATAAGAGATGTCCACTCATCCCCAAATGGACCAGTATAGCGTTATCTTGAGACAGGCAGATTACAATGTTCTTGCCCCTTCTTTTTATATCTTTAACTTTTTGCCCCACGGTTTGGCATATAAAACTTACACTACTCTGTTTAACTATTCCCGGGCAAAGAAATTTCACCTCTTTTATTCTCTTACCTAAGATGGTTTTTCTTAAGCCCCGAACAATAGTTTCGACTTCTGGCAATTCTGGCATATTTTTTTAAATTATAAATTATTCGGGCGGCCACACAGTTCGACAAGCTCACTGTCCTGAGTTGAGTCGAAGGAAGGGTCGCCCCTCCAAAAAGACAGTTTAAAATTTAGAAGTATATGGGGCTAACCCAGAAGGCGTTTTAATTTACATAAACTTTCTTTGCCTGTCATTGCGAGGAGGGCGTAGCCCGACGTGGCAATCTCTTCCAGCACCATAAGTTATAAAACCGAGATCGCCACGCTCTCCCGATAGAATCGGGATCGCTCGCGATGACAAGGAGCTTTTGGGTGAGCCCTATAAGAATGTCTATAATTTTAACTTAATTCTAACATCCGTTCAATTGATTTTCGGGCTTTTGCGGCAATATCCTGGGGCACCTTAATTTCATAGAGCATATCTTCCAAAGACCAAAGGATCTTCTCTAAGTTGGTCAATTTCATATTGGAGCAATCAGCCAGAAGGCTGGCTGGATAGAATTTTTTATTTGGCTCTTTTTTCTTTAAAGCATGTAAGATCCCGATTTCAGTTCCAATGATGAATTCCTCGGAGCTTGACTCGGAGACATATCTTATAATTCCGCTGGTAGAGAGAACCTTGTCTGCCATAGCAATCACGTCCGGCGTGCATTCCGGATGAACCAAGACTTCCGCCTTAGGATGGAGATTCTTATTTTTTAAGATATCTTCAGCCAGAATCCTTCGATGAGTGGGACAATATCCTTCCCATAAAATCAAATCCCTTTTAAGTTGAGAGGCGACATAACTTCCCAGATATTTGTCCGGTATAAACAAAACCTCTCTATCTTTGGGAATATGCTCCACGATCTTGACCGCATTAGCTGATGTGCAACAATAGTCGCTTTCCGCCTTAATCTGGGCAGTGGAGTTGATGTAACAAATCACAACTGCATGCGGATGCCTTCTCTTCGTTTCTCTTAATTGTCTTAGGGTTATCATATTTGCCATAGCGCATCCGGCATTTAAATCCGGCATCAAAACCAACTTATTCGGGCAGAGCAAGCTTGCGGTCTCTGCCATAAAGTGAACTCCGCAAAAGATTATAACTTCAGCTTCGGTTTTGCTCGCAGTCTGGCTTAAACCCAGAGAGTCGCCAACATAATCCGCAATATCCTGCACTTCGCCCAGCTGATAGTTGTGAGCCAGGATTATGGCTTTTCTTTTTTCCTTTAACTCCAATATTCTTTTTGTAATATTGTTATTTTCCATATTGGATTGTTTTTCTTATTTCTCTTCAGATACAGTTTTATTTAAGTCATCCATAAGCTTGTCCACATCCACTCCGTGGGCTAAAGCTCCCTGCTCAATTGATTCCTCCGCCGCAATATGGCAGCCGAAGCAATGCATACCATATCTGAAAAAAGTCTCTGCGGTTTTGGGATATTTGCTCAAAACCTCACCGAAGGTCATCTCTTTGATTAGTTTCTGTTCCATCTCTCCTCCTTGGTTTTTCCACCCCTCTTATCTAATACGATATTTAATTTATATTTTTGATATGTCAAGAGTTAAATTTTGGTCTCTGAAGAAGTGTAGCCGACAGGTCGGGCAAGGTGCCCTGTACCAGCACGGTTCAGGGCTTGCCCGACCACTCTGCCGTACTTTTTCAGCGGTCTCAAATTAATTCCTCCACCAATTCAGCTATATCTTTTACGCAGAGCTTTTCCTCCAGGGTTTTTTCCTTAACCCCATCCTCTAACATAGTCAAGCAGTAAGGACAGGCAGTGGATATCACTTCGCTTCCAGTTGAATTCAACTGCTCAATCCTCATCTGGTTTATTCTTTTTCCTAAATTCTCCTCCATCCACATCCTTCCGCCTCCCGCTCCACAACAAAAACTCTTTGATTTAGATAACTTAACCTCATTGAGTTTCTTTTGACTCAGTCTTGTTATAATCTCTCGGGGAGCATCGTAAATACCATTATAACGCCCCAAATAACAGGAGTCGTGGTAAGTTATTGATTTTTCATTTTGTGATTTCAATTTGATTTTATTATCCTTGATCAAATTCCATATAAGCTCCGTATGATGTATCACCTCGAAATCTCCACCGAATTCTCGATATTCGTTCTTGAAGGCGTTATAGCCGTGCGGGCAAGTTACCAGTATTCTTCTTACCCCGTATTTCTTCAAAATTTCAATATTCCCCCGCATCAAGATTTGGGCTAAATATTCATTTCCTATTCTTCTGGCCGTTTCACCACAGCACATCTCCTCATTTCCCAAAATGGCGAAGTTCACTTTTGCCGTTTTCAAGATTTTGACCAGAGCGCGCGAGACTTTTTTATTTCTGTCATCGAACGAGCCAGAGCAACCTACCCAATAAAGGATATCAAAATTCTTATCTTCCCTGGCAAGTTTTATTCCTAAATCCTTTGCCCAATCAGCTCTGGCTTGATAACCGAATGCCCAAGGGTTATAATTGGTCTCCATATTCTTGAATAGATTTTTCAATTCGTTAGGAAATCTGCTCTGCATTAAGACCAGATGACGACGCATATCCACAATTTTGTCAATATGTTCAATTAAAACAGGACAAGCCTGGTGACAGGCATAACAGGTGGTGCAAGACCAAATTTCATCCTCTTTAACCGAACCTCCAATCAAAGCCACAGAGGGAGTACCTTTCTTATCTTTGCCCAAAAGTTCTCTGGTTCTTGCTTGAAGATTTGCCTTGATATCTTGATTTACCTTTTTGGGAGAAAGTGGTTTCTGGCTCAAATAAGCAGGACAATTATCCTGACATCTTCCACAACGAGTGCAGGCGTCAGTGTCCAGGAGTTGTTTCCAGTTAAACTGTTCAACCCTATCTACTCCAAAAGTCTCCTGATTTTCAATATCCAAGATAGCCGGTATCCGACCTTTGGGTTCAAATGAGCGAAAAAAGATATTTAAAGAAGAACTCAGGATATGCAATAATTTGGAGTAGGTGATATAGCTGATGAAAAACAAAGCCAGAGCCAGATGAATCCACCAAGAGATTAGATGGAGAATTCTTATGGAGTTAGGATTTAAGTTCCAGAAAAGTTTAGACAAGTTCCATCCCACAAATGACCAAACCTCGAACTGCGGCTTGGTAGCAGAGATTCTCAGGGCTTCATTCAAAAAGCCACCAGTGGCAATTGCCAACAACAAAATCAAGACTACGGCATCGTCCAAGATGTTATCTAATCGCTTCGGTTTTAAAATGTATCTCCTGAAAAGAGCCATGCCTATTCCGATTATCAGAAGAAGCCCGAAGAGATCTAAGATTAGAGAAAAATACAGATAAAAGTAAGAATGGAAAAAGAAGATGCCAAATAGGGGAGAGGCGATGTCATCCTGAAACATCACCACCGCGGTGCCTAAGAAAAGAACCACAAATCCCCAGAAGATGAAAAAATGCATTAAACCAGGATATAAATCCCTGAAGAACCTCTGGTGGAAAAAGCCAAAGGATACAAAAGATAAGATCCTTTTTCCTATTTTGTCGAATTTTTTTTCCGGCTTACCTATTCTCCAGAGCTTAATCTTCTTGTAAATTCCCCAAATGAGGAATAAGAGGGGTATTATTGCCAGGATATAGATAATAATTCTTATTCCTGCTCCAACGTTCCAGAAAATCTCTCGGGTTATCTCCATACGTTTAATTAATTTCCTGCCTTTGTCTTTTTAATCTCCTGAGCTAAAAGAGGAACTATCTGAAAGAGGTCTCCCACAATGCCGTAATTCGCTTTCTGAAAAATGGGCGCCTCGGGGTCCTTATTTATGGCGATTATACATTTTGAAGTTTGCATTCCAGCTAAATGCTGAATGGCACCGGATATGCCACAGGCAATATAAACTTCCGGATTGACCACTTTGCCGGTTTGGCCAACCTGCATATCGTGGGGTGCAAAGCCGGAATCAACTGCAGCTCTCGAAGCTCCAACAGTTGCACCTTCACCAAAGGAGCAAGCCAACTCCTCCAATATCTTGAAGTTTTCACTGCCTTTCATTGCCCTTCCGCCAGAAACGATAACCTTTGCCTCAGTCAAATCGACCTTCTCTCCAGCCGATTTTACTATCTCTTTTACTTTCGCCCTTATCCCTTCAGTTGAGATTCTAACTTCGGATTTTATTATCTCCGTTCGTCTTGATTCATCCGGAGAGGCCATTACAAGGACATTTGGTCTAATGGATGCCATCTGAGGTGAGCTATCAATAAAAACATCAACTATCACCTTTCCAGCATAGATTGGCCTTTTGAGTAGAAGATTTCCATTTGAGTCTATATCCAAAGTGATGCAGTCCGAAGCTAAGCCAGTCCCGAGTTTAGCCGCAACTCGAGGAAGAAGGTCTTTACCCATAGCAGTGCTAGGTCCTAATAAGATTTTTGGTTTATGCTCTTTCACAAAATCCGCAATGACCTGACTATACCCTTCATTCGAATAATTCTTCAAAATCTCGCTATCACATAAAAAGACTTTGTCCGTCCCATAATAACCTAGCACATTAGCCAGGCATTCAACCTTATCACCCAAAAGAATCGCACCCAGTTGAACCTTAAGTTTATCCGCTATTTTGCGGGCACAGCTTAAAATCTCAAAACTCACCTTTTTTAGTTTTCCATCTCTTTGCTCAGCTATCACCCAGACTTCATTTGCCATCTTTTTCTCCACTTAAACCCAGATTTTGCAGCAGCAAAATCTGCCCAAAGGGCCGCTACGTTCCGCTGTGGCGGAACTAACGGGGTTAACCCCGCCTTTAGGCGGCCTTCGGGAAATTTGCGGTTAAATTATCTTTTCCTCTTGGTGCAGGATTTTTGCCAGCTCGACTGCTACCTCAATTGCTTCACCTTGAATTATCTTTCCTGCTTCCCTTGGAGGAGGAAAGCCGAAATTGATTAGTTTGATTTTGTTTCTTAGCTCGTCAACTGGTATGCCCAAATCAGATAAAGTCAGGTTTTTAATTTCCTTTTTCTTGGCTTTCATAATTCCCGGCAAAGAGGCGTAGCGCGGCTCATTTAATCCCTTTTGGGCAGCAATTATCACAGGTAAGCTCGTCTCCACTATCTCTATTCCTCCAGCCTCAATCTCCCTTTTGGCAATCGCTTTGGTTTTATCATCTGATATTTCCAATCCTACTACTACTGAAACCTGCGGTATGTTCAGTATCTCAGCCAATACAGAGAAAACCTGCGAGTTGTCGTAATCAACTCCCTGCTTTCCAGTCAGGATGATATCAAAGGGAATGTTCTTCAAAGCCATGCTGAGAGCTTTGGCCGTGGAATAACTATCCAGTTTTTCAAAGGCAGGGTCGCATAGATGAACTGCCTTGTCCGCTCCCATAGCAAGGGCAGTGCGAATCGATTCAGTTACCCTTTCCGGTCCCAAACAAAGTATGGTAACTTCTCCCCCGAATTTTTCCTTAATCCTTAAGCTCTCCTCAATCGCATATTCATCATAAGGGTTGATTACAAATTTCACCCCCTCCTCTGAAATGCCGTCTTTTCCCTGATTTATCTGAATCTTAGTTTCAGTATCCGGCACCTGTTTAAGACAGACTACAATGTTCATTTAGTCCTCCTTTACATACTCAATCGGGTAAGTAATGGCTGCGCCATTACTTCTGCTGTCTTTTATCTTTTCGGGAACGCTGCAACTGTTCCCTACCCGCTTCTTTATACTAAGCTCGAGGTTATACTAAAAACAAAATAGTAAATCGCAAAACTGTTGTCAAACGAAAAACTTCTCAAATCTATTTGGCAATTTTGATTTTAGATGTTATAATTTAAAAATATGGCAAAAATATTAGAGGAACTCAATCCTCCTCAAAAGGAAGCGGTTTTGCATACCGAAGGACCCTTGTTGGTCTTAGCTGGTGCAGGCAGTGGCAAGACCAGAGTCTTGACCTATCGAATCGCCTATTTGGTGGGAGAGAAAAAAGTAAATCCCTACAACATCCTAGCTATCACCTTTACCAATAAAGCCGCTCGTGAGATGAAAAGCAGGGTGGATATGCTTTTAGGAAGAGGAAGCGATTTTCTCTGGGTGAGCACCTTTCATTCCCTTTGCTCGCGCATATTAAGAAAAGAATGTCAGGTGTTGGAATATAAGAAACATTTTTCAATTTACGATGAAGCTGACCAGATCTCTTTAATCAAGAAATGTGAGGAGGAATTAGGCATTCCCATAAAGGAGTTTTCGCCGGCAGCTGTTTTGAATAGAATATCACAAGCCAAAAATAATCTTATTGGCTGGCAGGATTTCGCTTCAATCGCTCAAAACCATTTTGAACAAAAGGTTTCTAAGATTTATCCTCTTTACCAGAAGAAATTAAAGGAGAATGACGCTTTCGACTTCGATGACCTGATTATGAAGACTGTGGAGATATTTGAAAATCATCCTCAAGTCTTAGAAAATTATCAGGACAGATTTAAGTATATCTTAGTGGATGAATATCAGGACACGAATCACGCTCAATATGCCTTAATTAAGCACCTTTCCTCCAAATACAAGAATTTATGCGTGGTGGGAGATGATGACCAGTCCATCTATGCCTGGAGAGGAGCTGATTTGAACAACATCTTGGATTTTGAGAAGGATTTTCCCGATACCAAAGTGGTGCGTCTGGAGCAAAACTATCGCTCCACCCAGATCATCCTGGATGCAGCCATATCCGTAGTGAAAAATAACGTCAGCAGAAAAGGGAAGGTTCTGTGGACCGAGAAAAAAGGAGGGGAGAAGTTGGTAGTATCCTATCTGGAAGATGATAGGATGGAAGCAAAAGGTGTGGTGCAGAGGATGGATCATCTGGTAGCTAACTTTGGCTACGGCCGCTCAGATTTTGTGGTGTTATATCGCACCAATGCCCAATCCCGAATAATCGAGCAGGAGCTAAGGGATAAGGGCATTCCCTACACCATCGTGGGTGGAGTCAAGTTCTATGAGAGAAAAGAGGTGAAGGATGTGTTGGCTTATTTGAGAGTGTTGGTTAATGCAGATGATCAGCTCAGCTTAAAGAGGATAATCAATGTTCCTCACAGGGGAATAGGTCAGAAGACCATGGCCAGAATCGAAGAGGAGGCTTTTAAAAAGAGAAAGAATTTACTTGAGACTTTAAAACATATACGAGATGTGCAAGGTATATCGGATAGAATGAAAAAGGAAATAAACTCCTTTGCTAATCTCTTAAATGAATTGAATCAACTGAAGAAGAGTCTGAAAGTTGACCAGCTGACCGAAGAGGTGATTCAAAGGAGTGGTTATTTAGATAGATTAAAAGAGGAGAGGACAATTGAGGCCCAGACCCGCGCGGAGAACGTGGAGGAGTTAGTTGCAGCAACTAAGGAGTTTGTGGAGAGGGTAGAAAATCCGAGTGTGGAGAGTTTTATGGAGGAAGTCTCACTTTTGACTGATATTGACCAGTGGGATGATACTCAGGATGTAATTACCCTGATGACCTTGCATGCGGCCAAGGGATTGGAATTCCCGGCGGTTTTCATAACAGGTTTGGAGGAAGGCCTTTTCCCTCTTTCCCGTTCACTGGAAAAGCAGGAAGACTTAGAGGAAGAAAGAAGATTATTTCACGTTGGATTGACTCGAGCCAAAGAGAGAATATTCTTATCTTATGTTAATTTCAGAAGGCGTTTTGAAGGGATGCTTAACCTGCCTTCGAGGTTTATAGATGAGATTCCAGAGGAGCTTTACGATTTCGAAGATCTCTGTCATCGAGGACAACACAAATTTTATCCCAATATCAAAAGAGAATATGAGGACTGGGAAATAGCAGATGATATTCTAAAAGTGGGAACCTGGGTATTGCATTCCAATTGGGGCAAGGGAAGAATAATAGAAAAGCAGGGGTACGGTGAAGACTCGAAACTTACTGTGCTTTTTTCCTACGGAGTTAAGAAGAAGCTTTTAGCCAAATATGCCAATCTTGAGATTTTACAGAAGTAGGTTTTTAATGTAGCGGAGGTCTTTAGACCTCCATCTACCCCAAATAGATGCTATAGAAAGCTGAAGCTTTCCGCTACATAAAATATCAGGGACAGAACATTGTTCTGTCCCTACAAATTCTCAAAAACCCAAAACTGATTTATGGTAGGTATAGATACTTAGGCCTACCTCTGCGTTCTGTTTAAAGTAGGCGACATTCGCGAATGTCGCCTACAAAGCTTTCTGCTAATGCTTGTCAATAAAAATGGAAACCTAAAGGTTTCCGCTACATAATGCGTGATTATTTTCTAAGTTTCTTAGCTATTTCCGCAACTCTCTTGCCCAATGCCTTAGCTAACTCCAGATCATCTTCAGTTGGCGATTTATCAGCTTTTGGCCCAGAGACGGATGACGCTCCATAAGGTGAGCCCCCGCCAGTTGTACTGAAAAGCCTTTGTTCTGAATAAGGTATTCCAACGATTATCATCCCGTGGTGCAATAAGGTCAGCATCATGGTGATCAAAGTTGTCTCTTGTCCTCCGTGAGGCGTAGAAGTGCTGCAGAATAATCCAGCCGGCTTTCCGATAAGCTGCCCTTTTGCCCACAAGGGTCCGGTAGTATCAAGATATTGCCTTAACTGGGCACACATATTTCCATAACGGGTGGGACTACCAAAAAGGACTGCATCCGCTTCAATCAAATCCTGAAGCGTAGCAATGGGGATATCCTTTTGCATCTCCTTGGCTTTTATCACCTGAGGAATCTTGGAGTAAATCTCCTTGGGTATAAGCTCACCAACCTGCCTTAGATTTACCTCTGCCCCCTCAACTGATTTGGCGCCTTCTGCCACTGCTTGGGCTAATTTGAAAGTGTTTCCATACATACTATAATAGACCACCAGGATTTTCATACTTGTTCACCTCGCTTAGAGTATCCTGTTGTATTTTTTGACTATGGGCGGGTTTTCTCGGGCGTGGGCGATTCCACAAAATTTCTCCCAGAGCGTGTTTATCTGTGGGTCCGCATCCACCTGCTGTCTGACCTTTTGGTAATGCTCTTCGCTTTCGAAGTAAATCACCTCCATGCAAAATCCGGAAGAGCCCTTCTCCTCGTAGACCTCATAACCAGAACATCCATACCTGGCGTATAAGGATTTTGCCTGTTTCTGCACTTCCAGAAATTCGTCTTTCCTTCCAAAAGGAACCCTGTAAGTATAGGTTATGATGAACATAAAACCCCCTTAAAATGAAAATCTTATTCCTACTTGATTTATCGGTTTGTTCACGAAAGTTCCGTAAATTCTTTGATAGTTTAGTTTGAAATTCTTAAACACGGGTTTCACCAAGCCCATTTCCATATAATAATCATCCCCGGAATCATACCAATTATAATCTAAACAAATCTCCAAGTCAAACCAAAAGTATAGCTTGAAGCTGTTGACTGTAACTATCTGCAAAGTCTGACCAGCATCATCCAGTTCATCCAGAAAGTTCTTATACAAAGAGAGATCATCGGTGATTTTGTTGAAACCCAAAGGCTGAGCTAATATAAAAACAGGAAAAAAGGAAAATAGAAAAAGGAAAATGAAAAACTTGGATTTCAAAGAACCCTCCTTTGTCATAAATCATATTTGACCCACGTTGCCTGCCCGGCCAGGGAGGGCAACGTGGGTATACTATTTTTGCGTAGGGGTGGAGTTTATCTCCACCCTGCGCCTTCGGGCGAAGACGAGCTTCGCCCCTACGCGTCGAAGATTTTTTGGAGTGCATTGACCATGTCAATGCTGCATCGTCACGGACGATGCACTCCATAGATAATACCTTTCACATCCCCAAAGTTCTATCCAAACTTCTATACTGAATCGCTTCGCTGATATGCTGGGGTAAGATTTCTTTTTGGTTTTCCAAATCGGCAATGGTTCGGGCAACTTTTATGATTCTATCATAAGCTCGTGCAGATAAGCCCAAACGGGTGATAGCCATTCTCAAAAGTTCTTTGGAGCTTTCGTCAATCGGGCAATATTTTCTTATATCCTTAGAATCCATATGCGCATTGCAGAAGATATGCTTTTCTTTCTTAAATCTCTCTAATTGAGTTTTCCTTGCCTTATTAACTCTCTCTCGAATAAGGGTTGAATTCTCGCCAGTCGGCTCACCGGAAAGCTCCTTAAATTTGACTGCGGGAACTTCGATATGAATATCGATCCTGTCCAGAAGTGGCCCGGAGATTCGGCTGACATATCTTTGAATTTGCAAAGGAGAGCAGGAGCAATCGTGGATCAAATCTCCATGATAGCCGCAAGGGCAGGGATTCATTGCGCCAACTAACATAAACTTGGCTGGGTAAGTTAAGGACATCAAAGCTCTAGAAATAGTGACTCTCCCATCTTCCATCGGCTGTCTTAATACCTCTAAAACATCCTTGTGAAATTCCGGCATCTCATCTAAAAACAAGACTCCGTGATGAGCTAAACTCACCTCACCTGGTCGGGGAATCTTGCCTCCACCAACCAGTCCGGCATCGCTTATCGTATGATGTGGAGAGCGGAAGGGACGTGTAGCTATCAAGGCGGCATTTGAGGGTAAAAATCCAGCCACTGAATGAATCTTGGTTGTCTCTAAAGCTTCGTCCAGAGTCAGATTGGGCAAGATGGTGGGTAATCTTCTCGCAAGCATAGTCTTTCCAGAGCCAGGGGGGCCAAGTAAGATTATATTGTGTCCTCCTGCAGCTGCAACCTCCAATGCCCTTTTGGTGTGCTCCTGACCTTTGACGTCTGAAAAATCTAACTTGTAATCTAGCGCCTCCTCAAAAACTTGATTTACATCAATGGTGAATGGTTTGGTAGAAAGTTCATTTTCTAGAAAAGAGACGGCCTCCTTCAGATTGCTTACCGGATAAATCTCCACGTCCTTTGCCATGGCCGCTTCCTTAGCATTCTCCTTGGGCAAAATCATTCCCTTGATGTTGTTCTTACGGGCTGAAAGTGCCATAGGCAAAGCACCGTGAATGGGCCTTACTGCACCGTCTAACGAGAGTTCGCCTAAGATTAGATAGTCCTCAAAGTTTTCTTTTGAGACTTGCCCGGTGGCTGAGAGTATGCCAACAGCTATTGGGAGGTCGAAAGAGGAACCCTCTTTTTTTATATCCGCCGGCGCTAAGTTTACGGTGATTTTCTTATTGGGAAAAGTAAATCCGGAGTTCTTAATGGCAGATTGAACTCTTTCCCGACTCTCCTTTACTGCATTATCAGGTAATCCAACCGTAGTGAAAGAGGGAAGCTGAGGTGAGATGTCCGCCTCAACTTGGACAACATAGGCATCTATGCCTAAGACTGCACTGGAAAGTATTTTGGAGAGCATATTTTATGAATTAACCGAATCCTTTGCAGGCGACATTCGCCAATGTCGCGTAGATTTTTTAGAAGTGTCAGGAGTAGCTCCTGACACAATGCGAAACGAAGTTCAAGGTCCCTGCTACTAAAATCTGGTTTTCAGAATTGATGTGCCGTGCTTTCTTTCCTTCTTGGTTAGGCCGTTTTTTTCCTCTCCCCATGGGGGAGAGGATTAAGGTGAGGGGGTAAGTTTCCCTTTTTCTATATTCTCTTGAATTACTCGGCAAACTCCCTCAATATTCTTCAGTATCTCGCTATCACTGAATCTCAATATCCGTACCCCCAATTGCGACAACTCCTTTGTTCTTAATTCGTCTTCACTTCTGTGGTCATCTTCGTAATGCTGTCCGCCATCCGACTCAATGCCGAGCTTACATTTGGGAGAGTAGAAATCCAATATATATCTGCCGATGGAAAATTGCCTCCTGAACTTTGCGCTAGCCAGCTGACGATTTCGCAATATTGACCAAAGTTTCCTTTCGGTATCTGTTTGGTTTTTTCGCAGGTTTCGTGATCTTTCAACATTCTTTCGTTTCATCTCACTCTCTGAGATTTGTCTTCCCCCTCACCCTATCCCTCTCCCCAAAGGGGAGAGGGAACTTTGTTTCTCGAGGTCATGGGACCCCCAGATTACCTATTATCTGTTCTTCTCTTTCCACTTCACCACATGCACACAATATTTTCCGCCGCTGGGGATGGATTCGGAGATAACATATTCCAAATCTTTGTTAAGCTCTTCCACCAAAGTCCTTTCCATAGTGGTGTGAGCTTGGCAGATTTTGGGGTCATCAAAAGGATAGGGGCACTGGTAAAGCTTAATTACCACTTTATCATCTGAGAACTCCGAGACCTCTCCTTCGCAGTCTATCATTGAGAAAATTCTCAGAAGATAAAGCCCTACCTCCTGGGGAGTTGGATTTCCCATTTTCTTTTTGGCGAATTCAGCCACTTGCTTGCCATAAGTGTGGCTGACTTCCTGAATTAAATCCAGTCCAGCTTCGCCGAATTTTTTGTAAAGACCTTTGTAGATGGTATTTATTCTGCTAAGAAGCGCTTTGGTGGAAGTGCGGTATTTTTTATCAAGTGGTATTTCGGGTAATTCTAGTCCCTTTGGAGTTTTGAGCATAAACCCTTTCCGTGGCTGGAAAAGTCCCCTAAACTACCTTGTAGACAGTATCATTATGACGGACTGCACCATTGATCTTGATTCCGATGGAAATTCCAGCTTTGGCTTCTTGCACCTGCTCATGTTCAATTTGCATAGATTCCACCTTCTGGGTCAGGTCGGTGGTGTGCCCGTGGATGTGGATAGTGTCACCCACTTTTAGAATGCCGTGAGTGATATCAATTGCGGCAACATCTATCTTTTTGAAATACCCCGCAATCTTACCTACGATTTCCTCTGGCATAATCCCTCCTGGTTTATGCTTTAGGTTTGCGGCTATCTTTGATTGTTAAAATAAAATTTTATTTTAAATCTCCGGAAATGGAGATACGATGCACTCCGCCGAGGTCAGCATAAGATGAATAAGCGTAATCGAATCTATAGACTTTCCAGTTCACGCCCAAGCCAAAGGAGAATCCAGCCAAATTGTCTTTGTCCGAACCGGTCTTGTAGTTTTTACCAAAAGAGCTCCATCCCATTCTCAAGAAGGCCGGCTTAAAAGAGGAAAGCTCTGCGCCAAGACTGAAATAGATATCATTGTCAAATGGTTTAGCCCCATCCACTGCTACTAAGAGTGGCAATCCATGAACATAGTGCGACACTCCGACTTTAATTTCAGCTGGCAGGGATTCTTTATGCTCTTTAGAAAGGCCATTAAGTTGATACCCCAGATTCTGAACCATTACTCCCACTTGAATCTTCTTTTTTTCTGACTTATGAAAAGCTCCAATATCCAGAGCTAAAGCATCAGAAGTGTAATTATCTATCTTCTCCAAGATGAATTTGGCATTTACACCCAAACTGATTAGAGGATGAACCTTGCGGGCATAGGTGGCTATGAGGGCGAAGTCAGCCGCTCCGAAGGTGCCTAAGTTTTCGCCATATTGGTCTGTTTTATCGAAGGAGCCATAATTGAAATAGTTGATTGAAATTCCCAGTCGAGTTTTTTCATCGTAGGGATGGATGTAACCAATAAAGCCGGATTGAATGTCAGTTAAATAGTTATTGTAGCTGGTGGTGAAACTTCGGTTAGGGAGTTGGGTTAAGCCGGCTGGGTTAAAATAGATGGCTGATTGGTCATCTGCCAATCCCACAAAAGCACCACCCATTGCTACTGCCCTTGCCCCCACTCCGATTTTCAAGAAAGAATAGGCAGTTGTGCCAGCATTGGAATTGATTCCGGCGTAGGCATAAGATATCAGAAAGACACCTGTTAACAGAGTCAAAATTGCTATTTTGGTTTTTCTCATATTTTCTCCTTATTTCATATTGACAAAGCTAATAAAATATGCTCAAAAGTCAACCGTTTTATTACCAGGATTTGACTGTGCGGTTTATGATATCCTCAACCAGTTTCTCAACCGCCCTTTCTTTTCCCTGGCTTTCCTCCTCTGTCACCGAATAGACCCCCCAACCCTTCATATTCTCTTCCCATAAGTTCTTCTTTTTGTTCTTATCTTCCAGCCAGACCTTGACGTAGATCTCCGAGATATACTCCTTTATGTTTTCCTGCTCATCATAAGTATAGGCCCTACGTTGATATTTGGTGATAGTTCCGTACAGAATGGCATCTGCCTCTTTCTCGTTTAGAACTTTTAAGACGTGATTCTGCACAAAACCATCCACCACTTTTTCAGTTATACTTTCGCTCAAGCCATATTCCGCGGTCTGATTCTCAAAAGGTGGTATGGCAATGGAGTTCACTCCGGGAAGGGAGGTGCCGTGAAAGGAGTAAGGCCCACAGCTGATAGCTAGTAGTAAAACCGGAAATAAGACATATTTAATTGTTTTCATTTTCCTCTCCACATTTCAAAATTTACTTCTCCTGTATGCTCTATTACGAGGTTCCTCCTTTTGTACGCTATTGTCATTCCCGCCCCGCATTTCTGCGGGGTAAACTCCAGCGGGAATCCAGAAACAGATGAAACCGAAACTCCAGCAATAACAAAAACTGGATTCCGCCCTAACTACTGGGTTTTCAACATCAAGTGCGGAATGACGTACTGTGTGTTTCCGTAGGGATGGGAATTTATGGTTCGACTTTGCTCACCATCCTGAGCCTGTCGAAGGATCCCATCCCGCGTAGGCGACATTCGCGAATGTCGCCTACAATAGATTTTATGTAGGGGTTGGATTTATCTTGCCTGTGGCGGGATTTATCCGACCTAACCCCCAGCGGGCTTGATGAATCAAGCCCCTACAAATTCAAAACTTTACCATTCTTTATGATTTTTTCGACCAGATTTATCCCATAATGATATGGAATCTCTTTATAGTTCTTTACCTCCCATATAACCAAATCCGCTTTTTTGCCAGGCTCTATGCTTCCAATTTGATTTTCCATATTCAAAGCATAAGCCGGATTTATGGTTGAGGCAACAATTGCCTCAGCTGGGGTCAGTTTCATCATAAGGCAGGATAAGCTCATCATCATAGGCATTGATTCACTCATTGAGCTTCCGGGGTTGAAGTCAGTTGAGATAGCAATGGGCAAGTTATTTTCTATCATCTTTCTGGCAGGGGCGTATTTTTTCAAGCCCAAGCCAAAGGTTGCTCCGGGAAGAAGGACTCCAATCACACCTCTTTTTTTCAAAAGCTTTATATCGGTTAGAGTAACATTTTCCAGATGGTCAGCACAGATAGCACCAATTTGTGATGCCAATTTCGCTCCTCCAAAATGGGAGAGTTGCTCTGCGTGAAGCTTTGGCACAAGACCATATTTTTTTGCAGCCAGAAGTATCTTTTTTGAATCTTTAGTATCGAATACCCCTTTTTCGCAGAAGATATCGCAGAATTTTGCCAATCTTCTTTTTGCTACCAGATGTATCATTTCCTCTATGAGAAGCCTAATATAACCTTCTTTGTTATCCTTATATTCCTCTGGAATCTCGTGCGCCCCCAGAAAAGTCGGGACTAAATCGATTGGATGAATTCTATTCAGTTGCCTTATTACTTCCAATATCTTTATTTCATCTTTCAAAGAAAGCCCGTATCCGCTTTTTGCTTCGATAGTAGTTGTTCCGTAAGATAAGAATCTATCCAATCTCGGAATGGCAAGTTTTATCAATTCTTCTTTGCTTAATTTTCTCACTTTTCTTACAGACGATTTTATCCCTCCACCAGCTCGGGCGATTTCCTCGTAAGTTTTTCCTTTTATCCTAAGCTCGAATTCCTCCTCTCTGGTATTAGCAAAGATTGGATGGGTGTGGCAATCGACCAAACCCGGAGTTACAACTCTATTTTTAGCATCTACGATTTTTGTATTTTTCCCGACTTTAATTTTGGATAACACTTTATCTGTTTTCCCGAGTGAGATGATTCTATTTCCCTTGATGGTAACTGTTCCGTTTTCAATAATGCCCAATTCCTGCATATTTTTTCCGGCGCGGGGACCTCTTTTGGAAGAACGGAGAGTTAGAAGCTGTCCGACGTTTTTTATGATTAAATCAGCTATCATATTTCAGATGTTTTCAGATTGCTTCGTCGTCCTGTCCCGCCTGTGGCGGGAGACTCCTCGCAATGACAGCACAAAATGAATGTCATTGCGAGTCCCCGCAGGGGGCGAAGCAATCTATTAAATTATTGGGTTTTTCAATCCAATAGTAATTCTCTGTCAGGTCAGCCTGCCCGTTTCTCCCCGCTCAACCCAATGGCCAGGGGGGACCTGACGAGCACAGAACGTCATTCCCGCCCCCGTAGGGGATAGACTCCAGCGGTATGAGCCAGAACGGTTCATACCAGCGGGAATCTCTATGCCTTTGTAAAACAAATGGATTCCTGC